>PAQX01000056.1 GCA_002709835.1 Deltaproteobacteria bacterium
GTGTGCCGCATCAACGAGCGGGCCGCCGCGAGCGCAAAGGAGCCGCCGGACCCGATCGCCGCGACCCCGTCGTCGGGCTCGATCACGTCTCCATTGCCCGACACCATGAGCAGGGTCTCGGCGTCTCCGAGCAGGATCATCGCCTCGAGCTTCCGCAGCACACGATCGGTCCGCCAATCACGCGCCAGCTCGACCGCCGCGCGACGCACGTTTCCGGGATGGGTCTCGAACTTCCCCTCGAGCCGCTCGAGCAGCGTGAGCGCATCGGCCACCCCCCCAGCGAAGCCGACCAGCGCCCGCCCCTTGCCGACCTTTCGCACTTTATCCGCGCCCTGCTTCATCACCGTCTCACCGAGGGTGACCTGGCCATCTGCCGCCAGCGCGATCTTGCCGTCGCGCAGGACCGCGACCACCGTGGTGGACCGTGCCTTCTCCGTCGCGTTCATCTCGTCGCCTTCGTATTGGGTTTCGCGGGCGCGTTGGCCCCCGTGTTCCGCGACCGGGGGTGCGACCGATCATGGACTTCGCGCAGGTGTTCGACCGACACGGCGGTGTACTTCTGGGTCGTCGAGAGGCTCGCGTGGCCGAGCAGCTCCTGGATCTCCCGGAGATCCGCCCCCATGTCGAGCAGGTGGGTCGCATAGCTGTGACGCAGGCGGTGGGGGTGGACGTGCTCCCCGAGATCCGCGCGAAGCCCTCGCTCCCGGAGGATCCGCCTGGCCTCCCGCGCCGCGAGGCGCCGGGGCTGCTCTTCCCGCCGTGCCCGGAGAGAAATGAAGAGCGGCTCACTCATCAGCCCGGGATGACGTCGCACGTCGAGCCAAGCGGAGAGCGCGAGGCGCGCCTGCTCGGGGATGGGCACGACGCGCTCCTTCCCGCCCTTGCCCATCACGCGAATCTCCTGGGCCCTGAGCTCGAGATCTCGAACGTCGAGGGCGACGAGCTCCCCGATCCGGATGCCCGTTCCGTAGAGAAGCTCGACCAGCGCGCGGTCCCGAAGCGTCATCCACGCGTGTCGTCGTGCCCGGTCGCCTCCCTCTGGCGCCGACTGGTTCACCGGCCGATCGTCCCTCGTGATCAGCTGCTCACAGTCGTCGATCGAGAGCGGCCTCGGCAGACGCTTCTCGAGCTTCGGCATGGGCAAGCCCGCCGTCGGGTCGTCGGCACGCACCCCCTCCCGGACGAGCCAGCGGAAGAAGCAGCGAACCGAGGCGAGCTTCCGTCCCATCGTCGCCGGACTGCGGCGCCGATGAAGGCTCGCGAGCCAGGCCCGGACGTGGTCCGCGTCGACCTTCGCCGGCGGAACCTCCGCCCCGGTGTGAACCGTCAGCTGGCGGACGTCCGACTCGTAGGCACGGCGAGTGTTCGGCGAGAGTGCCCGCTCGATCCCGAGATGGCGTCCGAAGCCGTCGACGGCCTGGCTCCAGTTCATGCACCGCCCTCCGGCCTGGCGCCTTCGCCGCGGACCGCGGCGACGAACCCGTCCAGCCGGTCGAGGGCCCGCTCGGCCAGCTTTTGGTTCTTCTCGCGCTTCGGCAGCTTCTTCCCTCGCTTGCCGTCCGGTCGAGGGGGGCGGAGGATGTCCCGGTCGAGGACTGGGAAGAGCCCGTAGTTGACGTTCATAGGCTGGAAATGCTTCGCGTCCGCATTCTGCAGATGCTGCAGGAGCGCGCCGTGCGCGGTCTCGGGGGGCGGTGCGACACGCGGCTGCCCCAGCTGCGCGCGGGCGACGTCGACGCCGACGAGGAATCCGAGCGCCGCGGACTCGACATAGCCCTCGACCCCGGCCATCTGCCCGGCGAGGTGCACTCCGGGCTGAGCCTTCAACTGCAATCGGTCGTCGAGTTGGATCGGCGCGTTCACATACGTGTTTCGGTGGATCGAGCCGAAGCGGGCGAAGACGGAATCACCGAGACCGGGCAGCATCCGAAAGATCCGCTTCTGCTCGCCGACCCGAAGCTTGGTCTGACATCCGACGAGGTTCCAGAGCGTCCCGGCCTTGTCTTCCTGCCGGAGCTGGACGACGGCATGGGGTCGACGACCGGTCCGCGGATCCTCGAGGCCGACCGGCTTCATCGGGCCGTAGGCCAGGGTCTCCCGCCCACGCCGGGCCATCTCCTCGATCGGGAGGCACCCCTCGAAGTACATCGCCGCCTCGAAGGCATGCAGCGGCACGGTCTCGGCCTCGAGCAGCGCGTCGACGAGCGCGTCGTACTCCTCCCGCGAGAGCGGCACGTTGAGGTAGTCGCCGGCCTCCTCGTCGCCCGTGTCGTACCGCGAGGCGCGAAATACGATCGACTCGTCGATCGAGTCCTTGTAGATCGTCGGACTGATCGCATCGTAGAAGTAGAGATACTCCTCGCCGAGCACCCGACCGAGATCGTCGGCGAGATCGGAATCCGTCAGCGGCCCCGTCGCGAGGATCACCGGCCGCTCGTCGGGGATCTTCGCGACACGCTCGCGCACGATCTCGATCCGAGGATGCCCCTCGACCGCCTCGGTGATCGTGCGCGCGAAGTTGACCCGGTCGACGGCGAGCGCCTTGCCCGCCGGCACGGCGGTCGCGTCGGCCGCACGGAGGATGAGCGAACCGAGCCGCCGCATCTCCTCCTTCAACAGGCCCACTGCGTTGCCGAGCGTGTTCGCGCGCAGCGAGTTGCTGCAGACGAGCTCCGCGAAGTCTTCGGAGGCATGGGCCGGCGAGAGTCGCTCCGGCTTCATGTCGAAGAGCCGGACGGAGAGCCCCCGCTCGGCGAGTTGCCACGCGGCCTCGCATCCCGCGAGTCCAGCACCGATCACACTCACCGGCTTCGACGCCGCTCCACCGTTCGCGCTCGACTGCGTCTCGTCGCTGACAGCGACCAAAACTCCACTCCCTGTTCCGGCACGCAGCCACGCCGCCCGTCTCTCCGCGAAACGAGCCCGCACGACTGCGCCGGGAAATCGGTTGGGCCGGCGCGGCCGGCCCGATCTGTCATTGGGGGGATCGCCCGGTCGGAGCCGGGCTCGAGCGGCGGGCGAAAGTCCGCGACGCTCGCGGCCGGAAGGTAGCGAAGCGCGCCCCCCACTGCGGGCCTCGGGCCGCACGACCGTCGAGCCTCACGCTCAGACCCGGTGAATTCGCCCGTCCCGCTCTTCGCGGATCCGGCCGGACAGTTCGAGGTCGAGCAGGCTCGCCGCCATCGCCCCCGGTGCGGCATCGACCGCGGCGAGGAGCTGCTCCCGGGAGCAGGGCCCACCGTCGAGGGCCTCGAGCAAGCGCATCGCCAGAGGATCGAGCCCCGCCGACTTTCCTCCGGCCCTCGTCGACTTCTCTCCCTTCGCCCCCTCGAACGCCCCAGCCTCCCCGAACGCCTCTCGGACGCCGAGGTCTTCGAGCACGTCTTCGGGCCCCGTGACGGCGATCGCGCCCTCACGCAGCAACCGATTGCTCCCCTCCGCGAAGGGACCCTCCGAAGGACCGGGCACCACGAACACGTCCCGCCCCTGGTCTAGCGCGTGTCTAACCGTGATCAGTGAACCGCTGCGCCGGCGCGCCTCGACCACGATCACCCCGCGACACAGCCCGCTGATGATCCGGTTGCGGAGCGGAAAGAGCTCTCTTCGCGGCGAGGTCCCCAGCGGAACCTCAGACACGACGGCACCGTCGACGGCCAACTCGTCAGCGAGGGCACGGTGCTCTGGCGGGTAGATCCGGTCGAGGCCACAAGCGAGTACGCCGACCGATCGCCCGCCGGCCTCGAGCGCGCCGCGATGCGCCTCGGCATCGATTCCCCGAGCGAGCCCCGAGACGATCGTGATCCCCCGGGCCGCGAGCGCGCGGGCGAAACGGCGGGCCTGCGTTCGCGCACTCCGCGTCGCGGCCCGGGCCCCGACGATCGCAACGGCCGCCCCGGACAGCGCACGCAGTTCCCCGCGAACCAGGAGCACGGAAGGCGCGTCGGACAAAGCTGCGAGGCGCGCGGGGTAGTCCGCGTGCCCGAACGGCAGAACCCGAGCCCCGATTCGCACGAGGGTCAGAACGTCCTGGGCCGGCGCGGGGGAGCGCGCCGCCGCGAGCCCGGGCGGGAGTGGCGGCGGACAGCGAAGAATCGAAGCGGGTTTCTCCCCCGCCTCCAGTCGGTCACGGATCCGCTCGGGCACGAAGGCGAGCCGGCGCTGGACGGCGATCCAGCCGAGCGCCTCCTCCGGCGCAAGGCCTGCCGGAGCGTCCCCCCGGCCAAAATCGGGGTCCGAAGAATCAGGAGCAGCGATGACGCACCTCGACGGGACCTGCCGGGGCGAAGGCGAGTACAAAGACGAAGGCGAAGAAAACCGCAACGCGGTCGAAGGCACCCTTTCGGCGCTCGCGTTCACGTGGACGTGCCCCCACGCTCACAGGCCCCGAAACGAAACGAGCCCGCGTCGAAGGACGCGGGCTCGTTCGGTTCGAACGTGCCGAGATCGGCGAGAAGGAGCTAACGCGCAGCGAGGCTCCGCTCGACGGCCGGGCGCACCGTGTCACCGACCGCCAGCTCGCGATCTGCGCTGAGGACGAACGCGACTGCGGTCTCCGCGTCCACGGTCACGACGACGAGGGTCGCGACCGGCGTGTCCGGCGTGCGGACGTCGACGCGGCGTTCGCGCTCGGTCAGGATCGCGCCGCTTGCGAAGACCTCGAGCGCGGTTCCGATCTCCAGCCCATGGAACTCGCCCCGATTCAGATAGACGTACTCTCCGTCCGACGCGAGCGTGCGGTCGGAGGGCAGAAACACGACGTGTCCTTCGATCGCATCCGGCGTCGACCGGAGCGCGACGCGGCGCGGAAGCTTCTCCCGGACCATGACGCGCGCACCGCGGCGGATCTCGGAGTAGGACTGCCGGATCTCGCCGATCGACGTATCACCGGTCAGTTCCTTCACCTCGAGCCATCCGAGATTCTCGACGTGGTGTCCGAGGAGACGGTTCGTCTCGACGTCGCGCACCTCGTCGATGACCTCGAAGATCATGAACTGGTCCCCGATCTCGGTATCCCCCTCGCCGAGACCGACGAAGACTGAATCCCCCGCGGCCAGGAAGGTGCGCTGCGTCGGGCTGTCGACGATCGACGAGGCCCCGGAGAGTGCTCCCTCGGAAACGAAACCGTAGGCATCGCGGCGAGCGACGGTGATCAGACGGCCAACGGGCTGCGGTTCGAGGGTCTCGACCGGGGAGGCATCGAGGGTCGACGCCTCGTCCTCGACCGGATCGGTAGCCGCGACGGGCTGCGCGTCAGCCGGGTCCGGCACGAGGGCCAGGTCCTCTTCGACGGGCGGCTCCGGGGCGACCTCGGCCGCCGTCTGGAGAAAGGATTCCGCCTCGGCGTCGCTCACGACGCGCATCTCGTTGGCCGTGATCCAGACCTTGTCGCCCGGCAGGATGAGGTGCGGGTTCGCGATGTCTTCGTTGTCGATCCAGACCGAGGGCCACACCCAGGGCGTGCCCAGGTACGCAGCCGAGAGGTCCCACAGCGTGTCCCCGGTCGCGACCGTATGCAGTCGGCCTTGACGACCTTCGTCATCCACGCCGATCGGTCCGAGCGTGATACCCGCAACCGTCGTCGCGGACGCCACGGGAGTCGGGTCGAGGACGACGTCGAAATCGGCCGCCTCGGCCGGAGCGATCGCGTCCTCGGCGAAGGCCTGCCCCGCACCGATCATCACCATCAACGAGACGGAAAAGAGAAGGCTTTTCCTCATGTGTTCCTCCATGGACCGGAGCGTCGATCGCCCAGGCGATCGGGACCGGCGGACGCGAGCCCGCCCGCGGACACACGATCCATCCGGCCTGCATATCGGCCCACGCGGGGGAACTCTTGAACGGCGGAGCCGGTCTGCTCTGGTTCCTCGCCTCGGAAAGATCCGAGGGGGATCCCGCCCCGGAGGTCAGGGCGGTTTTGGTGATTCCCGACACCAAAAAGGGCGCGGGCGCCAGAATCGGCTCCGCGCGCTTCGCTTCGTTCGGCGAGGCGGCTTCCGGGCTCCAGCCGCGGCGGCCCCCGGCCTACGGGCCTCTAACCTGCGCTCTCGAGGCGTTCGATGCGGCTCTTCGATTCGTCCACCCACGACGGCGTGTTCGCCGGCTCGAGGCCCCGCTCGCTCGCCGCCTTCGCCAGGCGGTCGAAGTACTCAATCGTCGTGCGGCTGGCCGCGAGGGCCTTGGCGGTGTCCTGATTCGCTTCGTAGGCCTGGGCCAGGTGGTTGTGCACGAGGCCCTGGATCTCGTAGGCCGACTCCGGGAACCGCTCGGTCGCCTCTTCGAGGTAGCCGATCGCGGCGGACGGAAGGCCGCGCTTGAGCAGCACCCAACCGAGGGTGTCCGCCGCGTTGCCGTCGTCGGGCAGCGCTTCCTTCGCCTGCTGCGCCAGTTCGAGCGCCCGATCGAGATCGCCCCCGTTCTCGGCGAGCAGATAGGCCATGTTGTTCTTCGCCAGCGCGAATTCGGGGTTCAGTGCGATCGTCTTCTCGTAGACCGCAAGCGCATCACTCTTCCGGCCGACCCGATCGAGGGCCTGAGCGAACCGATACTGGAGCTCGACCGACTCGGGCACCGACGCGACGGCGCGCTCGAGCGAAGCTAGCGTGGCGTCCGAGTCGCCCTTACGGACTTCGACTTCCGATAGCGCGATGTGGGCAGAGACGTTGCGCGGCTCGAGTTCGACCGCCTTCGCAAGTTCCACCGCTCCTTCCTCGGGATCTCCCTGGGCGAGCAGCACCTCGCCGAGCAGCTCGCGCAGCTCGCTGTCTTCCGGCTTGGCTTCCACGGCCGCTCGAGCGCGCGCGAGCGCGCGATCAAACTCCTGAACGCCCCGATCGAGCGCGATCAGCGTCCTCAGCACCTGCGGATTGCCCGGAGAGAGTTCATTCGCTCTCGTCAGTTTACGGGTCCCTTCCTCGAGGCGACCGTAAGCGATGTCGATCCGGCCGAGCGCGAAAAACGCCGCGGCATCCCAGCTCTCTTCTGGCACGGAGGCGATCTCTTCGTACGCCTCTTCCGCGCGACCGACGCGAATCAGACTCTGACCGACGGCGATGCGAATCGGCATGTCTCCGGGTCGATCCACGAGATAGCGGCGGCCGTTCTCGATCACGAACTCGTGCTCGCCGAGCGCCGCGTAGACCGAGGTCAGCAGCTTGCGCGCCTCGAGCAGACCCGGCTCCTCTTCGAGGGCCGCCTCGAGTTCTGCACGCGCACGGGAAAGGTCTCCATTCGCCGCGAGGGTCGAGCCGAAGACGAAGCGTGCCTGCGCCCAGTCGGGCCGCGCCTGCAGCGCCGTCTCGAGACTGCTCTTTGCGGCCTCCGGGTCCCCTTCCGCGAGCCGGAGCTTCGCATTCACGAAGTTCGCCTCCGGGCCGTCGGGTCGTTCGGCAAGGACGTCGTCGACAACCCTACGCCCTTCGGCGATCTTCGCGTCGTCGCCCTCCTCGAAACCGAGGTCAATCAGGAGTTCGGCCACGCGGAGCCTCGCCGCGGCGCTCTCCGGATCGATCTCGACCGCGCCTTGCGCTGCCTCGAGCGCGCCCTCCCCGTCTCCCTGGGTCCCGAGATACGCGGAGAGCAAGAGCTGCGCAACGACGTTCTCGGGCGCGATCTCGGAGGCCCGCCGGATCATCCGATCCTCGTCCTCGAGTCGCCCCGCGGAGCGATAGAACTGAGCCATCTGATAGATGAGTTCGAGCTTTTCTTCGCTCTTCGAGACGCCCTCTTCCAGTGTCGCGATCGCCCCATCGAAGTCGTCGCGACCGCGCAGGACGATCGCCTTCAGGGCATAGGCCCCCACGATCGCCTCTTCCCGCGGCACGTTGTAAAGCAGTGACGTCTGGCCCTGCTCTTCCGCAGCGGCGTCGGCTTCCGGCGCCTCTGTCGGCAGCGCCTCGGCGACGCGGATCAGATCCTCTATCAGCGCGTCGGCTTCGCTGGCCCGCGATTCATCCCGAAGCACCAGCCGCGTCAGCGTAGACGTGGCGAGGTAGCTCTCCTCGACGGCGAGCAGGTCCCGATAGACTCGCTCGGCTTCATCTCGCTTCTCGTTCCGCTCGAGGAATCCGCCCAGAAGGAACCGGAAAGCGGCCGCTTCCGGGGTCGCCGTGACCGCGGCGCGATAATCCGCTTCAGCACCTTCAAGGTCCTCACGGTTCTCCCGCGCCTGACCGCGGAGCGTGAAGCCGCGCGCGTTGTTCGACTCGATCGCGAGCACCGCCTCCGCCTGTTCATTAGAGAGATCGAAGTCACCGATCGCCGCGGACACCGTGCCGTAGCGCAGGCGTGCATCGATGTTCGTCGGAGCGACCCGGACGGTCTCCGACATCTCCCAGTAGGCCTCCCGCGGCTTCTGAACCCGGAGGTAGGCCAGGGAGAGGGCTTCGTGCGCGGCCGCGTTCTCGGGATCGAGTTGGAGGACGTTCTTGAACTCGATGATCGCTTCTTCGTCGTCGCCGGCGGCGATGTACTCGTCACCGCGCTCGATGAATTCGGCGATGCGCTGCTCGTCGTCCGCGCAGCCTGCGGCGAACGAGGCGACGAGGGCGACGAGGGCGAGGCGCACGACGCCCGAAGCGAGGAACGTTCGGCGATGAGAATCAGCGTTTCTCAGAGAACGCAAGCGGAGAAGGCCCGAAGACATAACGCGGTTTCCTTTGCCCGTCCCGACGACGCGGACCGGCCTTTTGCCGGACCCGAGGGGAATCTGGGAAGAGAGAGAGTGCGTCATCGACCCAGGCCGTGCAAAGCTGAAGGGTCCCGGAACACGACGCTTCGGTTCTTTCGGCCGGAAGGCAGACCGGATTGTGTCTCAGGTGGCTTCTCGCCCGCAGGAAGCACGTCCGATCGGGCAAAGCGGGGCGAAGGAACCTCGCCCCCCCGGTCAGGAGCGCCGGATCGGCCTCACTCCCCGTCGTTCGGGATCACGTAACGCTTGCCCTCCTGGGCGAGCCATCCCGACGTCTTCAGCTGCTTGATCGCGCGCGTCACGGTCTCCCGGGAGGTCCCGACCATGTCCGCGATCTGCTGGTGCGTGAGCGCGGGGGTCATGCAGAGTCCGCCCGTGGTTTCGTCGACGCGAGCGATCCGCGTGAAGAGGTTGCGGGTGCGCTCCTCGACGCCCTGGAAGGAAAGCGATCGCGCCTGCTCGTTGGTTTCTCGAAGCCGGTTGGCGAGCTCCTCGATCACGGCCAACGAAAGGTCGGGGCTCTGCCGCAGCAGGTCAATGAAGTCCCGACGCGAGAGCGCGAGCAGGACGGACTCCTCGAGGGTCTTCACGCTGGCCGAACGCGTCTCGTCGCCGAGCAGCGCCATGTCGCCGAAGAACGAACCGGCTTCCAGGAAGTTCATGATCTTCTCGCGCCCGTCCTCAGACGACTTGGTGACCTTCGCCCGGCCTTGGCGAATCACGTACATGTAATCCCCCGGGAGGCCCTCCTCCACGACGGTGGCGTTCTTCGGGAACCGGCGCTCGATCAGGTGCGTCGCGAGTTCCTCGAGATCGGCTTCGCCGACCCGGCCGAAGAGCGGGATCGCGCGGAGAGAATCGATGACGTCTTTGCGGACCGTTCCAGTCGTATGCATCTCGGACCTCGTGGCGGTGGTGATCCGCGGCGCGTGGCACGCCCGTGGATCGGCAGCGAACCGGTTCGCCGCACCCGGGATCGTACGTCCCAACCCCGCCTTGACTTAGTGACCATCGTCACGGAATCGGGGACCTTGTGATGAAAAAACCCCACCACGGCAGAAAAAATTCTCGCGGGTAACCGGGAGGGGGCCGCCTTCGCCGCAGCGAACCGATTCGGACTCAGACCCCCACGCCGGTATACGCAAAGCCCAGGCCGCTCATCTTGTCCGCGTCGTAGATGTTGCGCATGTCGACGAGCACCGGACGCGCCATCCGCTCCTTCATCTGCTCGAGGTCGAGCATCCGGAACTGATTCCACTCGGTGACAATTGCAGCGACCTCGGCACCCGCGAGGGCTTCATACGCGTCATCGCAGCAGACGAGATCGGGAAGCAGCGCACCGGCCTCTTCCAGGGCCACCGGGTCGTACGCGCGGACCGTCGCGCCTCGCGACTGGAGCTCGCGTACGATGTCGACCGCCGGAGCTTCCCGAAGGTCGTCGGTCCCAGGCTTGAAGGAGAGACCGAGGACCGCGACCACTCGACCGTTCACGTCACCGTCGAGAGCGGCGACGATCTTGTCGACCATGCGCAGACGCTGCCGATCGTTGGCGCGGATGGAGGCCTCGATGATCCCGAGTTCCTGGCCGTGCTCCCGCGCGAAATGCACCGCGGCGCGGGTGTCCTTGGGAAAGCACGAGCCCCCGAAGCCCGGTCCGGCGTGGAGAAACTTCTTCCCGATCCGACCGTCCAGGCCCATGATCCGCGCGACCGCCTGCACGTCGCCGCCCACCTCGTCGCACAGCACGCTCATCTCGTTGATGAAGCTGATCTTCGTCGCGAGGAAGGCGTTTGCGGCGTACTTCGAGAGCTCGGCGGTCTCGATGCTCGTCTCGACGAAGGGCGTCTCGTTCAGATAGAGCGGCCGGTACAGGTCCTTCATGATCGCGAGGGCCTGCTCGTCGTCGCCGTCCGTGCCGATCACGACCCGGTCGGGCCGCATGAAATCACCGATCGCGGCGCCCTCGCGGAGGAACTCGGGGTTGGACGCGAGGCTGTAGCGAATCGTCTCGCCGCGCTTCGCGAGTTCCTCGTCGATGCACTCGCGAACGAAGCGTGAGGTCCCGACCGGGACGGTGCTCTTGGTGACGACGACCTTGTAGCCATCGATTTCCCGGCCGATGCGACGTGCCACGCCCTCGACCCGCGAAAGGTCGGTGCTGCCGTCTTCATTCGCCGGCGTACCCACGGCAATGAAGAGGACGAGAGACTGCGCGATCGCGGTCTCGACGTCGGTCGTGAACGCGAGCCGTCCGTCCTCGACGTTGCGTGCAACGAGCTCCTTCAGCCCGGGCTCGTAGATCGGGATCTCTCCGGCCTCGAGGGTCGCGATCTTCGCCTCGTCGACGTCGACGCACGTGACGTTCAAGCCGAATTCGGAGAAGCACGTCCCCGTCACCAGACCGACGTAGCCCGTTCCGATCACTGCGATGTTCACGAAAAAAACTCTCCCGACCTCGGCCGTGCCGAGGCCTCGTCATCGACCTAGGTGGGCTTTGAGTCTCCGGGAGCCCCTCCCGATTCGGCGCCTTCCCTCGACTCGTCAGGGCGAGCCCCCTCGGCGCCGGATCGGGTCTCTTCGGTTCCGCTCTGGAGCGCGTCGTCCAGGATGTCGAGCGAAAAGGCATCGAGNTTTCGGAGCATTCTGATCGTCACGGCGACGACNGCCNCCANGTAGAGGAAGGCGATCCAGCCATCGATCTGTGAGAAAGAGANGGCGATCATGCAGAAGCANGCCGTCAGNAAATAGAGCANCAGCACCGCGCNCTTGTGCGACCCNTCGCGGTGNAGCAANCGNTGATGCATGTGGAGCTTGTCCGGNGAGAAGACNCCGCGCCCNCTCCGNAGCCGACGCANGATCGACAGGNNGGTGTCGAGGATCGGAATCGCGAGCGCCAGCAGCGGCACGAGAAAGGCCAGCAGCNCAGTCTTCCGGTACCCCTCGAGCGCGAGCAGGGAGAGACCNAAGCCGATCACCAGGGATCCGGTGTCNCCCAGGAAGATNCGGGCGGGCGGAAAGTTGTACGGCAGGTAGCCGAGGAGTGCTCCGAAGAGCGCGAGGCCAACGACGACGCCGAGCCACTGCTCCGCCTGCCAGCAGATGACCGTGAGGGTGCCGGCGATGATCCCTCCGACGCCGGCGGAGAGCCCATCGAGCCCGTCGATCAGGTTCAAAGCGTTCGTCACGCCGACGATCCAGACGAGCGAGATCGGCCAGGCCACGTAGAGCGAAACCGGCTGGGTATCCCCGGTGAAGGGATTCGTAAAGTAGTCGAGGCGAAAGCCCGATTCGATCGCGATTCCCGCCGCGAGAATTTGAAAGAGGAGCTTCACATAGGGCCGAACGTCGAACCGGTCGTCGTATACCCCGACGGCAATCAGCACGAGCGCGCCCCCGCCGAAGCCCGCCACGCCCCGCGAGAGATCAGTGACGGAGCAAACGGCGAGCGCCATCGTCATGCCGGCGGCGCAGCCGAGCGCGACCGCGAGCCCCCCGAGCAGCGGCATCGAAGCGCGCGTGCTGACCTTCCTCTCGTTCGGACGATCCACCGCCCCCACCACGCCTGCGAATCGGATCACGAAGGGCGTCGACATGTAGGCGATCGCCGAAGAGACCACGACGATCACGATGGCTTGAAGGGTGTTCACTGGAGACGTTCCGACTTGCTCGAAGCTTCCGAATCGCTCGAAGAGCGGAGAAGCGGCCTAGTAGTATCCGTACTGTTCGCGGGTCGATTCCGAGCCATTCAGCACCATCCCCACCACCTTGCGTCGGTCGAGAATGTCGAGAGCCGCCCGCACGTCTTCCTTGGGGGTGACCCCCGCGCGGACGACCATGACGAGACCGTCGCAGAGCTCCGAAACGCTCTTGGCATCCGGCAGGCCGAGGCAGGCCGGGGTATCGAGAATGACGCGGTCGTATCGCCCGGCGACCTCTTGCGTCAAGTTACGCATCTCGGGAGAAGCGAGGAGCTCCGAGGGGTTCGAGGGCACCGAACGGACCGGCAGCACATCGAGGTTCACGCCGTCGAGCTTGAGGACCGACTCCTCCACGGCCGCCTGGTTGAGCAGTACTTCAGCGAGGCCCACCTGGGGCTGTAGGCCGAGGGTCCAGTGGACCTTCGGGCGGCGCAGGTCGCAATCGATCAGCAGGACGCTGCGACCGACGCTCATCGCGGTCACCGTCGCCAGGTTCACCGAGCACGTCGACTTCCCTTCGCCCGAGTTCGCACTCGTGACGGCCAGGGTCTTCAGCGGGCGCTGGGACGCGAGGGAATCGATGCGGCCGCGGAGAGACCGGTACTGCTCCGCCACATAGGAGTCGGGCTGAAGAAGCGCGATGCGCCGCTTGTTGGCTTCACCCGATTCTTCCGTCGCGGCTCCCCTTCGCCCTTTGAACAGGCGCGACAGCAGGCCCGGCGGCCTCGCGGTGGGCGGGGCCACCGGCGGTGCGGCGCTCTCGAAGGGGACCGCGGCAGGCACGGGGGACTCGACGCCGGTCACCTTCCGGCGGCGCTCCTCCTCGGCACGCTGCAGTGCTTCGTAGTGCTTGGGCATTTTTCTCTCTCCTACCGGTCCCGCCCTGACTAACGTCGGAAGCGGAGCAGGCGCCGTCGACGCCGCTTCGGGGTCGCATCCCTACCCCGAGAAGAATCCGGGTTCTCGACGGCATCCTTACCGACGAGGCCGAGGTCGTGGGCGACCTCGCGAATGGCTTCGGGGCCGAGCGTGGTCTCCTGACGCGCGTAGCCGAGCAACATGGCCCCGTCACAGATGTTGTTGATCATGCGCGGCGTCCCCGCCGTGATCGCGTAGAGTTCTTTCAGCGCCTTCTTCTTGAAGAGGCCGCGCCCGGTATAGCCTGCCTTCGCGAGCCGCTCCTGGACGTACTCGACGACTTCGGCGGCATCGAAGGGGCGTAGACGATGTCGGAGCGCGATGCGCTGGCGCAACTGCCGAAGCTCCGGCTGATCGACGAGATCCTGCAGCTCAGGCTGTCCCACCAGCATGATCTGGATCAGCTTGGAGGTCGGGGTCTCCAGGTTCGACAGGAGCCGGATCTCCTCGAGCATCTCCGTGGAGAGATTCTGGGCCTCATCGACGATCAGCAACACGCGCTCGTTCGCCGCGAGCTTGTCGATCAAATACTGATTCAGCGTCAGCAGATACTCGGCCTTCGTTTCGCACGGCGGACCGATGTCCAACTCCTCGAAGAGCACCCGAAAAAAGCCCATCGGGTCGAGGCGAGGGTTGAAGATGAAGGCCGAGTTCGTGTTCGAATCGAGCTGACCGAGCAAGGCGTGAAGGAGCGTGGTCTTTCCGGTGCCGACCTCGCCGGTCAGCATCACGAAGCCCTTCCCCGAATTGACCGCGTAGACGAGCGTCGCCAAGCCTTCGCGATGCGCTTCCCCCAGATACAGAAACGAGGGGTCCGGCGTCATCTCGAAGGGCGAACGAACGAGCCCGTAGTACTCGGTGTACATCGTCTTCCCTACCCGTTACCCGAGACCGAACTCACCGAGATCGCCACTGCGGGCCTCCTCGGTGGTGCCTTCGATCTCGGTTTCTTCCAAGCCGGCCTTTCCGGCCATGTTCACGAAGTAGTAGGTGACGCCTCCGCCGATCAGGACGAAGAGCACCACCGCGATCGCTGCCATCGTCTCGCGCAGGATTCGACGCGAACGCGCGGCGCGATCCGACTCGAGCATGATTCGCGGCACGGACACGAGGACCGGAATCCCGAGACTCTGCTGGAGCTCGTTGGTCGTGTGTACTGACGAATCCGCCACCTCGGCAACGAGGCCGACGCTCGCGGCGATCCCTAGCCCCAGGATCGAGCCGAGCACCAGGATCAGGAACCGATTCGGCGACGACGGCTCTGGGGCGGGCTCCGCGGATTCGAGGATCCGGAACCTCTCCCCAAGCTGGCGCCGCTCCAGGTCCGCCTGAACGCTCGCCTGCTGGAGGCGGGAACTGAAGTCCTGGTAGCTTCGGGAGAGCCCCTCATATCGGCGGTTGAGGCCGTCTAGCTTCTCAGCGACCGCCGGCGTCGCCGCGAGGCGCGCCTCGAGGTCGGCGATCCGCTCGCGCAAGCGCTCGATGTCTTCCGCCGCGGCGGCGGCCTTCAGCTCCGCTCGTCCCTGCTCGGAGCGGGCGTTTTGCTCGCCCATCGAGCGCGCGCGCCCGTCGCCCTGCTGAAGGGCGGCGGCCTGGGCATTCAACTGGCTCGTCAGAAGCGAGATCTCCGCCTCGACCCGGAGGACGTCCGGATGACGGGCGGTGTAGCCTCTCGCTCGGAGCGAAGAAAGCTCGATCTCGAGGAGGCCCCTGCGATAGGACGGGCTAGAGGGATCCCCAGAGGTCATCTGCGAGGCGGTCAGTACCTGGTTCTTCCAATACGCTGCATCGCTCTCCGCTGAAGCGAAGACCCGCTGCGCATCGCGCAGGTCGCCCATCGCGTACTGCAGCATGCGCTGATTCGCGTCGAATTCGTCAGGAAGCTTGCCGGCGGACTCGGCCTTGATTTTCGCGATCTCTCCCTCGACCTCAGCGAGGTTCCTGGTCAGAACCGCGATCTCGTCTTGCATGAAGTCGAGGCTCTTGCTCGTGACCTGGGTCCTAGACTCGATGTTGGCGTTGATGAAGTCGTTGGCGATACGCTGAGCGACGTCAGCCGCGACTTGGCGGTCCTCGTGCCGAAAGATGATGCGGAAAGTATTGAACTTGATTTCGCGGCGGCGCTGGCCCTCTTCTAGTTCCGATAGAACGGGCACGACGTTGATGAACGAACGCATGAAGTCCACGACCTCGATCCGCTGCATGTCTTCGCTCTCTTCCGCGTATAGATCCATGTCGTCGATGATCTTCGAGAGCCGGACACGACTCAGGATCTCAGTGGTCATGAGGCCCAGACGTTCATTCAGATCGCTCTCGCGAACGCCAGAGTTGACCAGTTCCTCGTCGACGCTCTGCGGTTCGACGAGGATCATCGCAGCCGAGGTATAGAGGTTCGGCAACGCCATCGTGATCCAGAACGTCAGAAGGATGATGCCCCCTGAGATCATCGCGACGAACTTCCCCTGTCGCCGGAGAAAGCCGAGCGGGTCAATGAACTGGCTCTCGTTGCCCTGTTCGAGATTCATGACAGTGCGTCCTAGAAGACGTAAGGATCGAAGGCGTAGCGAAGGGCAACAAAGCCCTCGATGGTTTCGGTGGTTGAGCTGGTCTCGAAGTCCGTCAAGAAGCCACCCAAGACCGGGACGAAAGGCGTGTACCCGTCGAGCCGCGACCAGGAGTACCGGAAGCTCGCGATCACCCAGACCTCTTCCGTCAATCGGCGTTCCACGCTGGCGCCAGCCGAGTAGAAGTCGTTGCGCGTGTCCCGACCGAAGAACGCGTCGGAGGCCACGCTCACGCGGTGGATGAATGAACCGCGCACCCGGACGCCCCAGTTGCGCGCCGGATTCCAATAAAGGGCCGCCGTTACCCTATCGAGAATCGACGCCGCGGAGGTCGCACCAGCGCCGCCGCCTTCGGATCGCGTGTAGCGGACCTCGGCGGTTCCCCGTCGCCAATCGCGCATGACCCCGGCAGAAGCGAAGAACGAGCCGTCACCGCTGTAGGAGACGTTGCCGAGGGAATCTTCGTCGCGGGTGTTGAAGAAGGATGGCCCGAAGCCAACGTCCACTGCCAGGCGCGGCGTCACCTGCTGCGAGACTGAAAACGAGATGTCGAAGGTGTCCGTCTCGGAACGGAATTCCCGGAGACCCAGAGTCGGGTCATTGGGCGGGCCGGTATTCGGGTTCCCATCGGGATCGACCGACGCCTTCGTCGCGCGCTGCCGGTAGGTCGCCCTCACGCCCGCCCGGGTGTATTCCGTCAGACCGTAAAAAATGCCGCCCGAAACCGTGTTCGCTCGCGAATCAGAACTGTCCTGCCGGGAGACGTCGAGGTCATCGAATCTGTAGCTCGCCTGGATCGAAAGCTGGGGCGAGAGAGCGTGATTCAAGAAGAGCGAACCAACCAGGGCCTGGATGTAGTCGTTGTCAGTCCGTTCGATCGGCGGATCGGCGACGAAGCCCTGATCGAGAAAGCCTTCGCGGATTCGACGCTGGCGGTCGAGGCGGCCGGTGATGCCAACGGAGGTCGCGGGATTCATCCGCCAGAGATAGTTGGCACTCGCGACGTGGTCGACGCCACTGAAGTCCTCTCCTCCCCCCCCGTCCTCCACCGCGAAGAACCGCTCGTAGGTCGGCTGATAGCGAAACTCATACCCGTGTTCGTCGCGGTTGTCGCGAAGCGTGATACGCGGCGTAATCTCCCAGACCATACCGGCCTTGGGCTTGATCTCGTCGACCTGCGTCTCTTCCGCACGACGAAAAACGTTCGAGTCCGCGCCGAGACGATTCTCGACGAAGAACGCGAGTTCCCGTGCGTCTGTAGAGCGTGCGGCCAACATCAGACCCAACCCCAGTAGTGATGCGCAGAATCGCGCGCGAACCATCCGACGCCCCTGCTAGTCCGGTACGACGACCGTGTCACCGGGCATAAGGAGCAGATTCGAGTCGGGGGCTTTCCCCGCTGCGTACGCGCCGTAGTTGAAACCGTATTCCACGGTCTTGCCTTCGACCTTACGCATGACCTTGATCCGGTCCTTCTTCGCCCAGGCGGAGAACCCGCCCATCGTGGCAATCGCCTCGAGGACACGCATCTCGCGGGTGAGCGGCAACTGACCGGACCGAAGGACGCCGCCGACGACGGTGACCACATGGCTGTTCGTCTGCTGGACGATGACAGTGACGTCAGGGGCCGTGACGTACTCCGCGAGGGCCTCAGTCAAGACCTCCTTGAGTTCGTGGGGCGTGAGCCCTTCGGCCTGGACGTCGTCGACGAGAGGGACGGAGATCTTGCCGTCCCGACGGACCGGCAGGGTGACGGAGAGCTCTTCGTTTCGCCAGACGACGATACTCAGAACGTCGGGAATCCCGACCACGTACTCCTCACGCTCTCCCGCTTCCGGCTCCGGCGGCGGAGCGACACCGACACCGGCACACCCCACCACCAGCGAGGCCATCGTCACGAGGACGAGAGATCGAGTCATTTCGACAACGCGAATCATCATGTTTCTCCGTGCAGGACGGTCGCTTCCGCGCACTTCCTAACGCCCCTCACTCAGGCCGTTTTCCTTCATCTTGTAAAGGAGGGCCTTGTAACTGATCTGCAGCCGCTCGGCGGCTTCCTTGCGGTTCCACCGGGTCTGCCCGAGCACGCGCTCGATCACCTTCTTCTCAGCGATCTGCGAAGCACGCTTCGAGATGGCCTTGAGGTCGAGCTCGCCGCCATTCGCGAAGTCCGCACCGAGGGCGACGAGGTCGAGATCTTCGTCGCTCGCGTGGGCCCCGCCGGCCGTGACCAGGCCGCTCCCGTTCGCCTGCATCGGCTCGCGCTGACCGATCTCCTGAAGCACGGTCGACTCGTTCCCGAGGACGACCATCCGCTTGATCATGTTCTCGAGTTCGCGGACGTTACCGGGCCAGTGGTAGTCCATCAGGACCTGCATGGTGTCGGCGGAGAGCTTCTCGACGCTCTTGTTGTACTGCTCGTTGTACATACGCAGGAAGTGTTCCACGAGGAGCGGCACGGCATCGATCCGATCACGCAACGGGGGGATCTGGATCGTGACGACGTTCAGGCGATAGTAGAGGTCCTCCCGGAACTCTCCCTTCCGGACCGCCTCCTCGAGGTTTCGGTTCGTCGCCGCGATGATCCGGGCATCGACGCGCACGTCGCTCTCGCCGCCGAGGCGCGAGAACTCGCCGTCCTGCAGGACCTGCAGGAGCTTCGCCTGGAGACCGGGCGCCATCTCACTGATCTCGTCGAGGAAGATCGTGCCCTGATTCGCATACTCGAACTTGCCGAGCTTCCGTTTCTGGGCACCGGTGAAGGCACCCTTCTCGAAACCGAAGAGTTCGCTCTCGAGGAGCTCGGACGGGAGCGCGGCGCAGTTGACCTTCACGAAGGGACGGCTGCGACGGTTGCCGAGCTGGAAGAGCGCGCGGGCGACGACCTCCTTGCCCGTCCCGCTCTCCCCGCGAACGAGGACGGTGATGTCCGTGTCCGCGACCTGCTCGATGATCTCTTTGACCTCGCGCATCTTCGGGCTGTCGCCGCCCATGAGGAGACCGTCGACGTCGCTTCGCACGCGGCCGCGCAGGGTGCGGACTTCCTCTTCGAGTGCGCGGTTCTCGAGCGCCTTAGAGAAGGCGAGTTCGAGCTCCTCCACTTCGAAGGGCTTACGCAGGAAATCAGCGGCCCCGAGGCGCATCGCTTCCACGATCGTCCGCGCCTGACCGTGGCCCGAGAGCATCACGACGGGGATCTCCGGCGCACGCTGCTTGAGGCGGCGCAGCGTCTCGAGTCCATCGATTCCCGGGAGCACTGCGTCGAGGGTGATGATGTCGGGACGAGCCTGGTCGAGCTCGGCGAGCGCACTTTCGCCGTCCTCGACGGTGTACACGCCGTAGCCCTGACGCGCTGCAAGCGTCTCCAGATATTCACGGATCCCGGGATCGTCATCGATCACGAGAACCGTCGTCCGTTCACTCATCGTCGGGCTGAAACTCCCGGAGCGAAAACGACGAGCACATCGTTTCCGCAAAATATATTTCCTACTATCGAACCGGATGATCCTGCCAAACGGTGTTTGACTATTGGCCCGACAGGGCTCTCTCCGGGTAGTGCCCCAAGAGTAGCCAGAGGTAGACACCCTTTTGCACGTTTATGTGGAAAAGTTTTCCAGATATGGACACTCGAAGCCCCGGTGTGAAACACAATTCTCTCATCGGCCACCGGAACAGCATCCTTTGGGCAAATTCCTCGGGGAAGCTCCGGAAGTTCAGGAGATTGCCCCCAGTCTCCCTAGGGAATTCCCTACAGGCGATCCCAGTGCGCAACGTACTGCGCGATCGGAGTCCAATGCTAAAGAAGAGGGTCCCATCTCCCGAAATCCCCCGGAAGGAGGACGTGTACGCTCCCGGGCTGCCCCCGGCTGAGCTGCCGCGCCCTCCCCTCCCTCTCATGGGAAACCAGGAAGAGAGCATGACCGCGTCCTCCCCCCAGCCGAACGAGAAGATCCGCGTTCTCTGCGTGGCCGGCGCGCGCCCGAACTTCATGAAGATCGCGCCGCTGATGCACGAGTTCGTCCGCCGGGCCGACCGCTTCGAGCCGATCCTCGTGCACACCGGGCAGCACTACGACCAGGCGATGTCCGACTCCTTCTTCAAGGATCTGGGCATCCCGGAGCCCGATGTGAACCTCGGGGTCGGCTCTGGAACCCATGGGCATCAGCCCGCGCAGGTCCTCATGAAGATCGAAGACCTGCTGATCGAGCGCGAACCCCATGTGGTCCTCGTCGTAGGCGACGTGAATTCCACCATCGCGGCGACGCTCGCCG
This sequence comes from Deltaproteobacteria bacterium, assembly GCA_002709835.1. Classification (GTDB taxonomy): domain Bacteria; phylum Myxococcota_A; class UBA9160; order UBA9160; family UBA4427; genus UBA4427. Next base: position 20,138 of record PAQX01000056.1, read on the forward strand.
CGATCAAGCTGCACATTCCGGTCGCGCATGTCGAGTCGGGCCTCCGGTCCTGGGACCGGGAAATGCCCGAAGAGGTGAACCGTGTCCTGACGGACTCCGTTTCGCACTGGCTCTTCACGACCGAACCGTCGGCGGAAGAGAACCTTCTCAGAGAAGGCATTCCGCGCGAGAAGATCCACTTCGTCGGCAACGTCATGATCGACACGCTTCTGACCCACAAGGCCCGAGCGCAGGAGCTCGACACGCTCGACCGACTCGGCCTCGAGCCCGGGAAATACGCCGTGCTGACGTTGCACCGCCCGAGCAACGTCGATCACGCCGAGCAGCTCGCCAAGCTCTTCGAAGTGCTGGGGCGGCTGAACCAGGAGATTCCGGTCGTCTTCCCGATCCATCCGCGGACCGCGAAGGCCGTCGCCGACAACATGGGCGGCGTGACACCGGACCTGCATCTGACCGATCCGCTCGGCTACCTCGATTTCCTGCGCCTGCTGACAGACGCTCAGATGGTCCTCACGGATTCCGGCGGGATCCAGGAAGAAACGACCGCGCTCGGCGTCCCCTGTCTTACACTCCGAGAGAGCACCGAGCGCCCTGTCACGATCACCGAAGGAACCAACGAGATCGTCGGCACGAATCCGAACGACATCGACGCCGCCATCCAGAGGCTGCGCAGCGGCCCGCCGCGCGAAGGCAAGCGCCCCGCGCTGTGGGATGGAAAAGCCGCTGTCCGGATCGTCGACATCCTCGAACGCGACGTCCTCGCGACACGCAAGAACGAACCGGGATCTGCCTGACCATGGCTGAAGCGACCAGAGTGGCAACCGCAATGGATGGCAACGAGATCGACAGTCGAAAGGCCGTCTACGTCACCTGCGGAACGATCGTCGCGCTCTTCGGGATCTACTTCCCGATCCTTCGCAACATGGTCCATCACTGGAGCGTGGTGGAGGACTATCAGCACGGCTTCATCATCGCGCCCCTCGCACTCTACTTCGCCTATCAGAAGCGGTGGGATCTCGAGGACGCGAAGATCGAGGGGTCGTGGCTGGGTCTCATCCCGCTCGTGATCGGCGTGACCAGCCTGATGATCGGTCGCCTCGGCACCGAGCTCATGACGATGCGCGGCGGCTTCATCTTCACGCTGATCGGACTCGTCCTGCTCCTTCTCGGCAAGGAGATCTTCCGGATTCTCGCCTTCCCGCTCTTCTTCCTTTTCCTGATGGTCCCATTGCCGCAGTCGCTGGTGAACACGATCGCGTTCCCGCTCCAGCTCATCGCGGCCAAATCCGCGGTCCTCAGCCTGCAGGAGATCGGGATCCCCGCCCTCGTCGAAGGCAACATCATCCATCTGGCCCATACCGAGCTCTTCGTGCACGAAGCCTGCAGCGGGCTCCGCAGCCTGATGGCGCTCGTTACTCTCGGCGTGGTCTTCGCCTACTTCTTCAAGCCCGGTGTCGTCTGGGTCCAGATCGTGCTCGTCGCCTCCACGATTCCGATCGCGATCTTCGTGAACGCTTTCCGCGTGGGCCTGACCGGTTACCTCGCCCACCACGACGAGAGCCTCGCGTCGGGCACGATCCACGACCTCCAGGGCGTCTTCACCTTCGGTCTCGCGTTCTTCATCCTCCTGGGCGAAGGTCGACTGATCGAGTTCTTCACCGGTCTCAAGGAGCGCGACGCCGCTCCGGACGAGACCGCAGGAAACGCCTCGGCATGAATGCCAAGATCGCCGCCGCCCTCGTCTTTCTCGCGCTCAACGGGTACGTCTATTGGTTCCTAGGGAGCGAGGAAGTGATCCCTCCGCGGGAGGCGTTCTCGATCTTCCCGAACGAGGTCGAGGACTGGCGCTGTATCGGCCGTGAGACGCTGGACCCCGAGGTGATCGACAACCTCATGGTCACCGATTACCTCTCGTGCAACTTCGTGAATCGTGACGCCGACACCCAGACCCATCTCTACATCGGCTACCACGAGCGGCAGACCCGCGATCGCGAATCCGGCAAGGCCACCGCGATCCACCCCCCGGAGCACTGCCTCCCGGGCTCGGGCTGGGACGTGATCGACTCGAAGATCGTCCCGCTCTCGCTGGCGCGCGACGGACTCGCCGACGGCGTCCGGGGCGAAGCGAAGCGCTTCGTGATTGCGAAGGGCAACCTCCGGGCCCTCGTCTACTTCTGGTACCACTCGCGCGGACGCGTGATCGCCCAGAGTCATCACAAGATCCTATATATGTTCCTTGACCGCGCACGCGACGGACGGACGGACGGCTCTCTCGTCCGGTTCACCGTGCCAATCCAGCACGGGGACGAGGAAGCGGCTGAAGCGGTGTTCCAGGAATTCGCGAGCACGGTCACGCCGCTGCTCGACGACTACGTGCCCAACTAGCACCCGGCTCCCATGAAGATCCTCTTCATCACCCACTACTTCCCCCCGGAAGTGAACGCGCCGGCGAACCGAACTCACGAGCACTGTCGCCGCTGGGTCCAGGACGGGCACGAGGTCACGGTCCTCACGG
>PAQX01000057.1 GCA_002709835.1 Deltaproteobacteria bacterium
CGGCGGACGACACGGAAGTGATCGGGGGCGGTTGGCTCACGCGGGGCAACGGGTGAGCGAAGACGCCGAACGGGACTCGCGCCTGTCCGCACTCGAGGAGGCCCTCGGGCACCGCTTTTGCGACGCCTCGCTTTTCGCGGCGTCCCTTCGGCATGCGTCCTACGCCCACGAGCGCGGGCGGGAACCCGGCGGTGGCATCGATCCGGAGAGCGAGAGCAACGAACGGCTCGAGTTCCTGGGCGATGCGGTCCTGGCGTTGGTCGTCGCGGAGGCCCTTTATGCCGCGAAGCCCGACTGGCAGGAGGGCGAGCTCACGCGGGCGCTCCACGCGATCGTCGAAGGGCGGTCGTTGGCATCGTTGGCGGACGAACTCGGCGTGGGTCCGGCGATGCGATTGGGGCGGACTGAGGAGAGCTCGGGCGGGGCGTCGAAGCCGAAGGTGCTCGAGGACGCGATGGAGGCATTGATCGGCGCGATGTATCTCGATGGGGGGCTGGATCCCGTACGGCGATTCGTCGCGGCGCGCTTCGCCAACGCACTCGCCGCCGACGCGACGCCCGTGGAGCGGGACCCGAAGACGGAGCTTCAGGAGCGGCTGATGCGCGTCGCGGGCGAGTTCCCGACCTATCGCCTGACGAACGACACTGGCGTCGAGGGGGACGATGCTCGCTTCTCGGTCGAGGTCGTGTCGAAGGGAGAGGTGCTCGCTGTGGGAACGGACCGAACCAAGCGGCGCGCGGAGAAGGCAGCGGCACGGCAGGCGCTGACGCGGGTCCCGGAAGACGGGGAGGCAGGCTGAGATGGACGGAGATGGATTCAAGGCCGGCTTCGTAGCGCTGCTCGGACCGCCCAATGCAGGCAAGTCGTCGCTCCTGAACGCGCTGCTCGGAATGCGGCTCGCGATCGTGAGCGCGAAGCCCCAGACGACGCGGAGTCGAATTCTGGGGATCCTTCCGCGGGAGGGCGCGCAGATCCTCTTCATGGACACGCCCGGTCGTCACAAGAGCGAGAAGAAGCTGAATGAGGCGCTGAACGACGTCGTCGACGAGGTCGCCCGTGACAGCGAGGTGGCGCTCCTGCTCGTCGATCGCGCGATGGGTTGGTCGGAGATCCACGAAGAGATCGCGACGGCGCTCCAGCAGCTCGGTCGCCCCGCCATCGTCGTCGGGACCAAGGAGGATCTGGGGCGCGCGAAGCAAGCGCCCTGGCCGATCGCCGAGGCGCCCTCGCCGTGGCCTCAGCTCTCGGTGTCCGCGAAATCAGAGACCGGGCTCGAGCCTCTTCTAGACGCAATCGTCGAGGCGCTCCCCGAGTCGCCGCCGCTCTATGGCGAAGACGAACTCACGGATCGCCCGATGCGCTGGCTCTGTGGCGAGATGATTCGTGAGTCCCTCTTCGAGTTGCTCGATCAGGAGCTGCCGTACTCGATGGCCGTGGATGTCCTCCGCTACGACGAGTCGGGTCGCAAGGCGATCCGGATCGGCGCGAACCTGCTCGTCGAACGGGATTCGCAGAAGCGGATCGTGGTGGGCAAGGGCGGAGCGATGATCAAGAAGATCGGGATCCGCTCTCGGCGCGCGATCGAGGATTGGGTCGGGCGCCAGGTCCACCTCGATCTCTTCGTGAAGGTCGATCCGGGCTGGCTCAAGAACGAGCGGCGGATCAAGGAGCTGGGATACCACTAGTTTTTTCGCCTGCGGGCGCTCGGCGAGAGGGGCAATTCGTCTGCGGGCGATTGCGACGGCCTGTTGGCGAACTTCCATCACAGAGAGGCGAGTTCCCACGGGGCGCCTTGGCGATTGGGCGTGTTGCGCGTCTTTCGCAGTTGACGTGAGCTGGCAGATCGCCGACAACCCGGGGCATGTTGAGCATCGGCGAGATCTGTGAGCGCGCGCGCCTGTCGGCCCGCACCGTCCGTTACTACGAGGAGATCGGCCTCTTGCCCGGGGTCCGTCGAAGCGAGGCGGGTCGCCGAGTGTACGGCGAAGACGAGCTCGAGCGGCTCGGGTTCATCACGCGCCTCAAGGCCCTCGGACTGTCGCTCAAGGAGATTCGCGATCTGAACGCGGTCTACGCGATCGGCGGATCGACGCAGGCGATGCTCGAACATCTGCAGCCGCTGCTCGCCTCGCATCTCGCCGACGTGGATCGTCGGCTCGAGGAGCTGACGGAGTTGCGCCGTCAGCTCGATATCTATCGCGACCACATCGATGCGCGTATCGCCGAGAGCGACGACGCATCCGAAGCCAATGAGGCCAGGAGCGCAACGGCATGACCGGATCGAACTCTCACGAGGCCCGTCCCCCGATCCGCGTCGTTACCGCGGCCTCGCTCTTCGACGGCCACGATGCGGCGATCAACATCATGCGTCGGCTGCTTCAGGGCCTCGGCGCGGAGGTGATCCATCTCGGTCACGATCGCGGTGTGGACGAGCTCGTGGAAGCGGCGCTCGAGGAGGACGCGGACGCGATCGCGCTGTCTTCCTATCAGGGCGGTCACATGGAGTACTTCGAGTATCTCGTGCAGCGTCTCGCCGAAGTCGGCCTGCCGCACGTCCGCGTCTATGGCGGCGGGGGTGGCACGATCACCCCGGAAGAGATCGAGTCGCTCCACCGGATCGGCGTCGCAAGGGTCTTCAGTCCCGAGGATGGTCGCATCCTCGGCCTCGAAGGCATGATCGCGACGATCGTCGACGAATGTCTCGAAGCCCGTGTGGCCCGCGAGAGCGAGCCTGCGTCGGGGCTCGATATCGTTGCCTCCCGGATCGTAGAGGCCGCGCCGCGCGACGTCGGGCGCCTCATCACGTTCTTTGAGAGCTATGCCGATGCGAACAAGGACAGCGCGGAGCGGCTGCGCGAGCTCGTCGCCGAGAACGGAGCGAAGAAAACTCCGGTGATCGGCTTCACCGGTACCGGTGGTGCAGGCAAGTCCAGTGTCGTCGACGAACTCGTGATGCGGCTTCGTCGCGATGCGCCGAATCTCAAGATCGCCCTGCTGCTGGTGGATCCGACTCGCCGCCGGAGCGGCGGTGCGTTGCTCGGCGACCGCATCCGGATGAATGCGATCGGCGGCGAGCAGGTCTTCGTCCGATCGATGGCGACCCGCCGGGCCAACCTCTCGCTGGCGGCGTCGGTCGGGGATGCGCTCTCGGTCTTGCGCGCGGCGGACTTCGACCTCGTTTTCCTGGAGACCGCCGGCATCGGGCAGAGCGACTCGGAGATCGTCGACCAGGTCGATACCTCGCTGTACGTGATGACGCCGGATTACGGTGCGCCCTCGCAGCTCGAAAAGATCGACATGATCGACTACGCCGACCTGATCGTGCTGAACAAGTGCGATCGGCGCGGTGCGGCAGATTCGCTGCGGGACGTCCGCAAGCAGTGGCGGCGGAACCGGAACGCCATGACCACTCCGGATTCCGAAGTGCCGGTCTTCCCGACCGTCGCGCGGAACTGGAACGACCCTGGGACCGAGCATCTCGCGCAGGCGCTCGAAGCGCGCCTCGGCGCGCTCGGGATCGAAGCCTTCGCGGAGGCGCAGGCGCCGGAACTCGGCGGGATCGAAGTCTCCGAAGCGAGCGGCCTCGTCCCCGCGTCCCGCCAGCGCTACATGGCGGAGATCGCCGACGCGATCCGCGGTTATCGCGCGCGGGTCGATGCGGACTCGGCGGCGGCAGCGAAGGCCGACGGGTACGCCCGCGTCCTCGCGGTCGAAGGTTACGCCCCGGCTGCGCCGCTCCAGCCGATCGACGCGACCGCAGGCGACGAAGTCGCGGCGCGGCTGGTCAAGGGCTACGCAGACGCGGCTTCACAGGTGGACCCGCTTCTGGCCGCCTCGCTGGCCGAATGGCCCCGGCGACGCGAGCAATACCGCGCTGAAAGACAGAGCTACACCGTTCGAGGTCGCGACATCGAGGTCGAGAACCGGACGACGACCCTCTCCGGCAACGCCATTCCCAAGGTCGCGATCCCGCGCACCGACGACTGGGGCGACCTGGCGCGCTACCTGGGCCTCGAGAACGTGCCTGGCGCCTTCCCGTTCACCGCGGGCGTCTTCCCTTTCAAGCGAAGCGGCGAGGACCCGGCGCGCATGTTCGCCGGCGAAGGCGGCCCCGAGCGGACCAACCGTCGCTTCCATTACGTTTCAGCGGGGCAGCCGGCGGCGCGGCTGTCGACGGCCTTCGACAGCGTGACCCTCTACGGTCGGAATCCGGCGGAACAGCCGGACATCTTCGGCAAGGTCGGCAACTCGGGGGTCTCCATCTGCACCCTGGACGACGCGAAGAAGCTCTACTCGGGCTTCGACCTCGGAGCGCCCTCCACCTCGGTATCGCTCACGATCAACGGTCCCGCGCCGACCGTCCTCGCGTTCTTCCTGAACGCGGCCATCGACCAGCGGGTCGAGCGTCATCTGCGTGAGACGGGCGAGTTCGAGGGGGCCGTTGCGAAGTTCGCGAAGGCGCTCGAGGCGAAGGGGCAGGCACTGCCGGAGTACGAGGGGGAGACGCCGGAGACCCACGACGGGCTCGGATTGGGATTGCTCGGCATCCCGGGTGACCGAGTCGTCGACGCCGAGACCTACGCGACGCTCCGGAGCGAGGTGCTCCAGTCGGTTCGCGGGACGGTTCAGGCGGACATCCTCAAGGAGGACCAGGCCCAGAACACCTGCATCTTCTCGACGGAGTTCTCCCTCAAGCTGCAGGGCGACATGCAGGAGACGTTCTGCCGGGAGAAGGTCTCGAATTTCTACTCGGTCTCGATCTCCGGCTATCACATGGCCGAAGCCGGAGCGAACCCGATCTCCCAGCTCGCCTTCACCCTCGCGAACGGTTTCACGTTCTGTGAGTACTTTCTGGCGCGCGGGATGTCCGTCGACGACTTCGCTTCGAATTTCTCGTTCTTCTTCTCGAACGGGCTCGATGCGGAGTACTCGGTCATGGGCCGAGTGGCGCGCCGCATCTGGGCCGTCGCGATGCGTGAGAAGTACGGCGCGTCGGAATCGAGCCAGAAGCTCAAGTACCACATCCAGACCTCGGGCCGGTCGCTTCACGCCCAGGAGATGGACTTCAACGACATCCGAACGACGCTTCAGGCGCTGACGGCGCTACAGGACCAGTGCAGTAGCCTGCATACGAACGCCTACGACGAGGCGGTCACGACGCCTACCGAAGAGTCGGTCCGCCGCGCGCTGGCGATCCAGCTGATCATCAACCGGGAAGCGGGCTTGATGAAGAACGAGAACCCGGTGCAGGGCGCGTTCGTGATCGACGAGCTGACGGACCTCGTCGAAGAGGCCGTCCTGCAGGAGTTCGAGCGACTGTCCGAGCGCGGCGGCGTCCTCGGGGCGATGGAGACGCTCTACCAGCGCGGGCGGATCCAGGACGAGTCGATGTACTACGAGCAGCTGAAGCACACGGGCGAGCTCCCGATCATCGGCGTGAACACCTTCCTGCCGGACCACCCGGCGGATCCGGTGCTCGGCGACGACAAGCTGATGCGCTCGTCGGATGCCGAGAAGCAGGCCCAGCTCGACTCCCTCGCGGCCTTCCATGCGCGCTGGGCAGACGAGGCCCCGGCGGCGCTGGAGCGGCTGCAGCAGAAGGCTCGGAACGGAGAGAACCTCTTCGACGAGCTCCTGGAGACGGTGAAGGTCGCGAGCCTGGGCCAGATCTCGGAGGCGCTCTTCGAGGTCGGCGGACGCTATCGCAGGGCCATGTAGGGCCCAGCTAGGGCGGCAGGTCCCCGAAATCGAGAAAGATGTAGGAGTCGGTGGGGCTGCTAGTCTCCTCGCCGCGCGAGCCCGGAGAGGCTTTGCGATCGTGACGCGGACCTCCAGGCGGGGCCGTGATCGAAGACAGGAGCCGAAAAGATGGCCGATTCGAAGGGCGGCATGCGCGCCGCCGATCAGCTTTCCGAGTGGAAGGACCTCGCGGGCAAGGAGCTCCGCGGCAAGGACGTGGACGAGCTCGTCTGGACGAGCCCCGACGGCATCGACGTGAAGGCGCTCTACACCGCCGCCGACGTCGAGGGTCTCGATCACGCGGACACGCTTCCGGGCATGTTTCCGTTCCTGCGTGGGCCGCGGGCGACGATGTACGCGAATCGGCCGTGGACGCTGCGTCAATATGCCGGCTTCTCCACCGCCGAGGAGTCCAACCGCTTCTACAAGGCGAACCTCGCGGCGGGCCAGCAGGGGCTTTCGGTGGCCTTCGATCTGGCGACCCACCGCGGCTACGACTCGGACCACGAGCGCGTGACCGGCGACGTCGGGAAGGCCGGTGTGGCGATCGACTCGGTCGAGGACATGAAGATCCTCTTCGACGGAATCCCGCTCGGTGAGGTGACGGTCTCGATGACCATGAACGGGGCGGTCATTCCGATCCTGGCGTCCTTCATCGTCGCCGGCGAGGAGCAGGGCGTCGACCGGTCCGCGCTGGCCGGAACGATCCAGAACGACATCCTCAAGGAGTTCATGGTCCGGAACACGTACATCTATCCGCCGACCCCCTCGATGCGTCTGGTCGCGGACATCATCGAGTACACGGCGAAAGAGATGCCGAAGTTCAACTCGATCTCGATCTCCGGCTACCACATGCAGGAAGCCGGCGCGACGACGGTCCAGGAGCTCGCCTTCACGATCGCCGACGGACTCGAGTACGTCCGCGCCGCGATGTCCAAGGGCATGGACGTCGACAAGTTCGCCGGCCGGCTCTCCTTCTTCTGGTGCATCGGCATGAACTTCTACATGGAGATCGCCAAGATGCGCGCCGCGCGCCGCATCTGGGCCGAGCGCATGAAGAAGGAGTTCGACCCGAAGAACGAGCGGAGCATGATGCTGCGGACCCACTCGCAGACTTCGGGCGCTTCGCTGACCGAGCAGGATCCGATGAACAACGTGATCCGCACGACGGTCGAGGCGATGGCTTCGGTCTTCGGGGGCACGCAGTCGCTCCATACGAACGGTTACGACGAAGCGGTCTCGTTGCCGACGGACACGGCTGCACGGGTCGCTCGGAACACCCAGCTGATCCTGCAGGAAGAGTCGGGAATCCCGGCCGTCGTCGATCCTTGGGCAGGCTCCTATTTCATGGAGAACCTGACTCAGCAGGTCTACGAGGCGGCCAACGAGCTGATCGACGAGGTCGAGGAGCTCGGCGGCATGACGAAGGCCATCGAGCAGGGCATGCCCAAGCTGCGGATCGAGGAGTCGGCCACGCGTCGTCAGGCGCGCGTCGACTCCGGCGAGGACGTGATCGTCGGCGTCAACAAGTACCGCCTCGCGGAAGAGGATCCGATCGAGATTCGCGACATCGACAATACCGCCGTGCGCGAGTCCCAGTGCGCGCGACTCGACCAGATTCGCGCGAGTCGCGATCAGGCGGCCGTCGATGCGGCGCTCTCGCACATCACGGATCTTGCGGAGAGCGGTGAGGGCAACATGCTCGAGGCGGCAGTCGCCGCGGCCCGGGTGCGCGCGACCGTCGGTGAGATCACCGAAGCGATGGAGAATGTCTACTCGCGCCACCGTGCAGAAGTCCGCTCGGTCTCCGGTGTCTACCGCCAGATGTACCGGGACGAGGACGCGTTCGCGCAGGTCTCGCAGGACGTCGCCGAGTTCGGCGAAGCCCAGGGGCGGCGCCCGCGCATGCTCGCGGTCAAGCTCGGCCAGGACGGGCACGATCGCGGCATCAAGGTGATCGCGACGTCGTTCGCGGACCTGGGCTTCGACGTCGACGTCGGCCCGCTCTTTCAGACGCCTGAGGAAGCGGCGCAGCAGGCAATCGACAACGACGTCCACGTGATCGGTGTGTCGAGCCAGGCCGCGGGCCACAAGACGCTCGTGCCCCAGCTGATCGAGGCCCTCGAGAAGGTCAACGCGTCCGACATCTGCGTGATCGTCGGCGGCATCATCCCGCCCCAGGACTACGACTTCCTCCGTGAAGCCGGCGTTGCGGCAATCTTCGGTCCGGGCACGCCGGTGCCGGACGCAGCCGCCGAGGTCCTGCAGGTCCTGAAGGACCGCGCAGCGTAATGCCCCCGTCTTCGGGAGCTCCAGCCGCGTCGGATCCCGCCGAGGTCGCCCGCGCCATTCGTGCGGGTGACCGGCGGGCGATGGCCCGCGCCATCACGAAGCTCGAGTCGACCCGCGACGAGGATTACGCCGTGGGACAGGCGATCCTCGAGGAGATGATCGGGGAGGCGGGGGACGCGATCCGCGTCGGCATCACCGGACCGCCTGGCGTCGGGAAGTCGACGTTCATCGAGGCCCTGGGGCTCTACCTCGTGGAGCAGGGCAAGCGCGTCGCGGTCCTCGCCGTCGATCCCTCGTCGCCGGTCACGGGTGGCTCGATCCTCGGCGACAAGACGCGGATGGAGCGGCTGACGGTCAAGCCGGAGGCGTTCATCCGGCCCTCGCCCTCGAGCGGTTCACTCGGCGGCGTTGCCCATCGCACAAGGGAAGCGATGCTGCTCTGCGAGGCGGCGGGCTACGACGTGATCTTGATCGAGACGGTCGGGATCGGGCAGTCCGAGGTGACCGTCGCCTCGATGGTGGACTTCTTTCTCGTGTTGCTCCTGCCTAGCGGCGGCGACGAACTGCAAGGCATCAAGAAGGGCGTCATCGAGCTCGCGGATGCCCTCGTCGTCAACAAGGCCGACGGACCGATGGAGCAGACGGCCCAACGCACCCGGGTCGATTACGCGAGCGCCCTCGACCTCATCCGGGCGGCCAACGACGAGTGGAAGCCGCGCGCGCTCGCTGCGAGTGCGCTCAACGAAGAGGGCATCGCGGCGGTCTGGAATACGATCGTCGAGCACCACGACCTGCGCGTCGCAAACGGCCAGCTCGAGGCGCGCCGCCGCGACCAGGCCAAGGATTGGATGTGGAAGCTGGTCGACGAGGGCATCCAGCGGGCCTTTCGGGAGCAACCGGGCATGCTCGACGAGATCGCACGCCAGGAAGCCGACGTGGCCGGCCAGAAGAGCACGCCCGCCGCAGCGGCCCGGCTGCTGCTCGAGCGATTCGGGGCGCGCTAGCGCTCTCTTCGTGAGGAGCGGGGGCGGGGCTCGATCCGGGCTCAATCCTGAGGGCAGGACGGCCGATAACGGCGATGGCCTCGCGCATCATGCGCCGGCAGGAGTCGTGCAGATGGTCCAGATCAACATGAGCAGCAAGGAGATCACGCTGAAGGTCGTCTACTACGGCCCGGCGCTCTCCGGCAAGACCAGCAATCTCCAGATGCTGCACGCGATGATGGACGAGTCGACGCGCAGCCACATGCTGACCCTCGACACGAAGGACGACCGGACGCTCTACTTCGACTTCCTGCCGGTCGAGTTCGACACGGTCGGCGGCTTCTCGGTCAAGATGAAGCTCTTCACCGTGCCCGGGCAGGTCATGCACAAGTCGACCCGTAAGGTCGTCCTCGCGGGCGCCGACGCGATCGCGTTCGTCGCCGACAGCCAACGGAGTGCCGCCTCTGCGAACGCCTACTCCTGGCGGGACATGGAGGCGAATCTCAAGGCTCATGGCATCGACTTCGACTCGCTGCCCAAGGTCGTGCAGTTCAACAAGCGCGACATGCCCGACGTGAAGGATCTCGCCGAGATCAAGAAGCAGTGGGGCGACACGCCGACGTTCCCGGCCATCGCGACCCGCGGCGAGGGCGTCGTCGAGACCTTCCGCGAGCTCATGCGCGTGCTCTATCGCGGTCTCGAGGCGCGCCACGATTTCTCCGCGAAGTTCTCGCTCTCCGAGGAAGACTTCCTCAAGACCGTGATGAAGAACTTCAAGCTCGCCGGCTGATTCTGCGGCCCGCGGGAGTCGTCCTTGCGAGGGGCGAATGCCGCGCGGAGCGCGACCTGCGCGGTCGTCGCTCTCGTGAGAACTAGGCGCCGTATCTAGGGAATCGATGGACGCGGAGTCCTCGGCCGGGCGGACGCGCGTGATTGACACCCCAGTCAACCATGCCTATTGTGCGCGCATCGTCACCCCCGGGTACTCGACCCGGGTGCGCCCTCCAACCGCTGCCGGAACCCCCTGAGAAGCCTCGCTTCTCCCTGGTCTGGACGGCGGGTCCGCAAAGGTGAGCCTCCCCATGTCTATGCCCCAGTCCGACTCGCGCTCCGTGCGCGAGATCCGCGAGAGTGAGCCGGACCCCGGCCTCTCGACGATCACCGAGGCGATCGCAGACATCGCCGTCGGCAAGATGGTCATCCTGGTCGACGACGAAGACCGGGAGAACGAGGGCGACCTCGTGATCGCGGCCGACAAGTGCACACCCGAGGCCATCAATTTCATGGCCAAGTACGGGCGGGGCCTGATCTGCCTCCCGATGGAAGAGGAGCAGCTCAAGCGGCTGAACCTCTCCATGATGGTGCCGGACCACGAGAACACCACGTCCTACGGGACGGCCTTCACGGTCTCGATCGAGGCGCGCGAAGGCGTGACGACCGGGATCTCCGCCGCCGACCGGTCGGCGACGGTCCTCGCCGCGGTGAATCCCGAGGCGAAGCCTTCGGACATCGCCCGGCCAGGCCACATTTTTCCGCTCCGTGCACGCGAGGGCGGCGTCCTCCGCCGCGTCGGCCAGACCGAGGGCTCCGTCGACCTGGCACGGCTGGCCGGCTGCCATCCGTCCGGCGTGATCTGCGAGATCATGAACGACGACGGCACGATGGCGCGGCTGCCGGACCTGATCGAATTCGCAGAAGAGCACGATCTCAAGATCGTGACCATCAAGGACCTGGTCGCCTATCGACTCCGCAACGAGCGGCTGGTGCGGCAAACCGCGGTCGCGAAGATGCCGACGAAGTTCGGTGAGTTCGAAGCGATCGTCTTCGAGAACGACATCGACCACGTCGACCACATGGCCCTCGTGATGGGCGAGATCGATCCCGACGAACCCGTCTTGATCCGCGTCCACTCCGAGTGCCTGACCGGCGACGCGTTCGGCTCGATGCGCTGCGACTGCGGCGAGCAGCTCGATGCGGCCATGCGGATGATCGCGGAAGAGGGCAGCGGGATCATCCTGTACATGCGACAGGAAGGCCGGGGAATTGGCCTGGCCAACAAGATCAAGGCCTACGAGCTGCAGGACAGCGAAGGGCTCGACACCGTCGAGGCCAACCTCAAGCTCGGCTTCGGTGCGGACCTCCGCGACTACGGGGTCGGCGCTCAGATTCTTGCGGAGCTGGGCGTGACCCAGATCCGCATCCTCACGAACAATCCGGGCAAGCGGGCCGGAATCAGCGGCTACGGCGTGGATATCGTCGAGCGGGTCCCTCTCGAGATCGAGCCCAATGCCAACAACCTGAACTACCTGAAGACCAAGAGAGAGAAGCTCGGGCACGTCCTGAACTTCCGGTCCCAGGGCGAGTAGAGAGCAAGGAAGACAAGATGTTCAGTTCCGTAGAAGACGTGATCCAGCAGCTCAGCGACCAGGAGTACATCTGCGACAAGCAGATCGCGACGGTTGTGTTCCTCGCGCAGCAGCTCGACAAGCCCGTGCTCGTCGAAGGCCCCGCCGGCGTGGGCAAGACGGAGCTCGCCAAGGTCGTCTCCAAAGCCCTCGGTCGGGAGATGATCCGCCTGCAGTGCTACGAGGGGCTCGACGAGGCCAAGGCGCTCTACGAGTGGGAATACTCGAAGCAGCTCCTCTACACGCAGATCCTGAAGGAGAAGGTCTCCGAGACGATTGCGGATGCGGGGAACTTGTCCGAGGCCGCCGAGCGCGTCGGGGCCGAGGACTCCGTGTTCTTTTCGAACCGCTTCATCGTGCCTCGCCCGCTCATGCAGGCGATCACCTCCGACGAGCCCACGCTCTTGTTGATCGACGAGGTCGACAAGTCGGATCCGGAGTTCGAGGCGTTCCTGCTCGAGATCCTCTCGGACTTCCAGGTCACGATCCCCGAGATCGGCACGATCACGTCGAATACCCAGCCGCTGGTCTTCCTGACGTCGAACGACGCCCGCGAGATGAGCGACGCGCTCAAGCGTCGCTGCCTCCACCTCTGGATCGACTACCCGAACGAGGAGCTCGAAGTCCAGATCCTTGATCGCAAGGTCCCGAACATCGACAAGCGCCTCGCGGAAGAGGTCGTGCAGCTGATGAACAAGATCCGCGACCTCGACCTCAAGAAGACGCCGTCGATCTCGGAAACCCTCGACTGGGCCCGCGCGCTGCTCGCGCTCAACGCGGAGGAGCTCGACGACCAGATCGTGGGCGACACGTTGAACGTGATCCTCAAGTACGAGGGCGACGTCCAGAAGGCGCAGAACGAGCTCGCCAAGCTGATCGAGAAGAAGACCGCCCAGAAGGCTGCCGAGGCGCCCCAGAAGGCCCCCGCCGAGTCGACCAAGAAGGGCATTCTTCACTGAGGCAAGGCGCTTCGGAACGGCACTCCGTCGCACCGGCGCTCGGATCGAGCAGAAGCCGTGCAGAAACAGCCCTGAGCGATGCAAAAAAAGATCATCGAGTTCACCAACCTGCTCCGGAAGAGCGGGATCCGCGTGTCGGTCGCCGAAGGCATCGACGCGTTCAACGCCCTGGATGAGCTGTCCCTGGACGACCGTGAGGTCTTCCAGGACGCGCTGCGTTCGTCCATGGTCAAGCGCGGGGACGAGATCCCGACCTTCGACGAGCTCTTCAACCTCTTCTGGTCGGGCTTCTACGACAACCTGAAGGGCGCCTTCGGTGACATGGAGGGCGATCTCGCCAACATGGGCATCGATCTCGAGCAGCTGCTCAGCCAGCTCGCCGAGATGATGGAGAACATGGACGGCGACCTGGACATGGGCGAGCTCGCACAGGCGCTGCTCACCCAGAACCTGTCCGAACTCGAGAACATGATCCGCGCCG
Organism: Deltaproteobacteria bacterium; assembly: GCA_002709835.1. Classification (GTDB taxonomy): domain Bacteria; phylum Myxococcota_A; class UBA9160; order UBA9160; family UBA4427; genus UBA4427. Next base: position 12,860 of record PAQX01000057.1, read on the forward strand.
CCGCCGAAGACGCGGGGACCGGCCGGATCGAGAACATGCTCCAGGTGGGGTTCTTCTCCCGCCGCACGACGGAGCAGCTCGGCCTGGAAGGGGCACAGCAGGATCTCGAAAACCTCATGGAGCGCATGCAGGCCATGGGGATGGGCGACGAACAGATCCAGCAGATGCAGGAGATGATCCGCAAGCTGATGGAGACCGTTCGCCGGACGGTCCGCAACTTCACCGAGCGGGAGCTGCAGCAGCAGAACCACAACTACATGGAGAAGTTCCGTCGCGAGATGCTGACGGAGAAGAGCTTCTACCACCTGACCGAGGAAGAGATCCAGAAGATGCGTGAGGTCGTGACGCGGCTCGCGCAGCGGATCAAGAACATTCTCTCGATCCGTAAGAAGCGGCTGAAGCGCGGCAAGCTCGATCTCCACCAGACCCTGCGCCGCAACATGGCCCGTGGTGGCATTCCCTTCGAGGTCGTCTACAAGACCCGTCGCAAGGACCGCCCGAAGCTGATCATCATGTGCGACGTCTCGTCGTCGGTGGCGAACGTCTCCCGCTTCATGCTGCAGTTCATGTACAGCCTGCAGGAAGCCTTCACGAAGATCCGGTGTTACGTCTTCGTCGCCGAGCTCGGCGAGGTGACGGACGTCTTTCACGACAAGGACGTGAACAGCGCGGTGGAGAAGGCCCTCGATGGTGGCGACGTGATCAACGTCTACACGCGAAGCAACTTCGGCTTCGCCTTCCACGAGTTCTGGAAGACCCACCTGTCTGCGGTCGACAACAAGACCACGGTGATCATCCTCGGCGACGCGCGGAACAACTACAACGACGCCAAGGCCTGGTGCATCCGGGACATCCAGAACAAGGCCAAGAGCGTCGTCTGGCTGAACCCCGAGAGCCCGTCGGCCTGGGGGTTCGGCGACTCCGTGATGGATCGGTACATGCCGTACTGCGACATCGTCGAGGAGTGCCGCAACCTGCGACAGCTTTCCAAGGTGGTCGACCAGATCGTGCTTTGAGGTGGGACCGGGGTTGGCCGGTCTGCCGCAGCGGGTGGGAAGGAGATTCGCCCGCTGTTTCCGGGGGCCGGCGCGTCGGTGCGGGGCGACTCGTGCGGGTGGTTTTTGCTCGGTAGGCTCGCTTTTTGATTTATCGGTGGTGCAGGAGGTTTGGGATGAGTGCGGCAGAGACGACGACGGAAGGGGCCACGATCTCCGAGGAGCTCGAGCAAACGGCGTCCAAGGGCGTTGCCGCCCAGGACGAAGCTTCGCTCTTCCTGGTCGGCTTGCGCGACGTGGCGATCGTTTCCGCGCTGCTTTCGCTCTTCGCCGCGGCAGAAGCCTGGGCGCAGGGAAGCGGGCTGGCCTTCGCTGCGCTGCTCGCAACGGTCGACGGCTTCCTCGTGGGCGCCGCGACGACCGCGCTGGCGCACGAGTGGGGGCACTTCGCGGGGGCACGCCTGGGCGGAGGGCACGCGCCTCTCAAGCCGGTCGGAAAGTTCCCGCAGCTCTTCGACTTCGATTACAAGAACAACGACGAGCGCGCCTTTTTGTGGATGAGCGTAGGCGGAAACCTGGCCCACACGGCGGTCCCGATCCTCTACTTCGTCGCGTTGCCGACGAACGGCCCCGGAACGGCGGCCCTGGTCGCTGGCGCGGTCGGGTTCGCGGTCTTCTCGAGCGTCATCGAGTGGCCGGTGATCGGAAACGCCCGCCAGGGCATGGGTGGCCTCGAGGCCCTCGGAACGATCCCCCGCGACTTCGTCGCGCGTACGACGCCCTGGGCCGTCGCCGCCGCCGTCCTGCTCTTCCTGGCGCTCTGAAGGGCCTGCGCTTGCGGCCTGCCGAATGAGCGCCCGTCCGGTCCGCGGAGCCTTTCGCCGCCGGACAAGGGCAATGCGGAGGGCCGCTCGTTCCCGATTCGAAGGGGACGCGGTGTCTGCTCCTGAAACGAAAAGCGCCCCTTCCTCGGAGAAGAAGGGGCGCTCGTCAGGGGGAGAGGCGGCGGACTCATTCAATGGGGGGTGAGAGGTTGGACATTTCAGAAGAAATGGCCAATCCGCCGCCACTCCGAAACCCGATGTCTTGCCGGCATTATGGCGGGCTTCGGAGCCTTGTCAATCGCGTTTCCGCACTCGATTGGATTGATTCTGAAAACGCCGCAAATTCAGCGGTTTTTGTGAGTTTTCGAGAGAAAATCTGAGCAAAACGAGGGGGTTGCACCTGCCCTCGAACCCCACCCCGCAGCGATCGACGCTGGCGGGTCCCTCCGGTACGTTCGCGCCCGCCCGAGCCTCTCGATGTGCGCTCGGTTCCCCCCCTTACGGCCCCGTTCGGCGGCTGCGAGATCGATTCCGTGGCCTCCAAACGCTTCGCCATTCGTACTTACGGCTGCCAGATGAACGTCCACGACTCCGAGAAAGTCGCGACGTTGCTGGAGGACTCCGGCCTGTCTGCTGCGGATGGCGAGGGGGACGCCGACGTGCTGGTGATCAACACCTGCTCCATTCGCGACAAGGCGGAGCATCAGCTCTACAGCGACCTCGGGAAGCTTCGGGCCTGGAAGGCCGAGAAGCCGGGGCGCGTCGTGGGCGTGGGAGGGTGTGTCGCGCAGCAGGTCGGGGACAAGCTGCTCGGTCGCTTCGACCATCTCGACTTCGTGTACGGCACGCACAACCTGCGAAAGGTCCCGGCCATGCTCGAGCAGGCCGATCGGGGACAGCGCGCAGCCTGGGTCGACGAAGAAGCGAGCCAGGACCGTTTCGATCTGCCGATGCGGCGACCGGATGCGCCGGTCGGGCGGCGCCACAAGGCATTCGTCACGGTGATGGAAGGCTGCGACATGTTCTGCAGCTTCTGCATCGTGCCCTCGACCCGGGGGCGCGAGATCAGCCGCGTCGCCGTCGAGATCGAGGCGGAGGTCGCCGCGCTGGCGGAGCAGGGCATTCGCGAAGTCACGCTGCTCGGGCAGACGGTGAACGCATACGGCCGTCACGACGTACGACGCGGCAAGGCGGCGACGGTCGGGACGATGCCCTTCGCCGAGCTGCTCGCGCGCCTCGACGCGATCCCGGGCATCGAACGGATCCGGTACACCAGTCCGCATCCGCTCTTCTACGACGACGCCCTGATCCGCGCCCACGGCGAGCTCGCGCATCTCTGCCCCCACGTGCACCTCCCGGTGCAGAGCGGCTCGAATCGGATCCTCGAGGCGATGCGGCGTCGGTATACGCGGGAGCGCTACTTCGAGATCGTGGATGCGCTCCGCGCCGCACGCCCGGACATCGCGATCACGTCCGACCTGATCGTCGGGTTTCCGGGCGAGAGCGAGGCCGACTTCGAGGACACGCTCGGTCTCGTCGAGCGCGCCGGTCTCGTAGACAGCTTCAGCTTCAAGTACTCCCCGCGACCCGGGACGACCGCCGCCGACATGGCGGGGGAGGTCCCGGCGGAAATTGCGCAGGATCGGCTGGAGCGACTTCAGTCCCAGCAGAAGGCCCAGACCCTTGCTTATCACGAGACCCGGGTCGGGCAGACGTCCCTCGTCTTCGTCGACGGCGAAAGCCGAAAGGGGCAGGGGCAGCTTTCCGGCCGGGACCCGCACCATCGCGTCGTGAACGTCGACGTGGCCCCCGAGGCGCCGGTCGGGCCCGGTGATGCCCTCGTCGTCGACCTCGTCGCGGCGACTCCGCACAGCCTCCTGGGGCGCCCCGTGGATCCCGCGCTGCAACCCGTCCCGCGCGACTGAGCGCGTCGCTTGTGTGCCTCCGGAATTCACCCGATCCCCGGTGAAGTCCCGTAGGCGATCTACCGATGTCCGCAGGCGCGTCGACCGCGCCCGGAGCCTGATCGGGGCCGCATTGCGCGTCCTCGCCGCGGGCCGCGACGAAGCTGGTCCGAGAGGGCTCATGGGTAAGGNGAGCATCCTGGCNGTCGACGATCGGCGGTATTTCCGGGAGCAGATCGAGGGGTNGCTCGACGACGAGGGCGATCAGGTCCAGACGTGCGCGGCCGCGGGAGAGGCCCTCGGCGGTTCGCCGGNGGNGCGCAATTTCCACGTGGTCATGCTCGCCCCCGGCGAGCGAGGGTCCCCCGACGACCTGCGGGAAAACCTTTCGCTGATCGACGAAGCCAGCCTCTTCTCGAGGATCGTCCCGTGAACGCGCGGATCCCGGCAGAAGGGAGCGTCTGTTGAAGGCGCCGCAACTGAAGCAGTACGCGCTGCTCGCGGAGTTCAGCGGGGAGGAGCACGAGGCCCTGGCGGGTCTGCTGGAAGAGCGGACCCTGCCGGACGGCAAGAGCGCGTTCCGGGAAGGCACCGAAGGCGAGGGCATGGTCCTTCTCTCGGAAGGTCGTCTGAAGTTGAAGAGTAAGCGGACCGGCACCGTCGTCGGAGTCGTCGAGGCGCCGGCCCATTTCGGAGTCGCCTCGCTCTTCGCGTTCGGGAAGCGCGAAGTCACGGCCCTTGCGGACGGGGACGCGACGATCCATCTGCTCCCGCGAACCGCTCTGTCGCGCCTCGCCGACGAGTCGCCTCGTGCGGCTTTCCGGCTGGCCGAGGCAGTGGCTGCCGAGTTGGCGGGACTCGTCCGGAGCGGGCTCGACGTGCTGGCAGAACACGGTCTCGGAGACACGTAGGCGGCCGCAGGCCGGTTGGCGGCGGCTTCGACCGATCCATTCCTTGAAACCGGATCGACCGCCGATTATCCTCCGGCATCGTCTCGCGGGGGTGACGCGGCCGGTTCGTTTGCCGGTCCAATTTTCCACCTGCACCCTCGACCGTCGGCCCCTCGCGCTGCGATATCCGTCCCCAGACGCGCGCGCGAGGAAGACCCCATGTCGAATCCCCCGGAGATCCGCGAAGGCCTCACCTTCGACGACGTCCTGCTGGTTCCGAACGCTTCGGAGGTGCTGCCGAACGACGTCGACCTTCGGACGCGGGTGACCGCGGACATCGAGCTGAACACCCCGCTGATCTCCGCCGCGATGGACACCGTCACCGAGCACGAGACGGCGATCTGCATGGCCCGAAACGGCGGGATCGGGATCGTGCACAAGAACCTTTCGGTCGCCGAACAGGCGGCCGAGGTCGACAAGGTCAAGCGTTCGGAGTCGGGGATGATCGTCGATCCGATCACGATGCGACCGGAGCAGCCGATCCGAGAAGCGCTCGAGGTAATGAGCCGCTTTCGGATCTCGGGTGTCCCGGTCACCCGCGACGGCAAGGCCGTCGGCATCCTGACCAACCGCGACCTCCGCTTCGTGAAGGACGTCTCCGCCGAGATTTCCACCGTCATGACGAGCGAGAACCTCGTGACCGTCGAGCCGGGCACGACCATGGAGCGCGCCCGTGAGCTGCTCCACGAGCATCGGATCGAGAAGCTCCTCGTAGTCGACGGGGGCGGCAAACTCTGCGGGCTGATCACGATCAAGGACATCGAGAAGACCGAGCGCTATCCGGACGCGTGCAAGGATGACCTCGGACGCCTGCGCTGCGGCGCGGCGATCGGTGTCGGCCCGGACCGGCTCGAGCGCTGCCAGGCCCTGGTGGATGCCGGCGTCGACGTGGTGATCGTCGATACCGCACATGGTCATTCGGCGGGCGTGCTCGAGACGGTGCGTGAGCTGAAGAGTCACTTCCCCGAGCTTTCGCTCGTTGGCGGCAACGTCGCGACGGCCGAGGGCGCCGAGGCGCTGATCAAGGCCGGCGTGTCCGCCGTGAAGGTCGGCGTCGGGCCGGGATCGATCTGCACGACGCGCGTGGTGGCCGGTGTCGGCGTGCCTCAGTTCACCGCGATCCGGGACGCGTCGGAAGTCGCGAGCCGCTCGGGCATCCCGGTGATCGGCGATGGCGGCATCAAGTTCTCCGGCGATGTCGTGAAGGGCCTCGCTGCCGGCGCGTCGACGATCATGATCGGTTCCCTCTTCGCCGGAACGGACGAGTCACCGGGCGAGGTCGTGCTCTTCCAGGGCCGCTCCTACAAGGTGTATCGCGGGATGGGCTCGATCGGCGCGATGGCCGCCGGCAGTCGTGATCGGTACTTCCAGGACGAAGTCACGAACGACAAGCTGGTCCCGGAAGGTATCGAGGGGCGCGTCCCCTACCGCGGAAGCCTCTCGCAGTCGCTCCACCAGCTCTACGGCGGGCTTCGCTCCGGCATGGGCTATTGCGGCGCCCCGGACCTCGCTTCGCTCCGCGCGAACGCAAACTTCGTGCGGATCTCCTCCGCCGGTCTCCACGAGAGCCACGTCCACGACGTGATCGTGACCAAGGAGGCGCCGAACTACCGGCTCGAGTAGCGCGCGATCAGTACGAATCTCCGGCGCGGCCACCCCCCCACTTGTCATGGGCCGCACCGAAGGGTCCCTCCGCCGGACCCGACCCATCCGCCGAAAGGGCTCCCCTCCCGATCGGCCCCATCCGGAACCCCCTCCATGTCCGATTCCCAGTCTTCGCGGATCCTCATCCTCGACTTCGGTGCCCAGTACTCTCAGCTGATCGCGCGCCGGGTCCGCGAGAGCAAGGTCTACTGCGAGCTCGTTCCGGCCGACGTCTCGCTCCAGCGCATCAAGGATTTCAAGCCGACCGGCGTGATTCTTTCGGGCGGGCCGTCCTCGGTCCTCGATCCCGATTCGCCGGACATGGACGAGGGCGTGCTCCAGCTCGGCGTCCCGGTTCTGGGGATCTGCTACGGGCTCCAGCTCCTCGTCCGGAAGCTCGGCGGCCAGATCGAATCCGCGGACGATCGGGAATACGGCCGTGCCGAGCTCGAGATCGTCGAGGACGATCCGCTCTTCGACGGGATCGCGCGCGCGGACGAGCAGGTCGTCTGGATGAGCCACGGCGACCGCGTCCTGGGGCTCCCTGACGACATGCACGTGATCGCCACTTCCGGCGGCTCGCCCTTCGCCGCGGTCCGCTCGACCGCCGGCCCCTACTGGGGCGTGCAGTTCCATCCCGAGGTCGTGCACACCGCGAATGGCGTGCAGATGCTCGAGAACTTCGTTCACAAGATCTGTGGCTGCGAGCCGTCTTGGACGATGTCGAGCTTCGTGGACGACGCGGTGGAGTCGATCCGCCAGCAGGTGGGCGACAAGCGTGCGGTCTGCGGGCTTTCCGGGGGCGTCGATTCCTCCGTCGCCGCTGCGCTGGTCCACCGGGCGATCGGCGAACAGCTGACCTGCATCTTCGTCGACCACGGGATGATGCGGAAGAACGAGCGCCAGGAGGTCGAAGCGCTCTTCGCGGAAGCGCTGGGGGTGGAACTCATCTCGGTCGACGCGAGCGAGCGTTTCCTCAAGGCCCTCGAGGGCGTCTCGGAGCCGGAGAAGAAGCGCAAGATCATCGGCAACATGTTCATCGAGGTCTTCGACGAGGTCGCCGCCCGAATCACGGAGGAGCGAGGCGACGTCGGCTTCCTCGTGCAAGGCACGCTCTACCCGGACGTGATCGAAAGCGTCTCGGTCAAGGGGAAGTCGGTCACGATCAAGACCCACCACAACGTGGGGGGGCTGCCCGACGACATGAAGCTCGACCTCGTGGAGCCGCTGCGTGAGCTCTTCAAGGACGAGGTCCGCGCAGTCGGCCGGGAACTCGGGCTGCCCGCCCGCGCGCTGGGTCGCCATCCGTTCCCGGGGCCTGGCCTTGGGATTCGCATTCTCGGCGAAGTCACGCCGGAGCGCCTCGAGCCTCTTCGAGAAGCCGACGCGATCATGGTCGAGGAGATCCGGGAAGCCGGGCTCTACGATGAGATCTGGCAGGCTCTCGTGGTCTTTCTGCCCGTCCAGAGCGTCGGCGTCATGGGCGACGACCGGACCTACGAGAACGTCGTGGCGGTTCGCGCCGTGACGTCCACCGACGCGATGACGGCCGACTTCGCGCACATCCCGTACGACGTGCTCGGGCGGATCTCCAACCGGATCATCAACGAGGTCCAGGGGATCAACCGCGTCGTCTACGACATCTCGAGCAAGCCTCCGGCCACGATCGAGTGGGAATAGGGGAGGGACAACGAAATGCCCAAGCCCTTCGTCCACCTCCACCTCCACACTCAGTACTCGCTCCTCGACGGCGCGATCAAGCACAACCCCCTCTTCGAGAGGGCGAAGTCCGCGAACATGCCGGCGGTCGCTCAGACCGACCATGGCAACCTGTTCGGGACGATCGAGTTCTACGAGAAGGCCCGCGCCAACGGCGTGAAGCCAATCATCGGTTGCGAGGCCTATTTCGCGGGCGGCTCCCGCTTCGACCGTGAACGGAAGCAGCGTGAAGAGACCGGCTACGACTCGGTGAATCACCTGCTGCTCCTCGCGATGAACAACGAGGGCTACCACAACCTGATGAAACTCATCTCGAAGGCGTACCTCGAGGGCTTCTATTACAAGCCGCGGATCGACTGGGACCTGCTCGAGCAGCATAACGAGGGGCTGATCTGTACCTCGGGGTGTCTCTCTTCACCGGTGTCCCGTGCCATCACGGCGGGGGAGATCGACAAGGCCTGGGGTCTCGCCGAGGACTTCCACGGGCTCTTCGGGGATCGGTACTACCTGGAGGTCATGCGGCACGGCATCCAGGATCAGGAGATCGTGAACCAGGAACTCTTCAAGATGAAGGAGGACCTGGGGATTCCGCTGGTCGCGACGAACGACTGTCACTACCTGGAAGAGTGCGACCACGACCCGCACGACGTCCTGCTTTGCGTCGGGACCGCGGCGAATGTCGCCGACGAGAAGCGCTTCCGGTTCGACGGGAAAGGCTTCTACGTCAAGGACGGCGACGCGATGCTGGAGGTCTTTCACGACCATCCGGACGCGGTCGAGAACACGCTGGTGATCGCCGAGCGGTGTGATGTCGAGATCGACATGGACACCTATCACATGCCGGACTACCAGGTGCCTTCCGGCAAGAGCCTCGAGGACGTGATGGAAGAGCAGGCCTTCGCCGGTCTGCGCGAGAAGCTCGGCATGGCGCCGGACGAGCCCTTCGAGGGCGACAAGGGCAAGGCCTACGTCGATCGCCTCCACCACGAGCTCGGCGTCATCAACAAGATGGGCTTCCCGGGATACTTCCTGATCGTCGCGGACTTCATCAACTACGCGAAGCGCAACGGCATCCCCGTCGGCCCCGGGCGCGGCTCCTCCGCCGGCAGCCTCGTCGCGTATGGCATGAACATCACGAACGTCGATCCGATCGAGTACGACATCATCTTCGAGCGCTTCCTGAATCCGGAGCGGATCTCGATGCCG
>PAQX01000058.1 GCA_002709835.1 Deltaproteobacteria bacterium
GCCCACTCGCGGACCTGATTATCTGGGCTGTTGTCGTCGACGAGGGTGAGGGTCACGTGCTCTGGGAGCTTCGCGAGGGATCGGCTCAGCGTGCGGATCCCCTTGTTCGGGTCCGTCGATCGTCCGACCGTGAGCAGGTTCGCGTCAGCCTTGGGCACGTTCGGATCCGGTGAGAAAAGTTCGACGTCGAGGCCGTTGCGCACGTTTCGGAGCCGCTCTGGGTGGACGCCGAAGTCCTGGACGATCTGACGACCGCTGACTTCGGACGAGGTCAAGACCGTGTCGAGGCGACGGGCGACGAAGGCCTGCATCCCGATCGGGTAGAACTTCATCGTCCCGACGGCGTCTTTGAAGGTCTCGTCCCGAACGAACGAGGCGCGGCGATCGACTGTCAAGGGATGATGGACCGTCGTCACGACCGGAAGCCCCATCGCCTTCAAGCCAAGGAGGCCGTAGCCGAGACATTGGATGTCGTGGACGATGTCGAATCGCCGGCCTGCGCGGACGAGGTCGGACATGCGACGGAATGCGCGCACGCTGAATGCGAAGGGCTCGGGCAGGAAACCGATCCGGCTCGCGGCGAGCTCGTAGAAGTTGAGTGGAGAGAGGACCTGGAGGGGGTTTTCCGCAGGGACGATCTGGTCCAGCTGCTCGAGGACCCACTTAGCCCAGAACTGCTGGTTGGGGAAGCGCTCGACCTCAGCCCACGGCATGGCGTCCGGGTACGGTGGTCCGACGAGCACGTGGACGTCGTGCCCCATCCGAGCCATCTCGCGCGCGAGGAACCAGAGGTAGATGCCCTGGCCACCGGAGTTCATGTTGCCGCGGTAGGCGACGAACGCGATCCGGAGCTTGCGATCGCCCGCGCCGGGCGCCACTACGTGGCTCTACGCCGCGGCCGAGAGCGCGTTGCTCCCGGTCTTGTCGACGTCGGCACCGCGGGTGACCGAGCCGTCCGCGGGCTTGTCGCCGTAGAGGATGATGCTCTTGGGGCAGACGAAGTTGAGCCCGCGCTCGAGCTTCGCCATCAGCGGCGACCCCGTCGCGCGGATGAGGAACTCGCGATAGGCCCGGACGAGTGCGCTGTCGTCGGCGTCGGGGAGGTGCATCACGCTGCGCAGCACCCAGTAGGGCGTGTGGAAGCCGTGGGCGAAGCCGCAGCCGACGGTGTCGAATCCCGCCGCGGCCATTCCCTCCGCGAGGTCGCGCGGCCGAAAGATGCGGATGTGACCGCCGGGGCTCTCGAAATACTCGTCCCCGAGTCGGAGATAGAGATGCTCGCTGGTGGCGGTGGGAATCGTGATCGCAACCCTCGCCCCAGGCTTGGCGACGCGGTAGAGCTCGCGGATCGCGGCGCGGTAGTCGTGGACGTGCTCCATGACCTCGCTACAGATGATCCGGTCGAACGAACCGTCGGCGAAGGGGAGATGGAAGGCATCTCCCTGGAGCATCGCCCCCATCCGCCCGTGCTCTTCGCCGCGCTGGCGGAGGTTCTTCGAGGCCTCGCGCATCGCATCGAGGTCGAGATCGAGTCCGACCACAGTCGCGCCGCGGTAGAGCGAGCCGAAACAATGGCGGCCTTCGCCGCAGCCCGCGTCGAGCAGCCGGTGCCCCGGCTGGATGTCAAGCCGCTCGAGATCGACGGTCAGCAGCATGGCTCGTCCCTCGTTTAGTTCCGCCCCGCGAAGCGTGGATGACTTCCTCGAACACGCCCACCATCTCGGCGGCGGCCTGATCCCACTGGAATAGCTTCTCGACCCGCGCGCGGGCGGCCTGGCCCATCCTCCGGGTCTCCTCGGGATCCTTCAGGATCTCCCACATCGCGTCCGCCATGGCCTTGGCGTCGCGCTGGGGCACCAGGCGGCCGGCGTGGCCGTCGGTGCCCACCACTTCGGGGAGGGCGCCGGCGGCGTTCGCGATCACGGACAGTCCGCAGGCCATCGCCTCGGAGGCCGGGAACCCGAAGCCTTCGAAGAAGGACGGGACGAGGGCGACCTTGGCGGTGGAGTACTGCTCGACGAGCTCCGGCACGGTCAGCATCCGGTCGAGGATCTGGACCCGGTCTTCGAGGCCGTACTGTTTCGTCAGTCGCGGGACGAGTCCGTGTGCAGGGATCCGGCCGTCGACGATCTTGAGCTTCACGTGGTCCGGCAGCATCGAAAGCGCCTCGAACATCGTGCCGATGCCCTTCTTCCGGTCTTCGGTCCGGCCCACGAAGAGGAGGTCCGCTTCCTTGGGCTTGTCGATCGGGTGGAAGATGTCGGTGTCGGTCCCGTTGTAGACGACGGCGACGTCCTTCTGCGGAATCTTGAAGTACTTCTCGATCGCCTCGCGGGAGGCCTCGGAGACCGTCACGATCTTCGAGAGTCGTGGCGCGACGGCTTGCTGCATCATCAGCGGGAAGTAGAGCGTCCGTTCGACCCGCTTCTTGAGCGACGGATCGATCGTGAAGTCCGCCTCACGGTCGATATGCAGCGGGTGATGGATGACGGAGACGACCGGAACGCCCATCGCCTGGATGCCGAGGAGGCCCCAGGACAGGCACTGGTTGTCGAAGACGACGTCGAAGCGGTAACGCTTCTGGATCTCGCGCCAGCGCCGCATCAGCCGGAAGCCGAAGGTCTGCATCTCCGGGAAGACGCCGAAGCGTGAGACGCCGAGCTCCCAGAGCGACAGAGGCTTGAGCAGCGAGAAGGGGGCCGCCGGATCGAAGGCTTCCGCCATCGTGGCGCCGAAGACGTTGTCGTTCGGAATCTCGTGCAGCGGGATGCCTTCCTCGAGTTCGGGGAAGGGCGGGCCGGCGAAGACGTGGACGTCGTGGCCGGCGCGCTTCCACTCGCGCGCGAGGTAGGCGGCGTAGATTCCCTGACCGCCGCAGAACATGTTGCCGCGGTAGGTGAGGAGAGCGATGCGCATGGGTCGGAGAGGCCGTGGACTACGCGGCGTCGGAGGCAGCGTCAGCGGGCTTGGCCGGCGCATCTTCGGTGACGTCGGTCGCGAGGACTTCGGGGGAGGCATCGGCCTCGACCTGGATCGTGGCGATCGTGTAGCCGACCCAGGCGACGAGACCGAGGGCGAAGAGCGTCACGATGGCGACCGGGATCGCGAGGGCGAGGTAGCTGCCGTTGAAGATGCCGATCACGAAGAGGAGCGCGGCGATCGCGGCGGCGGCGGTGATCGCCCAACCCTGGTTGCGGGAGGTCTGGTTCATGGGGGCCTCGTCTGGAGTGGAGAAGGAGACGTCTCGCACCGCGCTGATTCGAGCAAAGCGGTCGAGCACCGCGTGCCGCGCCCCGGTGACGGAAAAGCCCGTCCGGACCGCGATCGCGGCTGAAAGTCATCGCAAATGCATGTTGGGGCCGGGGGGCCGCAGCGGGCGGAGTATTCCGGATTCCCCTTTCCTGTCAAGCAGTTGAAGGAGGGCCCGCCCGTTTCGGGCATCGCCCGCGAATCGCCGTCGCGAGGGTGCGGAGGCCCACTTCCGGCCTACTCTCCCGCCCATGCGGGTCGTCGGATTGATGTCGGGAACCTCTGCGGACGGGATCGATGCGGCGCTCGTCGAGTGGCCCGACGATGCTCGGGCACAGCCCTTCGAATTGCTGGCCTATCGCGAAACGGCCCACCCGGAGAAGCTCCAGACGGCGATCCACAGGCTCGCCGCGCTCGACCTCCCGGTCGCCGAGGTGCTGGCCGAGCACATCCGGCTGGACGGGGTGCTCGGCGAGGCCTTCGCGACGGCGACCCGAGAGCTCCGCGAGGAGGCCGGGATCCCGCTGGACTCGGTCGATGCGATCGCCTCCCATGGGCAGACGATCGCGCACCATCCCGAGCACGGCGGCACGCTCCAGATCGGGTGCGCCGACCGGATCGCCGACCGCCTGGAGCGTCCCGTGGTCGCGGATTTCAGGAGCCGCGACATGGCGAATGGTGGGGAGGGCGCGCCGCTCGCGCCCTTCTTCCATCACGCCGTCTTCGGGACCGCGGAGGAACTCCGCGGCGTCCTCAATCTGGGCGGCATCGCCAACTTGACGCTCCTCCCGGCTGGCGCCACTCCCGAAGACGTGGTCGCCTACGACATCGGCCCCGCGAACGCGCTGGTCGACGGCGTGGTCGCGCTCGCGACCGACGGCGCGGAGCGCTTCGACCGGGACGGCACCCGCGCGGCGGCGGGTACGGTGTGCGAGGCCTGGCTGCAGGAGATGCTCGCCGACCCTTACCTCCATCGCTCCCCGCCGAAGTCTACCGGCCGGGAGCATTACGGTGCCGCAGAGGCGTCTGAGTGGTGGGCGCGGGCCCAGCGGGAGGATGTCTCCCTCGAAGACGCGCTGGCCACGCTGGTCGCGGGGAGCGTCGAGCCGATTGCCGACGCATGGCGCCGGCAGGCGGGCGATGCGATCGGGGGGCGTCTGCTGGTCGGCGGGGGTGGGGCACGCAATGCGTTCGTGATGGCGGAGCTCGCCCGGCATCTGCCCGACGTCATCGTCGAGCCGATGGACGCACAGGGCGTGCCTTCGGACGCGGCCGAGGCGATGGCGTTCTCGCTGATGGGACGGAACGCGCTTCTCGGGATCCCGAATCAGCTGCCGCAGGTCACCGGGGTCGGATGCGCGCGGGTCCTGGGTGTGATCCACGGCCGAGAATGGCTGCCTTAGGCAAGCCTCACGAAGGGCTCGTGCCGATGGCGACTAGAGCTTGACCGCCATTCCATCGTCCGCGGTCTCGAGCTCGATCTTCCCCCGCTCGCGTGACATCTCTTCGCCGAGATGCGTGAGGATCAGGCGGTTCGTGTCGAAGTCGTCGCGATGCTCCCGGAGCTCTTCGAGGCTCAGGTGGAAGTCGAGCTCCCGATTGCAGAGCGTGCACTCGCAGATGAAGAGGTCGGACCCGGCGATATGGCCGGGAAGGCCTTCGAACCAGCCCGTGTCACCGGAGTAGGCGATCTGCTCGCGCCCGAGCTGGACCCGATAGCCCTGGGGGTTTGCCTCGGGCTGATGCTGAGTCGCGAAGGCTTCGATCTGTGCCGGGCCCGCAGCGAGGCGCTCGCCCGCCTGGACCTCGCGGTACTGGACGGGGAAGCTCCACTCGCGGCCGCCCAGGTTGTGGCCCATCGCATCAGCGAGGGCGTGGATACGGGCCTCGATCTCGGGCGGGCCGACGATCTCGAGCGCGTGCTTCCGGTGGTCCGTGTAGAGGGCGGCGTAGAGGAATGCCGGGATTCCGCCGAAATGGTCGCCGTGGAAATGGGAGATCAGGATCACGTCGATCTCATCCCGCGAGATCCCGAGGTCGGAGAGGCCCGTGTTGGTCGTTCCACCGCAGTCGAAGAGCATGCCGCCGCGCTCACCGCGCGCGAACACCGCGGACTGGCGGCGGCCTCCGGCACCGAACGCATCACTGGTCCCGATGAAGACGACTTCACTCACTGGGCGCTCCTGCTCGCCGACCCGAGGCCTGCTCCTGAGCCGGCCCGGCCGCACGGATGAAACGTGCCCCCCGCGTATACACCGTCCCGACCTCGAAAGCCCGCCGGCACCGATTCTCCATCCCAGACGACGCACCGCTCGAGGTCGGCGTCCGGCGCGACCGCGGCCGAGCGCGCGATCACGTTTCCCTTGCCGTCCTCGGCGGCCACCGGGCCGGACCACGTCTCCGGCCGTCCGCCGAGGCGCGGCATCGTCGGCGGGCAGAGATTCGCGTCGAGATATTCCGTCGGAGTGCCGACGGGCTCCCACACGCCGGCGTCGACCGGCACGATCAGCGCACCCAGTCGGATCGAACCCGCCTCGACGCGGGGGATCAGCCAGTCGCGCAGGTCTTCGAAGGCCGGACCCTGGTCTGGCCAGTCTTCGAGTGCGCTGGCGCGGAAGAAGCGGAGGCTCGTGAAGAGTCCTGCGGCGACTTCACGCCCCCCTTCCTTCACCGCGATCCGCGTCTCCCCGATCCGCACCACCCGGCCTTCGGCATCGACCCCGATCGAGCCGAAGTTCGCGATCCGCGGATCGTCCCGCAGGACGACGGTGACGTCCCAGCCCGCCGCGCGGTGACCCGCACGCAGGGATTCGAGATCGACGTCGAGGAGCATGTCTCCAGCGAGGACGAGGCAGTCTTCCCCTTGGCGGAGAAAGTCCGCCGCCCGAAGGATCCCTCCGCCCGTGCCGAGGGGCTGCTTTTCCACTGACCAGGTCAGGTCGAGCGCGTCGGGGTGGTCGGCCTCGACGGCGTCTCGGATCGTGTCGGGTCGGTGATGCAGGTTGATCAGAATTTCGCGCACACCCGCGCCGGCCAGCAGTTCGAGCAGGAGGCTGACGACGGGCCGACCGCGGACCGGCAGCGAGGGCTTCGCGCGGTAGTCCGTGAGCGGCGCCATGCGTGTGCCTAGACCAGCGGCGAGGATCATCGCGCGCAGATGTCTGTCCCTCGACACTCGTCCTCTCCCTCCGATACGTATTCAGGCACCGGGGGCGCCCGTCGCGCCCCGTCTCCCACTATCGGATGACTCCAGCGCCGCCGTAAGGGCGGCCGTCACCGAAGCGAGTTTTGTCAGGCCGGGAAGGGTGTGTGCTCGTCGCCCCGCGATCATCGAGATGAGGGCCAGGCCACGGGGGATCTCGTGCCAGCGCCGGCGGTCGCCCCGAGCGACCCCCGCGTGGACCACGTGGGCTACGTCTTTGCAGAGGCGGGCCAGGGCCAGGGCGTCGAAGCGGGTTCGGAACGTCTCTTCGTCCGGTCGATCCGGCAGCGTCTCCCGAGTCGCCGCGAGAGCCTCCTCGACGAAGGCCTCGTCGTTCGTCACCTGAAGGTCGTAGAGGAGGCAGGCGAGATCGTATTCCGGCGGCGCCAGGAACGCGCCCTGGACGTCGATCATCACGAGCCGCGCGGAGGCCTCTGCGTGGCGGACCAGATGGAGGTTCTCTGCCTTGCAGTCGCGGTGGGCGAGGCGCTTGGGGGCCGCGGTCGCGAGGGACGTGATCGCGTCGAAGAGCGCGCCGATCTCGGACTGCTCCGCCGCCGACGCTGGCCGCCCGAGGAGCATTGGGACGGTCCAATTGAGGAACTTCCAGGCCTTCGTCGCGATCAGCGTCGCATCGTAGGCCCGTCCGAATGCGGGAATCGCGCGAGCCTCGGCTTCGAGCGCCTGGAGTCGCGGCAGAAGCGCACAGGCTTCGAGGGTGCGTGCGCGTCGCGCGTCCTCCGGGACGCAGAGCAGGTTCGTGTCGCCGACGTCTTCGAGCAGATCGATCCCTTCTGCCTCGAGATGGAGTGCACTTGCGGGCACGGGCAGCCCCGCCTCGGCGAGAAAACCGAGGAGCGGCTCGAGGGCGGGCTCGGCGAGCCAGGGTGGCGGGGTCGGCCAGTTGGTCGCCGGCGGGGGCAGGGCGCCATCGTCCTCGATTCGCGCAACGAGCGTGGCCGGGCCGCCGTCGTCCGCGAAGTGCAGACGGTGGAAGCGGCGCGTCCCGAGTCCGGCCGCCATCGGTTCAGCTCGCGCAAGGGCGCGGCCAAGGTGGTCGTGCGCGATGCGGTCGAGCCGTGCGTGATCCCGGGCGACGACCTCGTCCGTGGACATCGTCTCCGCGCTACCCGAAAAAGAAGTGGCACGCCGCCACTGCGCCGAAGAATCCGGCGATGTCGCCGGCGAGGCAGCAGAAGAGGGCGTGGCGGCCGTCGACGACGCCGGCTGCGCCCAGATAGACCGCGAGGACGTAGAAGGTGGTCTCGGTCGAACCCATCAGCGTGCACGTGAGCAGACCGATGAAGGAGTCCGGGCCATGGGCCTCGAGGATTTCGCTCATGACGCCGAGGGCACCGCTCCCCGACAGCGGGCGCATGAGGGCCATCGGCAGAACCTCGGCGGGGACGCCGAGCACGCTCGTGAAGGGATCGATCCAGCCGACCACGACGTCGAGGGCCCCGGAGGCGCGGAACATGCCCAGGGCAACGAGGATCACGACCAGGTACGGCACGATCGTCGTAGCGACGGCGAGGGCATCGCGCCCGCCGGCGACCATTGCGTCGTAGATCCGAACGCGACTGGCGAAGCCGTAGGTGAGCGCCGCGATCAGGAGGGCGGGCAATGCCCAGTCCCGGAGCGTGTCGCGGAGGGCGATCACGAAGCCGCCTGCCTCGAAGGAGGCGACCGCGCTCGACCCGATCCCCCAGAGCGTGACCGCGGCGATCAGGCCGACGGCGATGCGGCGGAGCGCGGCGCGCCGAGCCGACTCGGGCTCGCCCGGCACGGCGGCGACCGTCTCGCCCTCGTCGACGTCGTCGAAGTCCGGGGCGTTCGGGTCGCAGGGCAACTCGGGCCGGTGGCGGAAGATCGGGATCTTGTACAGCAGGTAGTAGGTGGTGACGGCCGTCGCGGTCGAGCAGGTCGTCGCGAAGAGGGTCGGCATCCAGATCGCCCACGGATCGCTCGAGTTCGCTGCGGCGCGGACGCCAATGGTTCCGAGCGGCGGCAGGATCGTGACCGCGGACGCGTTGATGGCGAGAAAGAGGACCATCGCGTTCGACGCGGACCCAGAGCCCCGGTTCAGCTTCGAAAGCTCGCTCATCGCCTTCAGGCCGAATGGCGTTGCGGCGTTCGCCATGCCGAGCATGTTCGAAGCCATGTTCATGATCATCGCGCCCATCGCGGGATGATCCGAAGGCACCTCGGGGAACAGCCGACGCGTGATCGGGGTCAGGGTTCGAGCGACCACGTCCCGCAGGCCGGCGTCGAAGACGACGCGCATGAGGCCCAGGAAAAAGACCATGACGCCCACCAGGCCGATGACGAGCTGGATGGCGGCCTTAGCACTCGAAAAGAGCGAGCCGACGACGAGCGAGAGCTGTTCGGGTCCGTTCAAGGACGCGACCAGCAATGCGGTGAGCGCGATCACCAGCCAGATGGCGTTGAGCATCGGTCCCCCCTGTCTCTCCCGATCAAGAGGCTTGGCCCTGAGAGCGAGACACCCCGAAGTCCGCGTCCGATCCCCCCTGACCGTCCACGATTGCTCGTCCGCAGGCTCCCCGATAACCTCGCCCTCGTCAAGCGCGCGAGACCGTTCGGCTTCAGCGGGTTCAAGTGCGCGGCATTGCCCTCCGACAAGATCCAGGCGTGTCCGAGGTGCCGATTCGGCGCGCCCGGCGAGCGGACCCGGATGGTGGCGACGAGGGGGACCGGCATGAGCCGCCGGTCTTTGGGGGAGGATGAAGGCTTGCGGCGGATCGCGCATCTCATCACCGTGACCCTGGTGTCGATTCTGTTCGCCGCGCCGGGAATCGTGGCAGCGGAAGGGCCAAAGGGCGCTTCTTCGGCCCTGACGAAACGCCTGGACCGCTTGATCCAGCGCGAGCGGCCGCTCGCCCAGGCGAGCGTCGGCATGCTCGTGGTCCGCGCGTCCGATGGCGAGGTCGTCTACTCGCGCGGCGCAGACCGGCTCCTGATTCCGGCCTCGAACCAGAAGATCCTGACCGCGCTCGCCGCGCTGTCGCGATTCGGACCGACTCACACCTTCACCACGCGGATCTGGTCCAGCGGGCCGCCGGATGGGGACGGTTTCGTGGACACGCTGCTCGTTGAGGGCGGGGGGGATCCGGCGACGAACTCCGAGGATTGGTGGCGACTGGCCGCGGACCTGCGACGGAAGGGGCTGCGCGGCGTGCGCGGCGATCTGCGCGTCGACGACAGCCTCTTCGACGGTCCCGGCTGGCATCCGAGCTGGGGCAAGGCTTCGTCTCGTGCCTACCGCGCGCCTGTCGGTGCGCTGACGGCGAACTACGGCTCGTTCGTCGTGTCGATCGGCCCCGCGAAGGCGGCGGGGGCGCCGGCGAGCGTCAACGTCGATCCGCCCGTTGACTACCTGCGCATCCGCAATCGTGCGACGACGGGGAAACCGGGAGGGCGCGCGCGGCTCTCGGTCGATCGATCACTCGGCCGTCGTACGGAAGGCCCGGCCGACGAGATCGTCGTGGTGGACGGCACGGCGCGGCTCGGGGACGGGATCGACCGGGTCAACAAGAGCGTGATCGATCCGGGGCTCTATGCCGGCGCGGTCTTCGCGTATCAGCTCGAGGCCAACGACGTCTTCGTCGATGGAGACGTGGAGCGGGGCCCGCGGCGGCCCGACGAGTCCTGGCATCTTCTCCACGAACACAAATACGGTCGGCGCGTCGATGAGATCGTGAAGCTGTTCATGAAGTACAGCAACAACGCGATCGGCGAGGCGCTCCTGAAGAATCTGGCGGCGTGGGAGGGCGTGTCCCTCGACGGGGAGCCCGCGCGACAGGGAGACTGGCCGGGCGGAGTGAAGGCGCTGCGTCACGAGATGGCGGAGCTCGGCATCGATCTCGGCGACGCGAATCTCGTGGACGGCTCCGGCCTCTCGACCCAGAACCGGCTCACGCCGCGGACCCTGGTGCGGGCGCTGGAGGTCGGGCAGAGCCATTTTTCGCTGGCGCCCGAGTTCATGGCGTCGATGCCGATCGCGCAGCTGGATGGGACCCTCGAGAAGCGTTTGCCGGGACGGCGTGGGCGAATTCGGGCGAAGACGGGACTGCTGGCCGATGCCGCGTCGACGTCGCTCTCTGGCTATGCGGAGCGGGACGACGGGGAGACCTTGATCTTCTCCATCGTCGTGAACGGCTTCGCCGGGGGTGCGGGGCGGGCGATGGACTCGGTCGACCGTCTCGCGGGCACACTCCTGGAGGCACCCCGGGTTGCCTCCAGGGAAGACTGAGCACCGCGAGGCCTATGAGCGGCTCGGCGGCGTCGCGGCATAGCGCGTGGCGGCGCGTCGGACCTGATCGACGTACCGCTTGGGGACCGAGCCGCCGCGGGCGAGGCGTCGATCGATCCTGCCCGGTCCCCAGTTGTAGGCGGCGAGCGCCGTATTGACGTCGCCGTCGTACTTGTCGGCGAGTTCGCGGAGGTAGGCCGTACCGAGCCTGACGTTGACGATCGGGTCGAAGAGCGTGTCCGGGCCCTTCCACTCGATGCCGAGATCCTCGGCTTGCTCCTTGCCGGTGGGCGGAAGCAGCTGCATGAGGCCGAGCGCTCCGACCTCGGACTCGGCGAGGTGGTAGCCGGCGCTCTCGACCTCGATGACGGCCATGACCAGATCCGGGTCGAGGTCCTGGCTTCGCGAAGTCTCGACGATCACGTAGGCGAGCCGCTCGCGTTCGCGCTCGGGGAGCGCGGTATGGCGCATCGCGAAGCGTTTCAGAATCCGCGCGACGACCTGCGCGTCTTCCGACGTCTCCGAAACCGTGGCAGCGGTCTCGGCCGTGCCGGGCAGCGCCGCCTCAGGCGCCGCAACAACAGGGTTGGCGATGGGGGCGGGGGCAGGTTCGCTCGACAGGCCGGCGCCGATCAGGGCGCACGCCCCGAGCAGGGCGAGGGCGAGGCGGTCCATCTCAGGCAAGCCCCGGCCAGGTCCACAGACCCATGCGCTGGATCGCATCGACGTTGTTTACGACGGCGTAGCCCGTCACAGAGGTGATCACTGCGAGCAGTCCGACCTTGACGACGCGATCGAAGACGGGCGTGGTGAAGACGAAGACGATCGCGCCGAGCGTAATCAGCAGATCGATCACCAGTCCCCCCGAGAGTCCGGCGCTCTGAAAGAGCCAGTCGGCGACCGGGTTCGCTTCCGAGACGTTCCAGCCCGAGACCGGAGCGTGCAGGCACAGCCAGGTCGTCCAATGATCGGCGCAGGTCAGCAGGATCGTCGTGGAGGCGAAGAAACGCAGCATCGGTCCGCTCCGGACTCGGTTGGGCGGGAAGCCCCGCGTGGTTCGGGCGAGTGAAAGAGCAAGGGACGTGCCTGTTGCCGCACGCCGTCCGGAAATCTGAAACGGCGCGGGCGGGTTCGCCCGCCGATGCGCGAGGGTGAGCCGCCGACGGGCGGGCGCGACGGAAGCGAAGTTCCCTTCATGGGCGTCCGTGTACGCTGCTTCGGTCGGCAAGTCAGATGAAAAAGGCCCGCAAGCGGCGGGCTTGCGGGCCTTCGGAATCTCGATCGGGAACGCAGCGCTAGCGACTGCGCCGCATGCGTCCCTTGCCGAAGAGCAGCCAGTCGAGGGAGATGTTCTCCTTCGTGCAAAGCGTGATCAGGAAGTCGGTGTGGGGCGTCGTCCCGTTCTCGTAGCGGTTGACGTTCTGCTGGAAGACGCCGAGGTCGCGGGCGAACTGGCGCTGCGATCGGTCGCCGCGGACTTCGGCGAGGCGTTCGGGGAGCTTCTTCTTGATCCGCTTGACGGCGGCAGTCGACATGAACGAGCGACCCTTTCGGGGAGGGAGCGGGCGAAGCTCCTTCCGTCTGTGCTGCTTGGGGTTGGGGTGGTTTCGCGCATCGCGTACGACCTCGGCAATCGAGTTCGTACGGTCTGCCCAAGGACGCCTCAGGTACGCGAATCAGATGCGGCTTGCTTCGATTGCCAGGCGCCGGCGCGAAGCAGTCGGTCGATGCCCTGCGCGAAGAATCCGCGAGTGACACCGAAATACGTAATGAAGGCGACCTTTGATGTGGACCGCGGCGAGTCTATAGAGGAGGCCTATGAGCGGCAACCCCATTCAGGCCGCGGCTCGCTACTTGAGCCCGTGGAATTTCGGAAACGGTGTACCCGTGGACGCCGATCCATTTCTTTTGGTTAATCTTCGACGCACTTCGTGATGGATCGTCGCAGGTCATCGGATCCGAGCGCGACGACCCTCCCGATCCTGGACGGTGAAGTTGCGAATCATCAGCGGGCATCTTCGTGGACGTGACCTCGGACGCGTGCCGGACGGCGTCCGTCCCACGACGGATCGGGTCCGCGAGTCCTTGTTCTCGTCACTCGGTTCAGTGGGGGAGTGTTCGATCCTCGATCTCTTCGCCGGGACCGGGGCGCTGGGGCTCGAAGCGTATTCCCGTGGGGCCGAGCGCGTGGTCTTCGTGGAGCGTTCGAAGGGGGTCGCGCGCGCCCTTCAGAAGCGGCTCGCCAGTCTGGGACTGGCGGGCGAAGAGGCACTTCAGGTCGTCGTATCCGATGCGCGACGCGCCGTGCAGCGCCTCTCCGAGTCGGACCCGGCGGCTTTCGATCTGGTGTTCGTCGACCCGCCCTATGTGGAGGGAGGCGAGAGCGAGCGCGAGCCGATTCTCTCCATGCTCTTTGGCGCGGGAGTCCTTCGGCCCGACGCGACAGTGGTCGTCGAGGGCCCGACACGCCATCCTTTGCCGCCGCTGCCCGGGATCCGGGTGGTGGACGAGCGTCGTTACGGCGACACTTTGCTCACCTGGCTCAGAGCCGCCGATCGGCCGGACTGAGCCCAACCGCTAGACCGAGGGCGAAGCGATTCCGCGCTTCGTCTGATCCGGAGAGAATCCAACGATGTCGGACCGGCAGTCGGGCCACCGCCTGGCGCTCTTTCCCGCGAGCTTCGACCCGATCACCAACGGCCATCTCGACCTGATCGAGCGAAGCCGCGCCCTCTTCGACGAGACGGTGATTGCCGTCGCCCGGAACGTCTCAAAGAGCGCGACTTTCGACGCCGACGAGCGGATGGAGATCCTCCTTTCGGTCACCGAGGGCATGGATGACGTGTCCGTCCAGGTCTTCGACGGCCTCGTCGTCCACCACGCCCAGCAGATCGGCGCGAACGCGATCATCCGCGGGCTCCGCGCGATGTCGGATTTCGAATACGAATTCGAGATGGCGCTCATGAACAAGCACCTCGCTCCGGACGTCGAGATCCTCTTCTTCATGACGAGTCAGCAATACCTCTATGTCAGCTCGTCCCGGCTCAAGGAACTGGTCCGATTCGGCGCCAGCGTCGACGAGTTCGTGCCGCCGATCGTCGCCGAGAAGCTCAAGGAGAAGCTCGCGGCTCAGTAGTCACCTGCGGGCACTGGGCGCCCGGGGTCCGTCGGCGGGGCCGGAACCCGGCGGAGAGCAGGTCGAGCTTCCCTTCGGTGAGCCCGACGTCGGACCGATGAGTGGGTTGCGCCCCGCTTTTGGGGCGTAAACTCGCCCCCGAGCGGGGGAGCGGGTACCCTCCCGGACTCGTCGGTCCGGAGGGGGCCTGGACGGAGGATCGACCGGTATGGAGCCGCGCCGCATTCTGCTCGCGATCTCGGGGGGCATCGCTGCCTACAAGGCGCCGGAGCTCGTCCGCACGCTCAGGCGGGCCGGACACGAGGTCCGTTGCATGCTCACGCCCGAGGCCGAGCGCTTCGTCTCGGGGCTCTCGCTCCAGGCGGTGTCCGGCGAGTCCGTCCGCCGCGATCTCTTCGACGCCGGCGAAGAGGGAGAAATCGACCATATCGGGCTCGCGGACTGGGCCGAACTGGTTGTGGTCGCGCCCGCGACGGCGAATCTACTCGCGAAGATGGCGCATGGCCTCGCCGACGACCTCGTGACGGCCGTCCTGCTTGCGACGCGTGCGCCGATCCTCGTGGCGCCTGCGATGAACGTGAATATGTGGAGCCACCCGGCAACCCAGGCGAACCTCGAGATTCTTCGCGCTCGGGGGATCTCGAGGATCGGACCCGACGCCGGGGAGCTCGCGTGTGGCTGGGAAGGGCTCGGGCGGATGAGCGATCCCGCGGTGA
The DNA here is from genome assembly GCA_002709835.1 of Deltaproteobacteria bacterium. Classification (GTDB taxonomy): domain Bacteria; phylum Myxococcota_A; class UBA9160; order UBA9160; family UBA4427; genus UBA4427. The sequence continues at coordinate 14,574 of PAQX01000058.1, forward strand.
TCGCCGAAGCGGCCGCCAACCAGCTCGTCCCGTCCAGCCTCGCGGGCCCGCGGGTGCTGGTCACAGCGGGCGGTACGGCGGAGCCGATCGACGCGGTGCGCTCGGTGACGAACCGGTCCTCGGGCAAGATGGGCTTCGCGATCGCGGCCGAGGCGGCCCATCGCGGTGCGCAGGTGACGCTCGTCGCGGGGATCACGGGGCTGCCGACGCCCCATGGCGTCGATCGGATCGACGTGAGCACCGCCCTGCAGATGCGCGACGCAGTCCTGGCCTCGTTCGACGACAGCACCATCGTCGTAAAGGCGGCGGCCGTCGCGGATTTTCGACCGGTGAATACGAGCGATCGGAAGATCAAGAAGGAGCAGATGGCCGAGGGAGAGAGCATGACCCTCGAGCTCGTCCAGAACCCGGACATCCTTCAGGAGATCAGCGCGAAGAAGGGCGAGCGCACGGTCGTGGGCTTCGCGGCCGAGAGCCACGAGGTCGTGGCGGCCGCCCAGCGCAAGCTCGCGCGCAAGGGCTGCGACCTGATCGTGGCCAACGACATCTCTCGAACGGATGCGGGCTTCGAGGTCGACGAGAACGCGGTTCTTTTCGTGTGGCCGAATGGAGAGGTCGAAGAGCTGCCGCTGTTGCCGAAGGCGGGCGTCGCGGCCCAGCTCTTCGATCGGATCGAGAAACTTCGAGAGGGGCGATGAGCAAGGATCGGACGAGGGCGCGCGGATGGGCGTATTGCGTGGCCGCCTGGCTCGCTGCGCTTTTCCTTCCTCCCTTCGCGAGCGCGAACGACGTCTTCGTCGTGACGATCGACGGCTCGATCAATCCCGCGAGCGCCGACTATCTGATCGGGGCGATCGAGCAGGCGGAGGCCGCAGAAGCTGCGGCGGTGCTGATCGAGCTCGACACACCCGGCGGCCTGGTCTCCTCCACGCAGGACATCATCCAGGCGATGCTGAACGCGACGGTTCCGACCATCGTCTTCGTCACGCCGCGCGGCGCAACGGCGACCTCCGCGGGCACCTTCATCACACTCGCGGCGAACGTCGCGGCGATGATGCCAGGAACGAGCATCGGGGCCGCTCACCCCGTCAGCCTCTTCGGGGGCGCGCCGCCGCCGTCGGAGGGGCAGGGCGAGGGCGGCGAGGCTGCGGCGCCCGCCAAGGACGTCGTGACCGAGAAGATGGAGAACTATCTCGCGGCCTATGTGGAATCGATCGCGTCACAGCGATCCCGAAACGTGGATTGGGCGCAGGATGCGGTTCGGCGCTCGGTCGCGGTCACCGCGGAGAAGGCGCTCGAGCTGAACGTGATCGATCTCGTGGTCGACAGACGTGAGGCCTTGCTGGCCGCGATCGATGGGCGAGAGGTTCAGCTGGGCGGTGAGGTATCCACCCTCACGGTCGCAGGGGCTCGATCGGTCCCGATCGAGAAGACGTTGCTCCAGGCGATCTTCGATTTCCTCTCGGATCCGAACGTCGCCACCATCCTGCTCGCGATCGGGGCGATCGGCCTCTACATGGAATTCCAGAGCCCCGGGCTGATCGTCCCGGGCGCGATCGGGGTCGCGGCCTTCGTTCTGCTCGGGTTCGCGCTGCAGATCCTCCCCTTCAGCTGGGTAGGCATGCTCTTCATGGTGCTCGGGATCGGGCTGTTGATCGCGGAGCTCTTCGTCGCGTCCTTCGGGCTTCTCTTCGCCGCTGGCATCACGTGCTTTCTGGTCGGCGGCACGATGATCTTCGATCGACCGGAAGCCTCGGACCTGACGGTGGATTTCTGGCAGGTCCTTTTCCCGATGACGGCCGCGATGTCGATCTTCGGCGCCGTGATCGCCTACACTCTCGGTCGAACCCTGTTCTCTCAGCAGACGGCGGGCGTGGACGAGATGATCGGCCTCGTCGGTCGCTGCGAGTCGGCGATTCCCGCCGGCGGCGAGGGAGCCGGAAAGGGAAAGGTCTTCGTTCGCGGCGAGTATTGGAACTGCACGGCTGAGGAGGCGATCGCCCAGGGCGATCCCGTCGAGATCGTTCGGATCGACGGCCTCACGCTTCGTGTCCGATCCGCCGCGAATGCGTCTGCGGACGTCTAGGCAGATCAACCAAAACGCGCGGAAAGAGAGGGGCTGTGCTCGGCATTCTCATCGTCTTCTTCATGACGATCCTGTTGTTCATGTTCGGGATCCGGATCCTGGCCGAATACGAACGGGGCGTCGTATTTCGACTCGGTCGCTTCGTCGGGACCCGCGAAGCAGGCTTCCGCTGGATCATCCCGGGCGTCGACCGGATGGTGAAGATCAGTCTCCGCGAGATCGTCATGGACGTGCCCGCCCAGGAAGTGATCACCCTGGACAACGTCTCGGTGAAGGTGAACGCGGTGTTGTATTTCCGCGTGCTCCACCCGGAGAAGTCGGTGATCCAGGTCGAGAACTATCTCTACGGTACGTCGCAGCTCGCGCAGACGACGCTTCGCAGTGTGTGTGGTCAGGCGGAGCTCGATCAGCTCCTCGCCGACCGGGAGCGGATCAACCAGCAGCTTCAGGAGATCATCGATCAGCAGACCGAGCCCTGGGGCGTGAAGGTCCGCGCGGTGGAGCTCAAGCAGATCGACCTTCCGCAGGAGATGCAGCGGGTGATGGCGAAGCAGGCCGAGGCCGAGCGCGAGAAGCGAGCCAAGGTCACTCTGGCCGATGGTGAGCTGCAGGCCGCCCAGCGTCTCGCCGACGCCGCGGCGACCCTCTCGAGCGAGCCGTCCGGCCTCCAGCTTCGCTATCTGCAGACCCTCGCGGAGATCGCGGGGGGCGAAAAGAGTTCGACCACGATCTTCCCCGTGCCGATCGACCTCGTCCGGCCCTTCTATGACCAGTTGACGGCGCAGGCGGAAAGCGATGCCGAGGGGGGCGGTGGCACGACTCCCGCAATTCCGGGCGGGGACGCGTAGTTGGCTGAAAAGAAGGGGAAGGGAGACGCGGCGACCGAGGCAGGACGTGGCGTGACGAGGTCCATCGTCAACGGGCTGATCCTGCTTGCCTCGATCGGCTTATTGGCGGCCTGGGCGACCCAGGGCTTCTTCAAGCTCGAGCCCGGCGAAGCCGCCGTGATCCTGCGCCTCGGCGCCTTCGACCGCGTGCGGTCGATCGAGGGCTGGTGGGCGCATCTGCCGCCTCCGCTCGAATCGCACGAGGTCGTGAACACCGGTCGCCTGCGTACGGAGTCGTTCGGTTCCCGCCCGACCCGGTCCACGCCCGGGGAGCCTCTCGATAGCGATGAAGAAAACATCGCCGAACAGATCGAGCGCGATGCGATCCAGACCGCCGACAACAACATCGTGAACGTGGCCTACGAGCTGCAGTACAAAGTAGGCGATGCGTACGCCTACCACTTTTCGATGGCCGGTCCGGCGGAGATCCTGCATGATGCGACCGAAGCCGCGATGCGGAACGTGATCGGTAGGCGAAACATCGACGCGGTCCTGTCTCAGGACCGAAGCGAGATCGAACGCGAAGCGGAGCAGCTCCTGGTTCGCCTTCTGACGTCCTATGTCACCGAAGTCGGGCACGCCGCCGCCTTCTCCGTCGACCGCATCAACCTCGAAAGGCCACAGGCGCCCGACGAGGTCCGAGAAGCGTTCGCCGACGTGGTCAGTGCCGGACAGGACGAGAAGCGTGCGACGCTCGAGGCCGAGGGCGATGCGAAGGAGATCCTCCAGCGCGCCCAGTCCGAGGCTGCGGAACTCCGCGAGCGGGCGGAGGCCTATCGCCGCGCCAAGATCATCGAGGCCCGGGGTGAAGTGAACCGCTTCGAAGCGCTTCTCGTGGAGTACCAGGCTGCACCGGAGGTCACGCGACGTCGTCTCTACCTCGAGACGATGGAGGAGATCCTGCCCGGGGTGGACAAGATGGTCGTCGAGCCGAATACGGTGAACATGCTGCCGATGCTGCCGCTGGGAGGCCAGGGCACGCCGGTGGGGGGGACGGGACGATGATCCGCGCGCTCTCCCTCTCGATCGTACTCGGCGCGATCGTCGTTGGGGCCCTCTGGGCCGCGCAGTACGACAGCGGCCCAATCGTCATCAATCAGGCCGACGAGTACCGCCTCGTCTTGCGATTCGGCGTGCCCCAGCCGGAGCTGATCGAGCCCGGTGTGGCGATGACCGACGAGTTCTTCGGCGTGGCGCTGCCCTTCCGGTATCCGTTCATCCGGCTTCCCTTTGCCGACGAGGTGCTCGTCTTCGACAAGAAGATCCAGTATCTGAACGCGGCACCGGCAGAGGTCGAGATCGCCGGCAACGAGCGACTGATCGTCGACTTCTACGCCCTCTGGCAGATCGAATCACCGCTTCTCTTCCGCCGGAGCTTCCCGGGCGGAATGGAAGAAGCGCAGATTCGGATCCAGCGGACCGTCGGTGCGCTGGTGGGTGACGCGGTGGGTGGGCTTACGATGGCGGAGCTCCTGGCTCGGGCCGAGGTCCTGGAGTCCCTCGACGAACGCGCGACGACCGAACTCGGGTCGAATGGCGTCCGTGTGATCGACGTCCGCATCAACCGGACGGAGCTTCCACTTCCGACCGAGCAGGCGACCTTCGAACAGATGCGCGAGCAGCGTCGCGCGATTTCGCGGGAGCGACGGGCGATCGGCGAGCGCGAGGCCCGGGAGCTGCGTGCCAAGGCTGATCGGGAAGCCCGCGAGCTGGTCGCCGAGGCCCGGGCGGAGTCCGAAGTCCTGCGCGGGCAGGGCGATGCCGCAGCGGCGGCGATCTATGCAGTGGCCTACGGAAAGGATCCGGACTTCTACGCCTTCGTCCGGAGCCTGGAGGCCTACCGCAAGACGCTCGGCGAGAATACGACGCTCGTCGTGCCTCCGGATCACGAGTTCTTCAAGTTCCTCGATCCGTCGGGGGTCGATACGCCCTGACCCTTGGGCAGACGATCAGGTCGAGCGGAAGCGCATTGCGATCGCCGCGCCGAGTGAGAAGAGGGCGATCGTTACCCACGGTGTCACGCCGACCGGGATCAGTTCGCGCTGGGCCAGGGTCTGGCCTGCGCTCTGCGTGACGTAGAAGAGCGAGAGGGTGACGACGGCGCCCACTGCGGGCGCCGCGATCCGCCCCCGAGCATCCACGCGCAGTGCGAAGGGGACGGCGAGCCACGCGAAAACGAGCACGAGCCAGGGGCTCGAGAGGCGCTCGTGGAGCCGGCGCACCACACGGCGAAGGGAAGAGGGCGTCGCCCGGGGCGCGTTCCCGAGGTAGCTCCTGACGTCCGCGATCGGGAGCAGCGCCGGGTCGGCGGAAAGAAGGAGATCCGCCTGGAGCGCCTCGTGGTCGAGCAGGAGCGGTACGCCACGCTCGACCTCCGGATCAGCGGAAAAGTCGATCGGGTCGAAGCGCCAGACCGTGCCCTCGTCGATTCGCCAGACCCCGGAGTCCTCGATGGCGACCCGGTCCGTGCGGATCACTCGGACGACGGCGCCGAGGTGGCTGCGCTCGAAGATCTCGACGTCGTGGAGGGTCCTTTTCTCGGGATCCGCATGCCCGACGTTCGTGATGAGGGGCCCTTTCTGGACCCAGAATGCGCGGCGGGCAAAGTCGATCTCGGCTTCGGTCGGGGCGCCGCCCTCGGCGCGGGACCAGATCTGATCCGCGCGCAGGATCAGCGTCTCGTGGAGAACGGCCGAGGCAAGCGATAGGATCAGGGCCGTCCCGAGCACCGGCAGGAGGATCCTGGCGGGTCGGACGCCGCCGGCCTGGATCGCGACGAGTTCCATCGCGCGACCGGAGAGGGCGAACAAGGTGAAGGCCGCGATGCAGCTCGCGATCGGAAGGACGTCAGCCAGGTAGTAGGATGTGAGCCGCAGGCCGAGGTAGCGAGCGGCCGCAGCGAGAGCCTCGAGGCCGCCGGGGGAAGCGCCGCCAGCGGCTCCACCCCATCCAGAGGCGTCCTCCAGGTTCAGGACGAGTTCGATCGTCGCGAGCACCATCAGGGCTGCGGCGAGCACCATCACGAAGAGGCCGAGGAAACGCGTGGCGAAGTAGTGCGACAGGATCCGCACGGGGCCGATTCTAGCGCGAGTCGCTTGAAAACCCCGGCGTCGAACCTCCGCCGTCCCCCGCAACTCGAATACGGAGCGATCGTTGGAAATCTACCGAGGCATCTCGGAGCTCAGTCGCCGACTCACTCGGCCCGTCGTCACGATCGGCAACTTCGACGGCGTGCACCGGGGCCATCAGGCGATCCTGAACACCGTCACCGAGCGCGCGGCGGCCCTCGACGGCGAGTCGGTGCTCTACACCTTCGAGCCGCATCCTCGACGCGTTCTGACGCCGGATCTCGACCTTCGACTGCTCGAGACCTTCGACCAGCGGATGGAAACCCTCGCATCTCACGGCCTGGACGTCGTGATCGCGGAGCCCTTCGATCTCGAGTTCGCGAAGGTCAGCCCCCAGCGCTTCATCGAGCACTATCTCCACGACTCGATCGGCCCGTCCGAGGTGTACGTCGGCTACGACTTCCACTTCGGCAAGGATCGCGAGGGCTCGATGCGAATGCTGACGGAGCGCGGTCCGCATCTCGGCTTCTCCGTGACCGTCATTCCCGAGGTCTCGGTGGAGGGGCGCGACGTGAATTCGACCCGAATCCGCCAGCTGCTGGCGGAAGGCGAGGTCGAGGAAGCGGCGGAGCTGCTTGGCCGGCCCTTCGTGGCGCGGGGCGAAGTGACGGAGGGAGACCGCCGGGGGCGCACGATCGGCTTCCCCACCGCGAATCTCGCCCCGGACACCGAGATCCTGCCGGCCCCCGGGGTCTATTATGGACGCCTACGTTGTCTTCGCGGAGCTGGTGAGTGGGAAGGCAAGACGCTCCCGGCGGTCACCAACGTCGGATACCGGCCGACCTTCCGGGACGGCCGTGATCTCGTCGCCGAAGCCCATGTCATCGACTTCCAGGGAGACCTCTACGGGGTCGAAGTAGACCTGACCTTCGAAGGGCGGCTGCGAGGCGAGCAACGCTTCGAGTCCGTGGACCTGCTCAAGAAGCAGATCGCGCGGGACGTCGACGCGGCTCGCGTCCGCTTGCACGGCTGAATTCCGTTTCGGCTGGATCGGGTGCGTGATCCACGCACTTCCGCCCGCAGGCGCGCGGCAGCGACCGCGTCTGCGAAAGCCGGAGACCCCGGCGGGAACGCACTGCTCGTGAGGTGTATCCCCCATTTGGGTCCGTCCCCTGCACCCTCGGTCTGGCCGTAGCCGAGGGGTCAAGTCCCCGCATTCGCTCGCCGATAACTCGGCGAGGTTGCGCTCGTTTTGCGACGGCAGGACGGGCGAGTGGCGACCCGCTAAGGCACCCGACCCGCGCGGCGGAGGGGACACGTTGAACGAGCGCATCGGAGAGCTGCTGGTCAGGGAGAACCTGCTCTCGTCGGAGCAGTTGCTCAAGGCCCGCGAAGAGGCCGCGACCAAGGGGCAGCGCCTCGGCGCGCAGATCACCGCGCTCGGCTTCATGGACGAGGACGAGCTCACCGAGTTCGTCGCCAGGCAGTACGGAGTGCCCTCGATCAGCCTGGACGACTTCGAGATCGAGCCGGAAGTGCTGGCCCTGATCCCGGAGGACGTGGCCAACAAGCACAGCGTCGTGCCGGTCAACCGCGCGGGCTCCACGCTGATCCTGGCGACCGCCGACCCGTCCAACATCTTCGCCCTCGACGACATCAAGTTCCTCACCGGATACAACGTCCAACCTGTCGTCGCGTCCGAGGACGCGATTCGTGCGGCGATCGAGACCTACTACGCGGAGCCCGAGGAAGATCTCCTCGACGACGTGATGGCCGGATTCGACGACGAGGGAATCGACTTCGTCTCCGGGGAAGAGGAAGAGGATGCTGGTGCGATGGCCCGCGAGGCCGAGGACGCACCGGTCGTCAAGCTGGTGAACCTCATCCTCACCGACGCGATCAAGAAGAACTGCTCGGATATCCACATCGAGCCCTACGAGAAGAGCTTCCGGGTCCGGTACCGCATCGATGGCGTGCTCTACGAAGTGATGAAGCCGCCGCTCAAGCTGAAGAACGCGCTCACGTCGCGTATCAAGATCATGTCCGAGCTCGACATCGCCGAGCGCCGTCTTCCCCAGGATGGACGCATCAAGCTGAAGCTGGGCAAGGGACGCGAGATGGATTTCCGTGTCTCGGTCCTGCCGACGCTCTTCGGCGAGAAGATAGTTCTCCGTCTGCTCGACAAGAGCAACCTGCAGCTCGACATGACGAAGCTCGGCTTCGAGCAGGAGCAACTCGACGACTTCAAGGAGTCAATCCACCAGCCCTTCGGCATGGTCCTCGTGACCGGGCCGACCGGTTCCGGCAAGACGACGACCCTCTACTCCGCGCTCTCGGAGCTCAATCAGACGAGCGAGAACCTGTCGACGGCCGAGGATCCGGTCGAATTCAACCTCGGCGGCATCAACCAGGTCCAGATGCACGAAGACATCGGCCTGAATTTCGCGGCCGCGCTCCGATCCTTTCTCCGTCAGGACCCCGACATCATCATGGTCGGTGAGATTCGTGACTTCGAGACCGCCGAGATCTCGGTCAAGGCAGCGCTCACGGGTCACATGGTGCTGTCGACGCTCCACACGAACGACGCGCCTTCCACGATCAACCGTCTTCTGAACATGGGAATCGAGCCCTTTCTCGTCTCGAGCGCCGTCAACTGCATCGTCGCCCAGCGTCTCGCCCGGCGGATCTGCGGAGACTGCGTGACCGACGATCCGGACATCGACATGGAACAGGTGAAGGACGCCGGGCTCTCCGACGAGGAATGCGCGTCTTTCCAGGCCAAGAAGGGCGCCGGCTGCGCGAGCTGTTCCGATACGGGCTTCAAGGGCCGGGTGGCGATCTACGAGGTCATGATCATGACCGACTCGCTCAAGGAATTCGTGCTGAACGGCGCCTCTGGCGCCGAGATCAAGCGCGAGGCGATTCGCGGCGGCATGGTCACGCTCCGTCGAAGTGCACTCAACAAGATGCTCGAAGGCGTCACGACGATCTCGGAAGTGTTTCGGGTCAGCGCCTCGGACTCGGCCTAGACCGGTCCGGGCCACCAGAAGAGAGAGGGATTCGTCTTGGCGAACATGCATCAGCTCCTGAAGGCGATGATCGAGAAGGGCGCTTCGGACCTTCACATCACGACCGGGTCACCGCCGCAGCTGCGAATCGACGGCAAGCTCCACCCGTTGAAGATGCCGCCTCTGTCTCCCCAGGAGACCAAGCAGCTCTGCTACTCAGTGCTGACGGATGCCCAGAAGCACCGCTTCGAGGAGACCAACGAGCTCGATCTCTCGTTCTCGGTCCAGAAGCTGTCCCGCTTCCGTGGCAACGTCTTCATTCAGCGCGGCAACGTCGCGGGTGCGTTTCGAGCGATCCCGTTCAAGATCCTGAGCTTCGAGGAGCTCGGGGTCCCGCCCGTGGTCGCCGAGCTCACGAAGAAGCCGCGGGGACTGATCCTGGTGACGGGCCCGACAGGCTCGGGCAAGTCGACCACCCTCGCGTCGATCATCAACAGCGTCAACGAGAGCCGGAACGAGCACATCGTCACGATCGAGGATCCGATCGAGTACCTGCACCCCCACAAGGGCTGCATCGTCAATCAGAGAGAAATCGGTTCGGACAGCGCGTCCTTCAAGGACGCCCTGAAATACATCCTGCGGCAGGATCCCGACGTCGTACTGATCGGCGAGCTGCGTGACCTCGAAACGATCGAAGCGGCCCTGACCGTCGCTGAGACGGGCCATCTTGCGTTCGCGACGCTCCATACGAACTCCGCGGTCCAGACGATCAATCGGATCGTGGACGTATTCCCGCCCTACCAGCAGTCCCAGATCCGGCAGCAGCTCTCTTTCGTGCTCGAGGCGGTGATGTGTCAAACGCTGCTGCCGCGGGCGAACGGACCGGGCAGGGCTCTCGCCCTCGAGGTCATGGTGCCGAATGCCGCGATCCGGGCGCTCATGCGCGACGACAAGATCCATCAGATCTACTCGTCGATGCAGGTCGGGCAGGGGAAGTCCGGCATGCAGACGATGAATCAGAGCCTCGCCTCGCTCGTGCAGCGACGCATCGTCGATCCGGAGGTGGCCAAGGGGCGCAGCCCGGACATCGACGAGCTGCAGTCGCTGATCACCAAGGGGCCCGAAGCGCTTCAGGGGGCTGGAGGCCGTCGGTCCGGATAGGGCCGGATCCCAGATGATTCCGCTCGCGGTCCCGGCCGCGATCGTTGGAGACTGAACGATGCCGATCTACCTCTGGAACGGAAAAAACCGCGCCGGCGACAAAAAGAAGGGCGAGCTCGAGGCGGCGTCGCCCGAAGCGGCCGCGCTTCACCTGAAGAACATGGGGATGATCCCCGACAAGGTGAAGGAGAAGCCGAAGGACATCGCCGAGATCTTCCCGGCTCTCGCGCCCAGGGTGACGATCAACGACCTCGTGGTCTTCACGCGCCAGTTCGCCGTGATGGTCGACGCCGGTCTTCCACTGGTCCAGTGCCTGCAGATCCTCGCGGATCAGCAGGAGAACATCACGTTCAAGAACACGCTTCGCGCGGTTCGCAGCGACGTGGAGTCGGGGCTCACGTTCGCGGACTCGCTGGGGAAGCACCCTAAGGTCTTCGACGATCTCTTCGTGAACCTGGTGGCGGCCGGCGAGGTCGGCGGCATCCTGGACACGATCCTGAATCGTCTCGCGATCCAGCTCGAAAAGCAGGAGAAGCTCCGCAGGCAGCTGAAGGGCGCGATGGTCTACCCGGCGACGGTCTCGGTCATAGCGGTCGCCTGTATTGTTCTTCTGCTCGTCAAGGTGATCCCGGTCTTCGAGCAGATGTTCGCGGACTTCGGCGGGGCCCTGCCGGGGCCCACGCAGTCCGTGATCAACCTCTCGAACTTCTTGCAGGCGTACATCCACTACATGATCGGTGCGGTCGTCGTAGTCGCGACGTCGTACCTGCAGGCGCGATCCAGGAGCATGGCCTTCCGATACCAGACCGACAACATCATGCTCAACATGCCGATCTTCGGAAACATCATCAAGAAGGTCGCGGTGGCGCGGTTCACGCGGACCCTCGGCACGATGATCTCCTCGGGTGTGCCGATTCTCGACGGCCTCGACATCGTCGCCAAGACGGCCGGCAACATGATCATCGAGGAGGAGCTTCAATCGACGCGTCAGGCCATTTCGGAGGGCGAGACGATCGCGGAGCCGCTGCAGGGCTCGAAAGTCTTCCCGGGCATGATGGTCCAGATGGTGGCGGTCGGTGAGGAGACCGGCTCGATGGAAGCGATGCTGACCAAGATCGCGGACTTCTACGATGAAGAGGTCGACGCGGCGGTCGGCGGCCTCACGGCCATGCTCGAGCCGATCATGATGGTCTTCATGGGGGGCTCGATCGGGACGATTCTGATCGCGATGTACCTCCCGATTTTCACGATCGCCGACACGATCACTTGAGCCTGAGCGGAGCCTCGCTCCGCACCGGGCCGGGGGCATGAGGGTGAGCCTCGCCGCGGCGACGAGCATCGACCGGGACCGGACCGGCCTCGGGTATCTGATCGGCGGACGCTTGCTGCTGGCCGGGCTCTCGCTCGGGCTGGCAGTTGCGATCGACCGGATGGAGGGCGGGAGCTCCCATGCGGGAATCTGGGGCGTCTATTGGACGGTGATCGCCGCCTTCGTGGCGACCATCGTGTCGGCCTCGATGGTCCACCGGACGGCGGATCCCGCTCGATTCGCCACCTCTCAGGTGGGGATTGACGTCACGATCGTGACGGCGCTCGTCTACTTCTCCGGCGGAGGGGAGTCGTTCTTCACGTTCCTCTACGCGCTGGTCGTGCTGTACGGCGCGCTCTTTCTGGATCGCGGTGGTGTCGCGCTCTCCTGTGCGCTTGCCGGGGGCGGTTACGGGATGGTGCTCTTCGGGGTGGAGCTCGGCTGGCTGCCCAGCGCTCCGTCCGACGACTCCGGACGACCGCTCGTGGTGCTGTTCGCCTACTGGGGGTTCTACGCGGGAGCCCTGTTGGTGCTCGGGATGCTGGCGAATACGCTCTCGGCCGAGCTGCGCGCGACGGGGGCGGCTCTCGATCGCCAGACGCACGATCTCCGCCGACTGCGAGACCTGCACCTGCTGACGGTCGAGAGCATCGGCAGCGGCCTGCTCACGATCGATGCGGACGGCGTTGTGACGTCCTTCAATCCCGAAGCCGAGCGGATCACGGGTATGGCTGGCGAGGAGGCCGTAGGGCGCGCGCTCGAGGATCTGATCCCGGGGGCTAGTGAGGTGGTCACGGCAAGCGCCGCGGCCAGGGTCGAGGAGCGGGGCGCGGGTCGTGGCCGATTGCCCTATCAGAACGTGCGCGGAGAGGGCCTCTTTCTGGGACTGGCGGCTTCGGGTTTGAACGACGAAGACGGCCAGCAGGTCGGGCACGTCGTGATCTTCCAGGATGTCACGGGCGTCGTCGGGATGGAGCAGGAACTCAGACGCTCGGAACGTCTCGCGGCAGTAGGCGAGATGGCGGCGCGGATGGCGCACGAGATTCGCAATCCGCTGGCATCGATCTCTGGGAGTGTGCAGGTCCTGCAGTCCGGCCCCGGCGAGGTGGCGCGCGATCCGGAACACGCGCGGTTGATGGACATCGTGGTTCGTGAGGTCGATCGCCTCAACGTTCTGATTTCGGATTTTCTTCGCTACTCGCGACCGGCCCCGATCAAGCCCGAGCGAGTGGATCTCTCCGCGATGATCACCGACCTCGCTGAAATGGCGCGTAGCCAGGCAGGCTTCGGCGGCGCGGAGGTGTCGCTCGACCTGGAAAAGGGGCTCTGCGTGATCGCCGACCCGTCTCAGCTCGAGGCCGTCGTCTGGAACCTCTGGAACAACGCCATTGAGGCCATGGCCGACACTACGGGCCCTCGTCGCCTGGCCGTGCGCCTGGCCGGCTCGCGGGACGAGGCGTTCCCGATGCAGAACCCCGCTCAAGTCCCTGATCCGACGGGCCGTAACAAAGACGACGGGGGATCCGATCTCGCGAGGTGCGGGGGCTGGTCTGCCGTGCTCGAGGTCGAGGACAGCGGTCCGGGGCTTCCCCCCGAGGCACAGGAACAGATCTTCGAGCCCTTCTTCACGACGAAAGAAGATGGAACCGGCTTGGGACTCTCGACGGTACAGCGATTGGTGGAACAGCACGGCGGCGCGATCTCGGTCCGCAGCCGTCCGGGCGAGGGTACGTGTTTCCGCGTGGTCCTCGCGGGCGCGGAGGCGGCATGAACGAGCCGTATAAGGCACGCATACTCGTCGTCGACGACGAACAGAGCATGCGGGAGTTTCTGGAGATCTTCCTCGCGCGAGAAGGCTACTCGGTGTGCACGGCCGCCGACGTCGATACGGCCGCCGCGCACCTCGAATCCGACGAGATCGATCTCGTGATCACCGACATGCAGATGCCGGAGAAGACCGGGCTCGACTTGATCCTTGCAGCCCGGGAAGTCTCGCCCGAGACCGTCGCCATCGTCGTGACCGCCTTCGGGACGACCGACAGCGCAATCTCCGCGATGAAGGAGGGCGCGTATGACTATCTGACAAAGCCCTTCAAGGTCGACGAGCTCCGGATCGTGATCGAGAAGGCGCTCGAGAAGAAGCTTCTCTCCAACGAAAACCAGCGTCTGCGACGCGAGCTCGAGAATCAGTCCCGGGATCGAAACATCCTCGGCTCCAGCCGCGTCATGCAAGAGGTTTTCGAGTTGATCGCACAGGTCGCCGAGACGAAGACGAACGTGCTCGTTTCCGGGGAGAGCGGCACCGGTAAGGAACTCGTCGCGCGCGCGATCCACGACCAGAGCAATCGCGCGAGCGAGCCCTTCATCGCGATCAACTGCGGTGCGATTCCGGAGAACCTCCTCGAAAGCGAGCTCTTCGGCCACGTGAAGGGCGCGTTCACCGGCGCCGTCCAGAACAAGGAAGGCCTCTTCGAGGCGGCGGCCGGCGGCACGCTCTTCCTCGACGAGATTGGAGAGCTCTCCCAGCCGCTACAGGTGAAGCTCCTGCGGGCGCTGCAAGAAAAGAGCATCCGCCGGGTCGGGGACACCGAGGACCGGCAGATCGACGTGCGGATCGTCTCCGCCACGAATCGGCGACTGGAAGAAGAGGTGGCTGAGGGGCGATTCCGGGAGGACGTGTACTACCGGCTGAACGTGATCCAACTCCAGCTGCCCGCGCTTCGGGAACGCGAAGAGGACATCCCGCTCCTCGCTCAGCACTTCATCCGCCGCTTCTCGGAGGAGCTGGGCAAGGAAGTCGAAGGCATGAATGCAGAGGCCTACGATCTGCTGGCCTCGTACCCGTTCCCGGGGAACGTCCGCGAGCTCGAGAACCTGATCGAGCGAGCCGTTGCTCTTGCAAGGGGGCCGGTCATCGGTCCGGATCTCCTTCCGCCCACGGTCGTTCGCCCGACCGCGCAGCCGAGTGTGCCCAGCGTGACCGCGGAGGGCGTGGACCTCGAATCCCTGGTCGCCGACTATGAGCGCTCGCTGCTCGAAGAGGCGCTCGTCCAGTCGAAGGGCGTGAAGAAGCAGGCGGCTCGACTGCTTGGGATCTCCTTCCGGTCCTTTCGGTACCGACTCGAGAAGCTCGGAATCGATGGGCTCCGCCGGGACGACTGACTCGGCCGCTCTGCGATCTCAGTCGCGGATCGCGTAGTCCTTGATCTTGTAGAGCAGGGCCCGGTGGCTGATCTCGAGGAGCTTTGCCGCGTGGGTCCGGTTGCCCCCCGTTCGCGCCAGGGCCCTCCGGATCTGCCCGGCCTCGAAGCGCTGCCTGCTCCGCTTCAGATTGAGGTCTTCCTCAGAGTCGGTCACGACTGACCCCCTGGCGAAGCTCGGACGCGCCGTCTGGTCCCTGACGACGGAGGGAAGTGCGCCGCTCTCGATCGTGCCGCCGTCGGTGAGGATGACCGCGCGCTCGATGAGGTTTTCGAGCTCGCGTACGTTTCCCGGCCAGGCATGACCGACCAGGTGCTCCAGGGCGTCGTCGGAGACACTTCGCACGGGCTTGCCGAGCTGTTCCCTGGACCGTTCCAGGAAGTGATCGACGAGGAGCGGGATGTCCTCTCGGCGTTCCCGAAGCGGCGGGACCTCGAGCCTGACCACGTTCAGGCGGTAGAACAGGTCCTCACGAAATCGCCCTTCGGCGATTTCGTGCTCGAGGTCGCGGGCGGAGGCAGCGATCACGCGAACATCCACCTGCTCGGACTTCATCTCGCCGACGGGTCTGATCTCTTCTTCCTGAATCGCGCGAAGCAGCTTGACCTGGAGCGCGGTCGGCATCTCGGCGATCTCGTCGAGGAAGAGGGTGCCCTGATGCGCTTCGGCGAANAGGCCGCGATGGGCGCGNTTTGCGCCNGTGAACGCNCCCTTGGCGTGTCCNAAGAGCTCNCTCTCGAGGAGATTCTCCGGNATCGCGCCGCANTTGATCGCGATGAAAGGCCCCTCGCGGCGNGGTGACTGACCGTGAATCGCNCGGGCGATCACNTCCTTNCCGGAGCCGCTCTCACCCGTGACGAGGACCGTCGATTTGTAGCCGGCGGTGCGTTCGAGCATCTCGAGGAGCTCGATCATGCCGTCGGAAGCGGCGACGATCGGACGGTCGCCGAGCGACTGTTTCATGTCGCGCTTGAGGATCTCCGTCTTTCGACGCAGGCGCTCGCGCTCGTGGGCCTTCAGGAGAGTGAGCCGAATCTTCGCTGGTTGGAAAGGCTTCACCAGATAGTCGTACGCGCCGCGCTGGATGGCCTCCACGGCGAGATCGTCGGTGCCTTCGGCCGACATCAGGATGATGGGCGCTCCGGGGAGTTGACGCGCCATCTGCGGAAGGAGATCGAAGCCGTCGAGGCCGGGCATCCGGAGATCGCAGAGGACGGCATCGACGGTCGAGGACTCGATCAGGTCGAGGGCGGTGTCGCCTCGACCGGCCGTGAGGACCTCGTAGCCCTCGCTCGAGAGGAAGACCTCCAGGCTTTCCCGGAGGGCCTCATCGTCGTCGATGACTAGGATGCGGTCGAACATGGCCTTTGTATCGGTCAAAAGACGGCTGCCCTGAAATCGTTTGCGCGCTGGAAAATACCCCCAGTGTGCTCATCGACGTGTCACGACGTGCGATGCCGTTTCACGCGCATCAGGTGTGATTCTCCGCACAACGAAGCCGCGACCAGCGCTCTCAAGTCCCTGAAACAGCGACCCGATACGCGGGACGTTGGACCCGGCCGGAGCTGCTCGGGTCTCGGAGGATGATCGGTGGCCAGGAATCAGGTTCAGACGTTTCGCGAAAACCTCATGATGAGCAAAGCCGAACTCGCGCGAAAGGCAGGCCTTTCGACGCTTACGATCGATCGCGTCGAAGCAGGCCGCCCGTGTCGACTCGATACCAAGCGGAAGATCCTGCTGGCTCTCGGCCTGAAGGTCTCGGACAAGGATCAGGTCTTCGGACAGGTGGACCTTTCAGACACGCTAGGGAGCAGCGACGCGTCCGCATTCTCCGGATTCTGGCAGTAGGGCTGGAGGGGTCCGCGCGATGAAGTTTTCGCTTCCGAGCTTCGGCAAGTCTTCACTGGTTGGCCTCGACATCGGGTCGAGTTCAGTGAAGGCGGTCGAAATCTCGACCAAGAGCCGGGACAAGGGCTTCGAGATCAAGAGTCTCGGGCAGGCGGCGCTCGCCTCCGAGGCGATCGTCCAGGGTGCGTTCCTGAACTCGAGTGCGATCGTCGATTCGATCCGTGAAGCAGTCGAAGCGGGCAAGATCAGCTCGACGGACGTGGCGGCTGCGGTCTCCGGACACAGCGTGATCGTCAAGCGCGTGAATCTTCCGCTGATGACGCGCGAAGAACTCGAAGACCAGATTCAGTGGGAGGGGGAGCAGTACATCCCCTTCGACGTCAACGAGGTCAACCTCGACTTCCAGATCCTCGGCTCTAATGAAGAAGAAGGGCAGATGGACGTCCTCCTCGTCGCGGCGAAGAAGGACCTGATCGACGACTACGTCCAGGTGATCAGGGAAGCCGGGCTCAATCCGGTCGCGATCGACGTGGCCGGGTTCGCGGTCCAGAACGCGTTCGAAATGAACTACGAGCAGGACCCCGAGGCCGTGACGGCCCTCGTCAACATCGGGGCCCAGGTCGTGAACATCAACGTGCTTCGCAACGGGAGCCCGGCATTCACACGGGACATCATGACCGGCGGCGCGCAGTACACCGAAGAGATCCAGAAAGCCCTCTCCATCTCCTATCAAGAGGCAGAGCGGATCAAGTTGGGAGGCACACCCGGCGAAGACGGTCGGGTTCAGGACGTGATCCCGCAGGAGGTCGAGCAGGCCGTGCGGAACGTCTCCGACACGGTGATCGGCGAGATCAGCCGGTCGCTCGACTTCTTCGCAGCGACTTCGGCTGACGCGCGGATCACGAGAGTCCTGCTCTCAGGAGGCGGGGCGAAGATCTCGGGCTTCGTTTCGACGTTCGCGCAGCGCACGGGACTCGAAAGCGACCTGTTGAACCCCCTCGCGCACATGCTGCCGAGCAAGGGCTTCGATGCTCAGTATCTCGAGAACATGGGGCCGCTGCTCCCGGTCGCGATCGGGCTTGCCTCGAGGAGGCTCGACGGATGACGATGGAAATCAACCTCCTGCCGCATCGCGAGGCTCGCCGCGCGGCGGATCTCCGAGAGACTCTCGCTGTTCTGGTGCTCGGTCTCGCGGTCGTGGGTGGCGGAATCTCCCTCACGGACAAGGGGGTTCAGAGCGACCTGGCCGCGGCGGAAGCGAGCGTCGCGCAGTTGAAGGCCGACATCGCCCGCTACGAGGCTCAGAAGAAGCTGGTCAAGACCTTCAAGAAACGCAAGAAGCAGCTGCGAAGCAAACTCGACGTGATCGATAGTCTCGAGCAGGCGCGAAACGGTCCGGTTCGCGTTCTGGACGAGCTCTCCGAGAGAGTTCCCGATCGCCTCTGGCTCACGTCGATTTCGACGAAGGGCAAGGGCATCAAGCTCGCAGGCCAGAGCCTTGACACCGGCGTCGTCGCGGAGTTTCTCCGTGGCCTCAACGCCTCGCCTTTCTTCAGGAACGTCGATCTCGACAAGACTTCCGGGGGCAAGGTCGTCAAGGGTGTCCGCCTCGTGAATTTCGAGATCCGGGCAGACATGGTCTCGCCGACCAAGGAAATTGCCGACGAGGCAAAGTCCTGAACAAGGAGGGGATCATGGCGTTGGACATGAACGTCGACTTCGACGAGAAGCTCGAGCAGCTCGCCAAGGTTCCGAAAGCGATCCGTCTTACGGTCGTTGGGGTCCTGCTGGCCGGGATCGTCGGTGGGTACTGGCACGCCTCGTACCAGCCCGCGCAGGCACGCCGCGCAGAACTGGTTGCGGAGTCGCGAGCTCTACAGCGGACGCTGAACAACGCGCGCTCGGTGGCGAACAACCTGCCGGCCTTCGAAGCCGAGGTGGCCGAGCTCGAACGTGATCTGGATCTCGCTCTCAGGCAGCTTCCGAACCGAAAGCAGTTCGAGGATCTCCTGCAGGACATCAGCACAGCGGGCAAGAAAGTGGGCGTCGCGATCAAGTCGATCGACCGCAGCAAGGAAGTCGACCGCGACTTCTACGCGGAGGTCCCCTTCAACCTCGAACTCGAAGGCACCTATCACGACCTGGCTCGATTCTTCGAGATGGTCGCGGCGCTGCCGCGGATCGTGAACGTCGGCGCGCTGAACATCGACGTGGGTTCGGAGACCCGGGTCAGCACGCGGCTGAAGGTCTCCGGCAAGGCGACCACCTTCCGATTCCTTAGTGGCGAGGCGTGATCGCATGAGCGGCCGAGTCGGGGAGCGCGGACGAGTGAAGTATTCGAAGCTTTTCATGGTGCCCTTGCTGGCGCTGGGATTGGCCGTGATCACGACCGGCTGCAGCGGCGAGGAAGATCTTTCGGGCAAGCCGGGAGTCGCGGAGTTCGAAAAGGAGCGCCAGGAGCTGGCGAACCGAGGCTCCGGCGGCTCGAAGGGCAAGAAGAAGCGCTCCAAGAAACGAAAGAAGGGCAAGTCTGCCGAGGCACAGACGAGCGGGAAGACCGGCTATGCGGCTGGTGGCGCCGACTACTTCTACGACCCGCGCGGCAAGCGTGACCCTTTCCGATCTTTCCGCTTCGCGGCGGAAGAGGCGGACGAGGAGCAGAAGCGGGACTTTGGGCCGCTGGGTGACTTCGAGCTCGGGCAGCTCGAACTCTCCGCGGTGATCTGGGACGCGAACAATCCTCGCGCCCTGATTCTCGATCCGGGAGGCCGCTCGTACATCGTGCGAGAAGGCAGCGCGATCGGAAAGAACAACGGCCAGGTGATTCACATCGGTGACAACCTCGTCCTCGTCAAGGAGACCTACGAGAACTTCGCAGGTGAACAGACGACGAAGGATGTGGAGTTGCGGATTCGTTTGAGCCAGGGAGGGTGAGCTCAATGGTCGATCCGAAGAATGGATGGCTTTCTATGGGAATCCGCAGCGCGATAGCAGCGTTCGTTGTCGCAATCGCAGCTGCGGGCTGTGCGACGACGGAGGCGCCTACTTCGGGTGTCTCCGCGACCTCGGCGGTTCAGACGATCGAGGCCCTGTCGGTCGAGCGGGACGGGGAGGACTCGGTCGTCATGCTCGCAGGGCTGATCAATCCGACCTATTCGGTGACGGCCTCCGGTGACGAGACGCTGCTGGTGATCGACCTCGTCGGCGTCGGCAAGCCGGAAGAGGGCGACCTCGGCGCGACGGAGGTCGGTGAAGGTCAGCAGGTGGCGGCCTACGACGGCGTCGTCGACCTTGTGACGGTCTCGACCTACGACGAGGACGGCGGCACGCCGCTGACTCGGGTCGAAATCTTGATGGCGGGCGCGGCAAGCGCGGATGTCCTGACGAGCGAAGACGGGCTGACGGTTCGCGTGACGCCCACTCCGGTCGGACTCGGGAACTACGACGCAGCGATGCCCTGGCAGACGGAAGAGGTTCCCCTCGAAGGGACGGAAGTGTCCTTCGATGCGGAGCCCG
>PAQX01000059.1 GCA_002709835.1 Deltaproteobacteria bacterium
CCCGCGCCAACGCCGAGGCCCTCGGCCTCGGGGAGCGCGTGCGGGTGGAGTGGTGGGATGCGCGAGAGAAGCCGCGCGGGGACCGCTACGACCTCGCCCTGGTGAACCCGCCCTTCCATCAGCACGGTACCGAGGTCGACCTCGGCCCGGCCCTCGCGCTCTTCCGCAGCCTCGGCACGTGGCTCGGACGGAATGGGCGGGCGCTCGTCGTCGCGAACCGGACGCTGCCCTACGAGCAGGCCCTCGCGGAAGAAGGCCAGGTCGAGACCGTCGCTTCGACCCGCGGCTACAAGCTGCTGTCCCTCAAGAGGAGCGCACGCTCTTCGGGTTCGAGAGGACGCAGGTCCCCGGGGTCGAGATCCGCCGGGAGTTCGAGGGACGCCACGCGATCGCGGTGAAGCGCGGTGACGATGGCACCCATCGCGCGGAACATACGCCGAACCTGATGGGTCCGACCTTCGCGCAGCACGAGCGTCGCCCGGCCGGCCCCCTCGACGGAAAGTTCCGCGGGTCGCGTCGGAGTCTCGTCCCCGGTGAGGAGCATGCCTTCCCGACACCGCTGGGCGGCGTCCTCGGGCAGCGTGCCGCGATACGTCACGCGGTAGCGCTTCGCGACCTTGCGCGTCGGGTGGGTCATGCGGTGGATGAAGTCCCCGTCCGTCGTCAGGACGAGCAGGCCGGACGTTTCGCGATCGAGCCGCCCGGCGATCTTGAGCTTTCGGTGCCGGAACGTGTCGTCGAGAAGGTCGAAGACCAGGGGCGCTTCCCGCTCGTCGTGGCTGCACGCGACGCCGACGGGCTTGTGCATCAGGTAATCCGCACGCTCGACGGGGGAATCGACGAGGGCTTCGTCGAGAGCGACGATCTCGTCTTCGATCCGGCGGCTGGCGTCCCGGCAGACCTTGCCGTCGACGCTGACCCGGCCCTGCCGGATCAGCGCCCGCGCCTGCTTGCGTGAGGCGAGCCCCGCCCGCGACAGGTAGCCGTCGAGACGCGGCCCTCGCCCCGCTTCGATGTCGCCGTCTTTGGAGCGTCGAGAAGTCATGGGAGGCCGAGTCTATCCGACGTGACCGGTCCGCCCGTCCCACCGGCAGGGCCACGGCAGGAAACCCGCAGACTGGCTTCGGTACCTTTGAAAGCCGTCCGGGGCCGAGTACACTGCGCGCCCGGTTTCCACCGCGGCGGAGGACTCTTGCCGCGTAGCCGAACGGGATCTTCCATGGGCATCCGCGTCTGCAAATTCGGCGGCAGCAGCGTGGCCGACGCCGGCCAGATGAGAAAGGTGCGCGCGATCGTCGACGCCGAGGACGAGCGACGCTTCGTGGTGCCGTCAGCGCCGGGCAAGCGCAGCGCCGACGACATCAAGATCACCGACATGCTCTACCGCACGAACGAGGCGGCAGCGGCAGGCGAGTCGATCGACCCGCTCTTCGATCAGATCGCGGAGCGCTACCGAAAGATCGTCGCAGACCTCGGGCTCGACTTCGATCTCGACCCGGCGCTCGCCGAAGTACACGATGCGATCGCCGGCGGTGCCGGCCCCGACTATGCGGCGAGCCGTGGCGAATACCTGAACGGCGTCATCCTTTCGAAGTTCATGGATCGCCCGCTGATCGATCCCGCGACGATGATCAAGTTCGACGCCGACGGGCGCTTCCTCGCGGAAGACACCCAGAAGGCGGTCGCCGAGCGACTGGGCGCCGAGGACAGCGGGATCGTGCCCGGCTTCTACGGCGCCCTGCCCGACGGCGCGATCAAGACCTTCTCCCGTGGCGGCTCGGACGTCACGGGCGCGATCGTCGCGCGCGGCGTCGGTGCCTCGGTCTACGAGAACTGGACCGACGTATCCGGGCTCCTGATGACGGATCCGCGCATCGTGGATTCGCCGAAGACCATCGACGAGCTGACCTACCGCGAACTCCGCGAGCTCGCCTACATGGGCGCGACGGTTCTCCACGACGAGGCGATCTTCCCCGTCCGCGAGGCCGGCATCCCGGTCCATATCAAGAACACCAACGCGCCCGAGGATGCCGGAACCGTGATCGCCCGCGGCGGCCTCGAACAGGCGCCGATGGGCCGCATCACCGGCATCGCGGGTCGCAAGGACTTCACGATCGTCGCACTCGAGAAGACGCTGATGAACGCCGAGATCGGCTTCGGACGGCGACTGCTCGGCGTGCTCGAAAAGCACGACCTGTCCTGGGAACACATCCCGAGCGGAATCGACACGCTCTCGATCGTGCTCAAGAGCGACGCGGTGGAAGGCCGCCTCGACACCCTCCTCGAAGAAATCCGCAGGGAGTGTGCGCCCGACACGGTCGAGGTCAACGCGGGCATCGCGCTGATCGCGACCGTCGGGCGCGGCATGAGCCACGTTCCCGGAACCGCCGCCCGGCTCTTCGGCGCCCTCGCCGAGTCCGGCATCAACATCCGCATGATCGACCAGGGGTCGAGCGAGCTGAACATCATCGTCGGCGTCGAGAACGGCGACTTCGAGAAGACGGTCCGCTGCATCTACGACGCGTTCGTCGACGGGACCGTTTGAGCACCGCAGAGGCACCGTCTGCCCTTCCTTGGACCGCGGCCCCGCGCATCCCCGGAAGGCTCCCCTGGATCGGCCCCGGCCTCGCCCTGCTGAACGATCCGACCGCTTGGTTCCAGCGCCAGCGGGATCGTCTCGGAGACACCTACGTCTTCGAGACCTTCGGCTACCGCGTCTTCAACGTGTTCTCGCCGGTGGGCGTGAAGAACCTGTGGGCGCTGCCCGAGTCCCACGCGAGCAAGGGCGTCGGGGATTTCGCCCTCCTCTCGCACAAGGTGCCGGCGGAGCTCTTCGACGGCCGGCGGACCTTCCCGCACGGCCTCTTCGCGCGGGAGAACGTCGAGGTCTATCTCGCGAACCTGGGCGAAGCGGTCGATCGCGAACTGGCGGATCTCGGCGGAGCCGGAGAGTTCGAGGCCTTCGCCTTCACCCGCCGCCTGGCCCACCGCATGGGCCTGGCCTCCTGGGGCTCACCCCTCGCGACACGCCCGGGGCGACTCGAGAAGCTGCTCCCGGCCTTCGATGCCCTCGACAGCTCCGAGTCCTTCGTCCACCCGTCGAAGGGCTTCCTCACCTGGGCTTCGGGCAAGCGTCGGGAGAGGGCAGCCCTCGCCGAGATCGAGACGATCTACCGGGAGATCCTCGCGGAGCGGGACGCCACCAAGGAAGCGGATCGGAACGAAGGCTTCTTCGCCGACCTCTGCGCGAACTGGGAAGGCGAGCCGGAGGAGGTGCGCGCAACGGGGATCGCCCGGGACGTGATGCTCGTCCACATGGGCAGCCAGTCGAATCTCTTCGCCGCGATGGCCTGGACGCTCATCCATCTGCTGGAGCGGCCCGACCTGCTCGAGCGGGTCCGCGGCGGCGACGAGCGGCTCCTGGAACAGTGCGCCCATGAATCGATCCGACTCCGGCAGCGCTCGATCGTGCTCCGCCAGATCCTCGAGCCTTGCGTGATCGAGGACGAACACGCGGCCTATCAGCTCGAGCCCGGCCTCTTCCTGGCGACCATGATGTCGGTGACGAACGTGCAGGGGGCGGAGGGACTCGATCGCTTCGATCCAGAGCACTATTCGGGCGGCCCGAGGTTCGCGCGCCAGGGAGAACTCCCGGCCCGCGAACTCGTCACCACCTTCGGCCACGGCGCCCACTACTGCCCCGCCGCGCGCTTCTCGACCCGGGCGATCTGTCTCGCGACGAAGGCCCTCGTCGATCGATTCACCCTCGAGCCGCGATTCCGCGCACCGCAGCCTCGACGTCGGCAGATCGGCGGCGTCTCCCGGGCGGACCGGCCCTGTCGGATCCGATATCGCGGCGGGGCCTGAGGACGAACGAGCCCGCTCAGGCCGGGCGCAGCCGCTCCGCATAGAAGGACATCACCCGATCCAGCGCCGCCTTGGTCGGATGTCCCTCTTCATCGATCAGATGTCGCGTGACGACGCTATGCGCTTCGCCGGGGTTCCCGTGCGGATTGTCATTGGAGGAATCGATCTCGATTCCTTCGAATCCGTCGCCTAGCTCCCTACGCAGCGTGTCGAAGCGCTCCGGCGGACACATCGGGTCGCCCGTGAAACGGAGGCCGAGCACCTTGCACCCGTTCTCCGCGACCCGCTTCTTCACGATCTCGAGATCGGCGTCGGAGATGTGCAGCGCGGCGCGACGCGAAGCGCCGAAAGGGAATGGCAGCGACGGTTGTGAGAGGACCGGCGCCATCACCGACTCGTCGACCATCATGGCGAGGCCGAAGTTCCCGGTCAGGCACATGCCGATGCACCCGACGCCCGGGCCGCCGCACTCTTTGTGTGCCTCGCGGGCAAGCGCGCGCAGCCAGATCGTGATCGGGCTCGAGCCGCGGCTCGCGAGAACGTGAAACTCGCGCGCGATGCAGGCCCGGGCCATCGACTTGACCGCGTAGCCGTTCGAGAAGGGCTTGCCGGGGGTCCCGATCAGGTCTGGCAGGTAGACCCGGTAGCCGGCGTCGACCAGACGGTCGGCGAACTCGACGACGGACTCATAGATGCCGGGAATCTCGGTCATCACGACGATGCCGGGACCCTCACCACGGACGAAGACCGTGCGCGTCGTGCCGTCATGGGTGAATTCGGACGAGTCGTAGTGGTCGAGCATTCGCGAAATCCTAATCCACGGGCACAACCTACGGAAGGATGCGGCCATCCCGCACGAGAGGGGCGCCCTAGAGCCTCGTGAATACAGGGTTTTTCGTGCGCACCCCCTGCCTTGCCCTATGCTCTCCGCATGCAGGGATATCGAAGCCGCACGACGACCTTCGGACGGAACATGTCTGGCGCCCGCGCCCTCTGGCGCGCGACGGGCATGACCGACAACGATTTCACCAAGCCGATCATCGCGATCGCGAACTCCTTCACGCAGTTCGTCCCCGGGCACGTCCACCTCCACGACGTCGGCCAGCGCGTGAAGAAGGTCGTCGACGAAGCCGGCGGCTGGGGCGTCGAGTTCAACACGATCGCCGTCGACGACGGGATCGCGATGGGCCACGACGGGATGCTCTATTCCCTGCCCTCTCGCGACCTGATCGCGGACAGCGTCGAGTACATGGTGAACGCGCACTGCGCCGACGCCCTGATCTGCATCTCCAACTGCGACAAGATCACGCCCGGGATGCTGCTTGCGACGATGCGGTTGAACGTGCCCACGATCTTCGTTTCCGGTGGACCGATGGAAGCCGGCAAGATCGCGGGCACGCACGATCGAGAGGGACGCAAGCTCGACCTCATCGACCCGATGATCGCGGCGGGAGACGAAGCGGTCTCCGATGACGAACTCCTCGAGATGGAGCGCTCCGCCTGCCCGACCTGTGGATCCTGCTCCGGCATGTTCACGGCGAACAGCATGAACTGCCTGAATGAAGCGATCGGCCTCGCGCTGCCCGGCAACGGCACGATCGTGGCGACCCACAAGCGACGCTGGGAGCTCTTCGAGCGCGCGTCCCGGCGGATCGTCGAGATGGCCAGGGAGTACTACGTCGACGGCGACGACTCGGTCCTGCCTCGCTCCATCGCGACCTTCGAGGCCTTCGAGAACGCAATGGCCCTCGACATCGCGATGGGCGGCTCGACCAACACGATCCTCCACCTTCTCGGGATCGCTCACGAGGCCGGCGTCGATTACACGATGGCCGACATGGATCGGCTCTCTCGCAAGGTGCCGAACCTCTGCAAGGTCGCCCCGGCGACCGAGAAGTATCACGTCGAGGACGTGCACCGGGCCGGCGGGATCTTCACGATCCTCGGCGAGCTCGATCGCGGCGGGCTGATCCACCGCGACGTGCACACCGTCCATGCGAAGACCCTCGGCGAAGGCATCGACGCGAACGACGTCCGGCGACCGACCGCGAAGCAGGAAGCCAAGGACTACGCCCTGGCCGCACCCGGCGGCGTCCGGACCCACGTTGGCTTCTCCCAGGACAAGTACTTCGACTCGACCGACGACGACGCCGAAAACGGCTGTATCCGGGACATGGACAACGCCTACTCGACCGAGGGCGGCCTCGCGATCCTCTTCGGCAACATCGCCGAGGAAGGCTGCGTCGTGAAGACCGCGGGCGTCGACGAGTCGATCTGGAAATTCGACGGCCCCGCGCGGGTCTTCCATTCCCAGGACAGCGCCTGCGACGCGATCTTGAACGGGCAGATCAAGGAAGGCGACGTCGTCGTGATCGTCTACGAAGGGCCGAAGGGCGGCCCCGGCATGCAGGAAATGCTCTACCCGACCTCGTATCTCAAGTCGAAGAAGCTCGGGAAGGCTTGCGCCCTGATCACCGACGGCCGTTTCAGCGGCGGCACCTCCGGTCTCTCGATCGGACACGTCTCTCCGGAGGCGGCGGAAGGCGGCGCGATCGGGCTCGTCGAAGAAGGCGACATGATCAAGATCGACATCCCGAGCCGCTCGATCAACCTCGACGTCGACGACGCGACCCTCGCGAAGCGGCGCGCGGCCATGGCCGAACGGGGCGACGCCGCGTGGACGCCGAACCGCAAGCGCGAGGTTTCGCAGGCGCTCAAGGCGTACGGGATGATGACGACCAGCGCTGCGAAGGGCGCCGTCCGCGACGTGAACCAGCTCGTCGAACGCCACAAGATTTGAGNCCACNCNTGCGGCGGCGCCCGTCTTGAAGACCGCGAACGATCGAAAGACCGTCGNCCTCGTGGGCGGGGGCCACGCGCATGTNCAGGTCCTGCGCCGTTGGGCGATGAANCCNCCCGAGGGCATCCGCCCGATCGTGGTCGTCGATCGCGCCNTCGCGGTCTACTCCGGCATGGTNCCNGGCTTCGTCGCCGGCGACTACCGGGCCTCCGAGCTCGAGATCGACGTCGTGCCCCTCGCACGGCGGGCCGGGGCGGGCGTGATCCTCTCGCCGGCTCTCGACCTCGACCCGGTGCGTCACGAAATCCGGCTCGAAGGCCGTCCGCCGCTGCGTTTCGACCTTGCGAGCATCGACGTCGGCTCCACGGTCCGCGGCCTCGACCTTCCGGGCGTCGGCGCGCACGCGCTGGCGACGCGCCCCATCGGGCGGTTCGTCGCGCAGGTCGACGCGGCCGTCGCGCGCCTGACCGTACTGGAGCGGCGTCCTCGGGTCGTCCTCGTCGGCGGAGGCGCTGCGGGGGTCGAACTCGCGTTCACCCTCGACGCGCGTCTGCGGGAGAGCAGCCTCGACCCCGAGATCGTCCTGCTCACCAGCGATCCCGAAGCCCTGGCCGGGGCTTCGCGCGCCGCCCGCACCGCGATCGCCAAAGAAGCGGCCGCCCGCCGCATCGAAATCCGCACCGGCTTTCGAGTGCGGGCGGTCGAAGAGCACGCCGTGGTCGCCGAATCGACGAAGGCGGATCCTGAGGGCGGCCCCGTTCGCCACGCGGCGGACCTGGTCGTATGGGCCGCCGGCGCCGCACCCGTCTCGTTCCCCGCCCACGAGGGCGTCTCGCGCCTCGCCACCGACGATCAGGGATTCCTGCTCGTACGCGACAGCCTCCAGGTCGAGGGGCACGACGATGTCTTCGCCGTCGGCGACTGCGCGCGTCTCACGAACCATCGCTGGGTTCCCCGCGCCGGCGTCTACGCCGTCCGGCAGGGCCCCTTTCTCGAGCACAATCTCCGCGCGCGGATCGAAGGCCGCGCGCTCCGGGACTATCGCCCTCAGCGCGACTTCCTGTCGCTGCTCAACCTTGGCGGCGGACGGGCTCTCGGCGCGAAATGGGGGCGAGCGGTCGCCAGCCGGAACGTCTTCCGACTGAAGGACTGGATCGACCGGCGCTTCATGGATCGCTTCCAGATCCTCGACGAAGCGGATCGCGTGCGCCCTTCGAACGAGACCCTCGGCGCCATGGGCAACGCGGACGACGAAGAGATGGCGTGCGGTGGCTGCGCCGCGAAGCTCGGGGCGGCGCCGTTGTCCGCGGCCCTCGCCGCGCTGCCCGCGCCGCCGGCGGACGACAGCGTCGTGCTCGGACTCGACGCGCGGGACGACGTGGCGGCGACCCACGCGACCGACGGCACCACGACGCTCCACAACGTCGACGTGATCCGCGCTTTCTGCGACGACCCCTGGCTCGTGGGGCGGGTCGCGGCCGCCAATGCGCTTTCGGACCTCCACGCGAAGGGCGGCCGCCCTCGCCACGCCCAGGCGATAATCGGCCTGCCCGAGTGGCCACCCTCCGCCGCTCAGGAAGAGCTCTTCCAAACCCTGGCGGGGATCCGCTCGGTCCTCGATCCCCTCTGCGTCTCCCTGCTCGGTGGACATACGACCCTGGGCGACGAACTGACGGTCGGCCTGGCCGTCTCCGGCGAGGGCCCGTCGCCGGAAGCCCTGCTGCGTCAGTCCGGCGCGCGGCCCGGGGATCGACTCCTCCTGACCCAGCCGTTGGGCACCGGTGTCGTGCTCGCCGCCGACATGCAGGGGCTCGCGAGCGGAGCCCAGGTCCGCGCGGCGCATGCCGCCATGCAACATACGAACGACGTCGCGGGGCGCCTCGCCCTCACGAGCGATGCCACCCACGCCGCCACCGACGTGACCGGTTTCGGGCTCGCCGGACATCTGCTCACGCTGCTCGACGAGGGGACGCTCGATGCCCACCTCGATCGCGACGCCCTGCCCTTCCTTCCCGGCGCCCTCGCCTTCTGGCAGCGCGGCCTCCGTTCGACGGCGCACCCAGCCAATCGCGACGCGTTCCTCCCACGGATCCGCTCGGCGACCGAGCTCGACGAGGCCTGGCTCTTCGATCCGCAGACGGCGGGGGGGCTCCTGCTGGCGGTCACTCCTGAAGCCGTCGACGCAACGATCGACGCGTTCCGGGAAGCCGGCGAGCCGCCGATCGTCGAGATCGGAACGCTCGCGGAAGCGACCGGGCCCCGCCCCGCGATCGAGATCGGCGACGGCACGCGCTGACCCCGCGATCGAGACTGGCGACGGCGCGCGCTGTGACCGCGCGATCGCCCCTCGGGCTGCCCGATACCGCTACACTCGCGCGCCATGAAGGGCATCCAGCAAGAAAACCTCGACCGTTATTTCGCCGATCACATCGAAGGGGCGGAGCCGCCGCTCGAGTTCGAGATGATCGTGGGTGGGCACTCCAATCTGACCTACCTCGTCAAGGACGCGCAGTGGCGCAAGATGGTGTTGCGACGACCGCCCACGGGCATGGTCCTCGCCACCGCCCACGACATGTCCCGGGAGCACCGCATCCTCGCCGGACTCCGCGGCAGCGCGGTTCCCGTCGCGCCGGTCCTCGCGCTCTGCCAGGACGAAGCCGTGAACGACGCCCCCTTCTACGTCATGGAATACGTCGAAGGCGACGTCCTGGTCAGCCCCGAGCAGACCGCCGAGGTCGTCCCCGAGGACAAGCGAGAGGCGCTCGGGATGCACATCATCGAGACCCTCGCCCACCTCCACAACCTCGAGCCCGACGACGTGGGCCTCGGCGACCTCGGTCGCCGCGAGGCCTATCTCGCGCGTCAGCTCAAGCGGTGGCAGGGACAGTGGGAGAAGTCGAAGACCCGCGAACTCGCCGCGATGGAAGAAGCGCACGCGCTGCTCGAGGCGAAGATGCCCGAACAGGAAGGCGCCTCGATCGTGCACGGCGACTTCCGCATGGGCAATTTCCTCTCGGACGGCGCGAACGGAAGGATCGCGGCGGTGCTCGACTGGGAGCTCTGCACCCTCGGTGATCCCATGGCCGACGTCGGGTACCTCATGAACGATTGGAACGGCCCCGGCGACGCGCGGCCGACCGCGAGCGGGACCGGCGAGTCCGCAATCTCCTGCGGTGGCTTCCCGTCCCGAGAACAGATGCTCGCCCGCTACGAGGCACTCACCGGGCGGAGCACCGCCGGCGTCGACTACTACCGGGCGTTCCAGTACTGGCGCCTGGCTGCGATCGTCGAAGGCGTGCTCGCCCGCTACCTGAAGGGGGTGATGGGCGACGGCGGCGACACCGAGCGTTTCCGCAAGCAGGTCGATGCCCTCGCCGAGGCCGCCGTCGAGCTCGCCAGCTCGGACGCGCTCTAGGCCGGGCGATGCGGGTCTTCTTCTCGGCGGCGATCTCGCTCGGGCTGATCCTCCTCGGCGTCTGGATCGGGAGCTTCGTGTTCTCCGTGCCGAACCCGGCGATCGCCGATCAGAATCCCACGGTCGTCGCCGAGGAGAGTGCGACCGCGAATCCGCCGCCGGCGGCGAACGAGCCCTCCGCACTCCTCGAGAGCGAGCGCAACACAATGGACGTCTTCCGTCGCGCCGACCCATCGGTCGTGTTCGTGACGAACAAGGCGCTGCGACGCGACTTCTTCTCGATGAACGTGACCGAGGTACCCCAGGGCGCGGGCTCCGGCTTCCTCTGGGACGAGCACGGACACGTCGTCACGAACTTCCACGTTCTCGAGGGAGGCCAGGCCTTCTCCATCACGCTGCCCACCGGGGTGACGCGAGATGCGCGTGTCGTCGGCGTCGAACCCCGGAAGGACATCGCCGTCCTCCACTTCGACACGGAGGGGCTCGATCTCGAACCGCTCCCCCTCGGCACGAGCGCAAGCCTCGCCGTCGGTCAGAAGGTCCTCGCCATCGGCAATCCCTTCGGCCTCGACCGGACCCTGACCACGGGCATCATCAGCGCCCTTGGGCGCGAATTCCCGACGCAGGGAGGCTTCCTGATCGAGGACGTGATCCAGACCGACGCCTCGATCAATCCGGGCAACTCAGGGGGGCCCCTGCTCGATTCGCGGGGGCGCGTGATCGGCGTGAACACCGCTATCTACAGCCCGAGCGGCGCCAGCGCCGGGATCGGCTTCGCGATCCCGATCGACACCGTCGGGCGGATCGTCCCCCAGCTGATCCGCTTCGGGCAGGTCCGCCGCGTCGGGCTCGGCGTGCGCGTCCTTAGCGATCAGATCGTCCAGCGCTGGGGCATCGCCGGCGTCGGCATCCGCGAAGTCACTCCGGGGAGCGAAGCCGCGCGTGCGGGGCTCCGGAGCGTCCGTGCCGACCGCTACGGACGCGTCTACGTCGATATCCTGGTCGGACTCGACGGCGAGCCGATCGATGGATTCGCGTCCCTCGCGAATGCCCTCGACGGTCGCGAGCCGGGAGAGCGGGTCACCCTCTCCGTGCGCCGGGACGACGAGACGGTCGAGATCGAGATACACCTTCAGGAACTCGGGCGTTAGGCAAAGCCTGTCCCAGGCCGCCTCCCGGCGGAGAGGAGATCCGGTTGTCCAGACGCGAAGCCTTCGTCGCCGTCGTGATCGCGTTCGTGGTCGGTGCCCTCGCCGCAGGATCTCTTCGTGGAACTTCCGACCCGGGCATGGATTCGACCGAGGGCAGCTCGACCGGCCCCCGGATTCGCTGGCGCGTGACGAGCGCGTTCGGCACTCATCTCCCCGCCCTCGGCGACAATCCCCTCGAGGTGGCAGATCGGCTCAGGGAGGCGTCGAACGGGCGTCTCGACTGGTCCATCGACGATCCGGGCGAAGTCGTGCCGGCCTTCGCCATCGTCGAAGCCGTCTCTCGGGGCAAGATCGAAGCCGGCTATACGTGGCTCGGCTACGAGGAGGGCCGCCGCCCGGTCTCCGTGCTCTTCGGCGCGGTGCCGTTCGGAATGACACCCTGGGAGTACACCGCGTGGTGGGTCGGCGGCGGCGGGGATGCCCTCGCCCGCGAGATCTATCGCCCCCTCGGCATCGAGCCCATCCTGTGCGGAATGATCGGCCCGGAGACCGCAGGCTGGTTCCGCAACGAAGTGAACGTCCCGGAGGACGTCGAAGGGCTGAAGATCCGCTTCGCGGGACTGGGCGGGCGCGTCCTGCAGCGCCTCGGTGCCTCGGTCACGCTCCTGCCCGGCGGCGAGCTCTTCCAGGCCCTCGAAAAGGGAGCGATCGACGCCACCGAGTACTCGCTTCCGGGGGTCGACGAACGCCTCGGCTTCGATCGGGTCGCGAAGTACAACTACTTCCCGGGTTGGCATCAGCCCCACACGACGTTCCATCTCGTCGTTCACAAACCGACCTGGGACGCGCTCTCCACCGCCGACCGCGCGATGATCGAGCTGGCTTGCGGCAATGGCGTCTACCGCAACTTCGCGCGCGCGGAAGCCGCCCAGGGCGCGGTCCTCGAGGGCCTCGCGGGCAAGGGCGTCGAGACGCTTTCGTTGTCTCCGTCGCTCCTTTCGATCCTGGAAGAGGCCTCCACTGCCGTCCTCGAAGAAGAAGCGAGCGCGGATCCGGAGTTTGCGCGGGTGCTCGCTCACCAGCGCGCGTTCCGGGAAAAATACGGGCGCTGGCAAGCCCTCGCCTATCCGGGCCCTTCCGGGGGAGCGGCCGATGGCGACTGAAAAAGAGGCGCCGCTGCGCGGCCCCGATGGCCTGCTCGACCAGATCGGAAACGCGATCTCGTGGATCTGGCTCCTCCTGATCGCGGTCATCGTGACAGCGGTCATCCTCCGCTTCGTGTTCGGCGTCGGATTCATTCAGCTGGAGGAACTCCAGTGGCACCTCTATGCGATCGGGTTTCTGGCGGGCATCGTCGGCTGCGTCGTCCACGACCGGCACGTCCGGGTCGACGTCCTGCGCGAGCGCATGACGCCCCGCACCCAGCGCTGGGTCGACTTCTATGGCCTGCTGCTCTTTCAGCTCCCCCTCGTCGGCCTGGTGCTGTGGAGCGCGCTCCCCCTCGTCGCCGACAGCTTCGCGACCGGCGAAAAATCCGCGTCCGCGGGCGGCCTCCCCTACCGCTGGCTGCTCAAGGCCTTCCTCCCCCTCTCCTTCGTCGGGCTCGGGATCGCCACTTTGACCCGGATCCGCCGCACCTTCCGTGCCCTCTTCCCGAGGAACGAAGCATGAGCGTTCGCGAGTGGCTCGCCGTCGCGATGTTCGCTTCGTTCATCCTGGGCATCCTCTCCGGCTTCCCCGTCGCCTGGGTCCTCGGGGGCGTCGCGATCCTGTTCACGGCGATCGCGATCATCGTCGAGCGCGACCTGGGCTTCTTCACCGGGGTCGACTGGAGCTATGCGTCCCTCGTCGCGGATCGCCTCTGGGACCTGATGGACAACTGGGTGCTCGTCGCCCTGCCCATGTTCGTGTGCATGGGGCTCCTCCTCGACCGCGCCGGAATCGCAGCGGACCTGATGCGCAACGTATCCCGGCTCTTCGGGCGGGTGCGCGGGGGCCTCGCCGTGACCGTCGCGCTGATCGGCGTGGTTCTCGCCGCGAGCACGGGGATCATCGGCGCGAGCGTCGTGCTCCTCGCGCTGCTCGGCCTCCCGCCCATGCTCGAAGCCCGCTATTCGCCCACCTACGCCGCGGGCACCGTCTGCGCCGTCGGCACCCTCGGCATCCTGATCCCCCCGAGCATCATGCTCGTCCTGATGGCGGACCGCCTCGCCATGTCGGTCGGCGATCTCTTCCTCGGCGCGATGATCCCCGGGCTGCTGCTCGCCTCGCTCTACATCGTGTTCCTCGTCGCGTGGCCCGCCCTGCGCCCCGAAATCGCCCCCCCACCGGAGGACGCCGAGGACGTCGATGTCGCGCTCGTACTCTCGGTCCTACGAGACATCGTGCCCGCCGCCGCGCTGATCCTCGCCGTCCTCGGCAGCATCTTCTTCGGAATCGCGACGCCGACCGAGGCGTCCGGCGTAGGCGCCTTCGGGGCGCTCTGCCTGGCCGCGTGGCGCGGCCGACTGGGCCGAAGCGTGCTTCAGGACGTGCTCCGAGAGACGAGCCTCACGACCGGCTACCTCTTCGGGATCTTCGTCGGCGCGTCCGCCTTCGCCCTCGTCCTGCGCGGTCTCGGCGGGGACGAGTTGATCGCTCGGGGCCTGCTCGGTCTCCCCTTCGGTCCGAACGGCGTCGTCCTCTCGATCCTCTTCGTGACCTTCCTCCTCGGCTTCTTCCTCGACTGGATCGAGATCACCTTCATCGTCCTGCCACTGGTCGCCCCCATCGTCGTCGAGCTCGGCTTCGACCTCGTCTGGTTCACCGTCCTGTTCGCGGTCTGCCTCCAGACGTCCTTCCTGACCCCGCCGGTCGGCTTCGCGCTCTTCTACGTCAAGGGCGTCGCGCCCCCCGAAATCGATGTGCGAACGCTCTACGTAGGGATCCTTCCGTTCGTGGGCTTGCAGCTGATCGGCCTCGCCCTCATCTTTGTGTGGCCGGAGCTCGCGACCTGGCTTCCGGCACAGGCCTACGGCTCGAATCCTTGACGGGGGCGAACTGAACCGCACGGATGAAGGGAAACATGTCTGAGAGAACTTCACGGGCGCTCCGCCACGGAAGCGTCCTCACCTTCCTCCTGAGCGCACTCGTTCTGGCGAGCTGCGAACGCACGCCGTCGAAGTCGGACTACGTGAGCGCGCAGGTCACCGCGGTCTGCCAGGGGCAGAGCGGGGACGACCTGCGTGAGTGCCGGCTCAAGGTCATCCGAGAGTTCAAGGACACGCCGCTCGAGGAGATGCAGCGACGCTTTCCAAAGCCGGAACCGCGACCGCGACCGAGCTGCAGCCTCTAGCAGCGGCGCCCGATCTCATCGCACCGCAAGAACGTCAGTTCTGCGGGCGTTCCTTCAGCACATAGAACCCATCCTCGAAGCGGTCGAAGACGAGGTCGAGCTGGGGGTGGCGGCACGGACCTGCGTCCCGGTCCGGCACCAGATTCTGCTCCGAAACGTAGGCCACGTAGGTCGAGTCCTCGGTCTCGGCGAAGAGGTGGTAGTAGGGCTGATCCTTGGCGGGCCGGACCTCTTCGGGGATCGAGAGCCACCACTCCTCTGTGTGATTGAAGAGCGGGTCGACGTCGAAGATCACGCCCCGGAACGGACGGAAGCGATGGGCGACCACGTCGCCNATTCCGAACTTCGCTTCGCGCATGGGCCCCNAACTCCTCTCGCNCGGCCGNTCACNGNCGNTNGNNAGCAGGATAGCGCGANGCGGATCGCGGCGTCNCTCGCCTGCGCCTGCTAGTCCTTACGGCATGCCGCGGACCCTGATCCTCATGCGTCACGCAAAGCAGAGCGCGCTCGCCGCGCGCGATNACGACCGNCCGCTGACCGACGAGGGGCGCGATGCGGCCCACCACGTCGGCCGGAGCCTCCTGCGCGACGGCCTCGTCCCCGACCACGCGCTCTCTTCGACCGCGCTCCGCTGCCGCCAGACCTGGGAGTGCATCGCGGCAGCCCTCGACGAACCGCGCGAGGCCACCTTCGAACCGAGCCTCTACAACGCGACGGCCGCGGGCCTGCTCGACGGGCTCACGCTCGTCGACGAGAAATTCGAGACCCTGCTCCTCCTCGCCCACAACCCGGGGATCAGCATACTGGCGATCGAGTTGGCAGGCGGCAACGAGGCCGCCCTCGCTGCTCTTCGGAGCGGTTTCACGCCCGCGAGCAACGCGCGCTTCGAGATCGAAGGCCCCTGGTCGACGGTTTCCTCGCGGAGCGCGCGCTTTCTTCGCTTCGATCCGATCTGAAGATCGCCTCACACGGGGCCCGCCCGACCCGCCGGACTCCGCGATCTGGGGGATCAGTCGATCGGGGTCCAGCCGCGAAGGTCGACCGGCCATTCGTCGACGATGTCTTCGCCGTCCGCCACGTAGAGGCGGTCGTGATAGGCGAGGGTCGGATCGACGTGGGCCGGCACCATGCGGATCCGGTCTCCGATCTTCGGACTCACGCCGAGCTCCCATTCGATCGGAGACGGCGCCGTGTCCTCTTCGGCGCGTCCAGCGAGGAAGGTCACGTGTTCGTCGGAGCAGAAGAGCACGCGGCCGCCGGGTAGATGGGGATTGCCGTGATCCATGCCGAACGCCTTGAGCCCGGCGTCCCCGATCAAATAGCCCGCGCCCGCCGGCGCGATCGAGACGACCGTCGACAACACGAAGAAGGCCTGCCGGAAGGGCAAGTCGAGGGTCGCGTAGGCCGTGTCCATCAGGGCGTAGGATCCGGCCTGGATCTCGTTCGCCCAGGTGTTGCAGTCGTAGGTCCCGGTTCCCCCGGCGGAGAGGACGTCGCCGCCGACGTCGGCGTGGGCCACGACGAGCTTCTCCATGCTCACGCGACAACCTTCTTCTCGAGCGGCGCGATCGGCGTTGCCCACGACGTGTCCCTCGTACCCCATCACGCCCCGGACCTCGAGCCCGGCCGCTCGTGCGCGCTCGCCGAGTCGCCCCGCTTCCTCCGGCGCGCAGCCGCAGCGCGGAAGCCCGACGTTCACGTCGATCAGGACTTCCTGGACCCCGCCCCGTGCAGCCGCCTCGATCGTCTCTTCCGAGTCCACCGCGACCGTGACGCGCGCCCCCTGCTCGGCGACGACGCCGAGCCGCGTCGCGTCGAGGACTTCATTGGCGAGGAGCAGATCCTCCCCGAGTCCCGCGGCGGCCATCCCCTCAATCTCGCGGATCGTGGCGGCGCAAAACGTCCGGTGACCGTGGGCGACCTGCCGCTTCGCGAGCGCAGTGCATTTGTGGGCCTTCACGTGGGGCCGAAGCGAAGCGCCGGGCCGGGCCTCCGCCATGGCAGCCAGGTTGGCTTCGAGGCGCGCCGCATCGACGACGAGCGAAGGCGTGGGCAGGTCGTCGATCTTCGTCACGGTCCCTCCTCGGCGCAGGCCTCGTGATCGGCCTGCAACGACGGCGAGAATCGCAGAATCCCGGTTCGTCGGCCGCCCGCCCGATCGACCCCGAGTCCCGGACCCCAGCCGCGGGTCGGTTAGCGTTGACTTGCACCCGCGAGGAGCCTCCCATGAGCGCCGAACCGAAGACCGAACTCCGTGCCGCCTTCCACCAGATGAAGAACGGCACCAAAGAAGACTGGCAGATCATCGGAAGCCACCACGCCGAGCTCTGCAACGGCGTGGCCGACCGCGTGCTCGCCCACCTTCGACTCCTCGACGGCGACTACGGCGGCTTCGCCGTCGACCGGCTGACCCACAGCCTCCAGACGGCGACCCTGGCGATGCGCGACGGGCGGGACGAGGAATATGTCGTCGCCGCGCTCCTCCACGACATCGGCGACACCCTCGCACCCAACAACCACCCAGAGGTCGGCGCCGCGATCCTGAAGCCCTACGTCTCGCCTCGAGTCCACTGGATCGTCGAGCACCACGGCGTCTTCCAGGGCTACTACTTCTGGCACCACATCGGCATGGACCGGAACGCCCGTGACCAGTTCGCCGGACACGAGTGGTACGACGACTGTGCGGAGTTCTGCGAGCGCTACGACCAGGCCGCCTTCGAACCGAACGGGGAAAAGCTGCCCCTGGAAGAATTCGAGCCGGTGGTGCGCCGCGTGCTTCACACCCGGACGGGCATGGTGACGGACTGACACATTCTGAGGCGATTCGTACGACGACGAACGTCTCCGAACCGGAAGCCCGGACGATTCCGGGCGCTCAGTCGGCTTTGTGACGGAGCGTTCGTTCGGGGCATTTGCTACTCCGACTCGAGACGCGTGTCCCGCAAAGTTCCGCTCCCCTTCCGGGAGCGGCCCCGGCCAGGAGCCCCCCGACGATGTCCAACCCGATCTCGACCCTCCCGACCGCCGACGAACTGGAAGATGATCGCCCAGAGCTCGAGGTCGACGATCTCGACACCGCCGCTGCGACCGAGCTCGAAGTCGACGAGCCCGAGTTCGCCGACGGACCCGACTCCACGGAAAATAAGGGGCGCTCCGGCCTCGTTCTGCTGGTCCTGGCCGGTCTCCTGCTCGGCTCGATCGCGATCAACCTGAAGCAGTCCCGCGACGTCGCGAACCTCGAGGCCCGCAGCTCTGAGTACGAGCAGGCCCTCGCGGCCGCCGTCGAACGGATCGATTCGGAGACCGCCCGAGCCGACGGCGCCGAAGCCGCTCTCGACCGCGTCGACGGTGCCGTCGACCTGGTGAACGAGCGCGTACTCGGTCTCCAGGAAGCCCTGGACGGACTGCGCGAGGCGACGCTTCGCTAGCCCTCCTTCGACGGCCCAGCCGCCGGTGGATCAGTAGAAGCGGTACTCGCTCATCGGGTGCGAATCCACCTTCTCCATGTCGAGGAAGGCGCCGCAGCTGTCGACCATCTGCTTGAGATGGTCCCGGTACTTTGCGTCGTCGCCGACGGCGTCGTAGAAGACCTGCGGATTCTCGAGGGCTTCGAGGGGGAAGCCCTCTTCGACGATGCCACCCCAGGGCGGCGCACCGTCGGTGAGCGGCCGGACCACCTCGTTCCGCACGTAGGAGAAAGTCGACTGGACGGCGATGGCGACGTCCCGGTGGACGCGTTCCCACGTCGTCACGAAGGTGTGATGATCGACGCGGGGCGCGGGCTCGATGCAGCCGACCAGGGTGAAGCCGGGCATGCGCTTTCCGAGGCCCCCTTCCGGCGTGGCCACGCGCAGCGGATGCGACTCGGCGACGAGATAGCCAGCGAGCCGATCGCAGGTGGCGGCCAACACGGCCTCCGCGGGAGCGCGGTCCTGGGCGCATTCGAGCCAGAGAGTGACGAGCGCGTCGGGCCGATGCGCCCCCAGATGCAGCGCCGCGCCGGCCTCGACGGCGGAGTCGGTCGCGATCACCTTGACCCGACCCGCGCCCGCCTCGGCGAGCGGCTTCGGGAGATTCGCAAGCAGCTGGTCGCGGAAGCCGTCGGGCGAGCGATTCGGGTCGTCGTTCCAGAGCAGGTAGGCGAGCTTTTCCATGCACGAAGCGTATGGGAAGCCGCCGACGAAATCAGCCTCAGCCGATCCCGAGCGACGCGAGCGTCTGCTTCCCTGACTGACCGAAGGCCCGGGGGCTACCCGCCGATGTGATACATCTCGACGCGCTCGCGCTTCGGCGTCGTGCCGTCGATCTGGATCAGACCGGCCCGGTCTTCGGAGTAGCGATCCGTCCGGTTCGTCCACGTGGACGCGATCAGCTGGCGGAGGGTCTCGTCGTCCTTGCCGGACCGCATGGGCTCGCGCAGATCGATTCCGCCATCGGCGAAGAGACAAGTGACGAGCTGGCCTTCGACCGTGAGGCGGGCGCGGGTGCAGTCGCCGCAGAACGGGGACGACACGCTCGTGATGACACCGATCTCGCCGCCGCCGTCGGTGTAGCGGTAGCGCGCGGCGACCTCGCCTCGGTAGTTCGCGTCGGCGGGTTCGAGGGGGAGCTCCGCCGAGATCCGCTCGACGATCTCCTTGCCGGTCACCACCTCGTCCATCTTCCACTGGTTGAGGGTGCCCACGTCCATGAACTCGATGAAGCGCAGGATATGGCCCGTCCCGTGGAAGTGCCTCGCGAGGTCGACTAGCAGGTGGTCGTTCACACCGCGCTGAACGACGGTGTTCACCTTGATCGGGCCGAGGCCCGCTTCCTCGGCGGCGGCGATCCCGTCGAGGACGCGTTCGACGCCGAAGCGTTCGCCGTTCATCTGGTGGAAGACGTCCGGGTCGAGGCTGTCGAGGGAAACGGTCACGCGATCGAGCCCGGCTGCGGCCAGGTCCTTGGCCCAGCGGCGCAGCAGACTTCCGTTGGTGGTCATCGCGATGTCCAGGTCGGCGCCCGTGTCGCGCCCCACCTGCCGGAGCTGGACGATCAGGTCCTGGATGCCGTTGCGGAGGAGAGGCTCGCCGCCGGTGATCCGGAGCTTCTCGACGCCGAAGCCCACGAAGAGGCGGACCAGGCGCTCGACCTCCTCGAAGTTCAGAATCTCGTCGCGCTCGAGGAAGGGGTACTTCTCGCCGAAGATCTCCGCCGGCATGCAGTAGGGGCAGCGAAAATTGCACTTGTCCGTCACCGAGATCCGGAGATCGCGGAGGGGCCGTGCATGGCGGTCCTCGAGGACGGCGAGAGGGTTCTCGTTCGGGGGCACGAGTCGGAAGCTCCTGTCTCCTGTCGGGCACGGGTTCGGTGCGAGCCCGACGGAAAAGGCTTTGGGATCGGGGAGATGAGCAGAGAACCGCAGGCTCCGTCCGAAGGCCCGGGCGCTCAGTTTGACAGCGATCGGAGCCCTGCGCCCGTCCTACAAGGGGCCGCGGGTTCGGATTGCCGCCCGTCGACCGCTGGACTGCGCCTTCGAGGCGGGTCCCGCCGGTGAAATCTTGACCGATCGGTACTCTATCGTAGACTCCGCGCCGTGCACCTGCTGGCTCGGGAAGAGACGGGGCTCCGATGCCTCCTTCAGGTCGCGCTTGGCGAACTCGTCGAGGGCGGCGAGGACGCCCCCTGCCCGGTCCCGATTGCCCGGATCGCGGCCGCCGAGGGTCTCTCGGACGTCTACGCCGCGAAGCTGATGCGACAGCTCCGGATGGCGGGACTGGTCGAGAGCGTGCGCGGC
This sequence comes from Deltaproteobacteria bacterium, assembly GCA_002709835.1. Classification (GTDB taxonomy): domain Bacteria; phylum Myxococcota_A; class UBA9160; order UBA9160; family UBA4427; genus UBA4427. The sequence goes on from PAQX01000059.1 coordinate 20,344, forward strand.
GCCAACGGGGGCTATCGCCTCTCCCGCGAAGCCGGCGCGATCAGCGTCTGGGACGCGATCCACGCCCTCGACTACAGCTTCCTACCGGGCACGACCTGCGACTGCAGCCCGACCGAGCGCCTCGACTGCCAGCGCACGACGACCTGCGCGGTGACCTCGCTCTGGCGCACCCTGGGCCGTGACATCCGACGCTCGCTCGAAGCCGTCTCCCTTGCCGACCTCTGCGCCGGTGCGCTCGAAACGACCGAGCCCATCGTGCTCCCTACTCTCTCTCGCTCTTCCTCCGTGCCCCATTAGGCACGGCGCCCGACAGACCGAAGGATCGGAACATGGTCAATCTCGCACTCACCGAAGCCGCCGCCGAGAAGGCGAAGAGCCTCCTCGCCTCGAGCCCTGAGGGTCACACGGCGCTCCGCGTCGCCGTCAAGAACGGCGGCTGCAGTGGCATGCGCTACGAGCTCGTCTTCGACGGCGACCTGCGGGACGACGACGACGAGCTCGAGTTCCATGGACTCAAGGTCTGGGTCGACCCCGAGAGCGCGACCTTCCTCGACGGGATCACCATCGACTTCTCGGACGCGCTCAACGACGCGGGCTTCAAGATCGACAATCCCGCCGCAGAAGAGACCTGCGGCTGCGGAGAAAGCTTCAAGCTCTGACGAGCCCCGGTTCCGGAGCGTCTAGGGCAGCTCCGTTGCGCTCTTGACGACCTTCGAGACGAGACCGTACTCGCAGGCCTCGTCCGCGTTCATCCAGAAGTTGCGGTCGCTGTCCTTGGTGACCTTCTCGACGGTCTGGCCGGTCTCGTCGGCGATCAGGTTGTTGAGGCGCTCGCGGACCTTCAGGATCTCCTCCGCCTCGATCCGGATGTCGGTGGCCTGACCGCCCGCGCCGCCGCTCGGCTGATGGAGCAGGAAGCGGGTGTGCGGCAGAGAGAAGCGGCGCTCCTTCGGCGCGCCGAAGAGGATCGGCACGGCGATCGAGGCGCACCAGCCAGCGCCGATCGTGATCACGTCGGACTCGATGAAGCGCAGCATGTCATGGATGGCGAAGCCCGAGTCCACGTGACCGCCCTGGGACGTGATCATCACCCGGATCGGGTCGTGGTTGTCGGCGTCCAGAATGAGGAGCTGGCCCATCACCTTCTCCGCCAGCTTCTGGTCGACGGGGCCGTTCACGAGCACGGTCCGCGTCTTGAGCATCCGCAACCCCAGCCCCGGGTCGGCCTCTTCCTTGGCATCGCCTTCATCGGCCCAGAGATCCATAGACGTCACGCGCTGGCTCATCTCACCCCTCGATCGCAGGGTCGGCATGACCCCGCCTGAACCCGGCTCCCGGCCGGTTCCCGGACGTTAGCAATCCCCCCGGCCGATCGCGGCTCGCCGGGCCCGTTCCGACTCGACTCGACCGGTCCCGCGGTCGCACGGCGCCCCTCCCCCCTTCCGCCGCGGCCCTCTACACTCGCGCTCCGCCGCGTGGGAGCGTCCGCCCGGCTCGATCCCAGCCGAGGAGATTGCCATGGAAGTCCCCATGCTCGTCACCGATTTTCTGGACCGCGCCGTACGCCTGTATCCGGAGAAGACCGCGATCGTCGATGGCCCGCGGGCGTACACGTATCGCGAGTTCAACGCGCGGGTGGACCGACTCTCGAACGCCCTTCTCGACCTCGGCCTCGAGCGCGGCGACCGGGTCTGCATGCTCAGCCCGAACTCCCACTTCTATCTCGAGAGCTTCTACGCAACGGCGCAGGTCGGGATCATCCTCGTCCCGCTGAACTATCGCCTCGTCGCCGCGGATCACGAGTACATCCTGAACCACGCCGGAGTGCGCGCCGTCCTCGTCGACTGGGAATACACCGCGGTGGTGGACGAAATCCGCGCCAACCTCCCGGACGTCGAGCACTGGATCGTCGCCAAGGACGAGGGCGAAACGCCCGCAGGCTGGGTCGACTGGAACGAGCTGGTCCAGAAGGCCAGCGCCACACCCCCTACGCGCCCCGAGATCGGCGAGAACGAGACCGTCTCGATCAACTACACGAGTGGGACCACGAGCCGCCCCAAGGGCGTGATCATGACCCATCGCAACTCGTACTTGAACGCGTACAACATGATCGTCCACAACGGCCTGACCCACGACGACGTCGAGCTGTGGACGCTGCCAATGTTCCACTGCAACGGCTGGGGCGGCGTGTTCGCAATGACCGCCCTCGCCGGCAAGCACGTGATCCTGCGCGCGATCGATGGCGACGACATCCTGCAGCTGATCGCGGACGAGGGGGTGACCTTCGCGTGTATGGCGCCCGCCGTGCTCCGCACGATCCTCGACACACCGAACAAGGAGCGCTTCGACGTCCAGACGAAGCCGCGCTTCACCGTCGCGGGGGCGCCCCCGCCCTCCGCCTTCATCGAGCGTCTCGAGAAGGAGATGGGCTGGCAGTTCATGCAGATCTACGGCCTGACCGAGACCGCGCCGCTGCTCACGATCTCCCGACCCGACGCGAATTGCGACGCAGAGGACTGGGCGCGCCGTTCCCGAGCGGGCGTCGCAGGAATCGGCGTCGACCTGCAGCTCCTCGACGACGACGGCAACCCGGTCCCGAAGGACGGCAAGTCCGTCGGCGAGATCTGCGCGCGGAGCAACGTTGTCTTCGCCGGCTGCTACGAGCAGCCAGATCAGACCGATGCGGCGATCTACGACGGCTACTTTCACACCGGCGACCTCGCCGTCTGGGACGAGGTGGAGAACATCCATATCGTCGACCGGAAGAAGGACGTCATCATCTCGGGCGGCGAGAACATCTCGAGCCCGGAGATCGAGGACTGCCTCTTCCAGCACGCCGCCGTACTCGAGTGCGCCGTCATCGGCGTCCCCCACGAGAAGTGGGGCGAGACGCCGGTCGCCCTGATCGTAACCCGCGAGGGCCAAGACGCGACCGAGGACGAGCTGATCAAGCATTGCCGCGACAACTTGGCCCACTTCAAGTGCCCGACGCAGATCCGCTTCGTCGAAGAGCTCCCGCGCACCGCGACGGGCAAGCTCCAGAAGTACAAGCTGCGCGAAGCCTTCTGGGACGGAGACCGCAAGGTCGCCGGCTGACCCCAGCCGCCCCCTCTCGTGCCTCGAACGGAGACCGAATTACGCTGAGCGAATCCGCTTCTGCCGCCATCCCGCGCCCGCGCGCCCTCGCCTTGATCGTCGCTTCCTACGTCATGGCGATCGGCGCCGGCATCGCCACCCTCGCCTACGCCCCGATCGAAGATCCGATCTGGAGGACCTTCGCCGCCGACGCCGTGGCGACGATCGTGATCTTCGGTTGGAGCATGACCTACGACAATTCGAGCTTCTACGACGCCTACTGGAGCGTGATCCCGCCGTTGGTCGTGCTCTACTGGATCGGTCTGCCTGAATCCGTCGCCCTCGATCTGCGCGCCTGGGCGATCTTCGGCGTGCTCTTCGTCTGGGGCGCGCGCCTCACCTGGAACTGGACGCGGGGCTGGACGGGCATGGATCACGAGGATTGGCGCTACGCGGACTTCCGCGTGATGTTCCCGCGCTCATATTGGCTGGTGAGCTTCGCGGGCGTCCACTTCTTCCCTACCGTGATCGTATTCGTCGGCCTGGTCGCCGCCTGGCCCGCCGCCGTCACGAGCGATGCCCCGCTCTCGTGGATCGACGCCCTCGCCTTCGCCATCGGCCTGGGCGGGATCGCGTTCGAGTGGATCGCCGACGCTCAGCTCCATGCGTTCGCGAAGATCCGCAAGCCGGGCGAGACACTGCGCACGGGCCTCTGGCGCTACTCCCGCCACCCTAATTATCTCGGTGAGATGATGATCTGGTGGAGCCTCTGGCTCTTCGGTCTCGCCGCGGATCCCGCCTGGGCCAGGCTCGCGATCCTGGCGCCGCTCGCGATGACCGCAATGTTCCTCGGCTTCAGCATCCCGGCCCTCGAGAAGCGCTCTCTCGAACGCCGCGCGAACTACCAGGAGGTCATCGACACGACGTCGATGCTCATCCCCCTGCCCCCCAAGCGCCCGAAAAGCTCGAACGCGTAGAAGGGGCAAAAGCCCGTCCGCCTAGCACCAGAACTCCTCGCAGAGCGCTCGCAGGCGACGGAGAAGGCGAATGCCTAGTCGCCGAGCAGCTGCTTGAAGATCTCGAGGGAGTCGCGCTCTTCTTCCGAGACTTCGCCGTCGGACTCGATCAAGCCTTCGATCTCCTCCAGGAAGATCCGGCGATGGGCCGGCGGGATCGAAATCGGATCGAGGCCGTCGAGGCTCGGCGGGCGATCCAGCCACTGCTGGACCTTGAGGTTCTCCTCCTCGTCGAGCTCCAGTCGGCTGATAAGGCGGGAGATGAAGACGCGTTCCTCCGGCTTGACCTCGAGGTCGGCCCAAGCGAAGGAACAGACGAACTCGACCAGCCGGAGGCGGTCACGTCGATCGAGCTGGTCGAGCATCCATTCCTCTCGGGGCGGCGTCGACCCGACCGTCTCACCGCGCATTTCCTGATGAGGAGCCCATCCTATCCGACGGTCGTCGGGATCTTCCATGAGATCGACCGACTTGCTCCCTCGAGCGCGCGCCGAGCTTAAACGGATCAGATTGCCCATGCCAACCCCCTCCCCGCCTGTATTCTGACACGGCGTCAGCCAAAGTTGGGGATTATTTGGCGGACCGGACGATCCG
>PAQX01000060.1 GCA_002709835.1 Deltaproteobacteria bacterium
TGTCGGTGTTGCGTGTTGTGCTGCGTGACGCGTGACGATCTCAGCCCCTTACGTTGCGGCTGCACGCTGAATCCGTTGAGTTTCTCTGCGTGTGCCACGTACAGAGATTTTAGCTCGAGGCGGATGAACAGTTGCGTCCCCCCCGCTCCACGGGTTCAACCCGAGCTACTTCGCGGGGAACCCGGAAGTGGGGCGTCGTGGCATCGACCCCGACGCATTCGCCGCCGCCCGTGCCCGCCGCGCGGCCCTCGAGGCCAGTGGCGGGAGCTGGCGTCGCTTCCTCGAGGATCCGATCGAGGTGGAGTCTGCCGAAGCACCCGTTACGGATCTCGCCCTCGAGACGTTGGTCCATCGGATCGCGCTGCCGTCCCGGACGTTCCTGCGCGATCGTCTGCGCATCCGACTTCCCCAGGAAGAAGACGTCGTCGACGAACTCGATCCCTTCACCCTCGACGGTCGCGATCGTTGGGGGCTCGGAAGCGCGATGCTCCAGGCGATGGAGGAGGGGGCGACGCCGGAGGAGGCTCTGGCGCGACTCGCGGCGTCCGCGTCCACGCCGCGCGGTGTCCCGGGGCTGGCCACCCTGCGCAACATCCAGAACGACGTGCTCGAGATCGCGCGGATCGCGGCGGTGCGCCGCCGATCTGGCGCGCTCCCGGATCACACCGGCACGGTCGAGCTCGCGCTCGCCTCCGGCGCGACCGTCCGTCTCACGGGTCGGCTCGATCGCCTCACGCCCGACGCCCGGATCCTCGCGCGCTTCACCCGGCTCGGGGGGCGCGGGGAGCTCGAGGAGTGGATCCGTCATCTCTTCCTGTGCGCCTGTGTGGAGACCGGCGCGGTGCTCGCGCCGCATACGGTGCTTGTTGGACGCCCTCAGGATTCGAAAAAGCATCCCGAGCCTGTCGTCGAATTCCAGCCCGTGAGGGACGCGCGCCGCGAGCTTGCCCGGCTGGCGGAGTGGGCCCTCGAAGCCGGTGACGGTCCCTTGCCCTTCTTTCCCGACACCTCGCGGGTCTACGCGGCCGGCGCCGGGGATGATCCGGACAAGGCGCGTCGCGCGGCGAATCTCCACTTCTACGGCAGCGGCTCGAGCGCTTTCGGTCCCGCCCCGGAGGCCCAGCGAGAGCTCGAGATGCTGCGACTCTGGGAAGGGCGGTCTCCGCTCTCGGAGGCCATCCCGGGCGTCGAGGACGTCGACTTCGAAGGGCTGGCGCGTGCGATCTACCAGCCGCTCTTCGACGCGCGGAAGGAGCACGCTTCGTGAACGCGCTCGATCCGTGGACGCTGCCGCTCTTGGGGACTTCGCTCATCGAAGCGAGTGCCGGTACGGGTAAGACCTACACCCTGACGACACTCTACGTGCGGCTGCTGGTCGAGCAGCGCCTGGAGCCGAAGGAGATCCTGGTCGTCACCTACACGAACGCCGCGACGGCGGAGCTCCGCGAGCGCGTTCGGAGTCGAATTCTCGAAGTGATCGCCGCCGGGGAACGGGCGCAGCAAGGGGCGGCGTTGGGCGACAAGGACCCGGAGACGGAAGCGCGCCTCCGGGAGCTGGCGGCGAAGGCCGCTGAGGATCCGGCGGGCGATGCGCTGCTACGCGCGCTCTCCGGGTTCGACGAAGCCGCGATCTTCACGATCCACGGTTTCTGCCAGCGCACGCTTCAGGAGAACGCCTTCGAGGGTGGGATGCCCTTCGATGCGGAGCTCGTCGAGAAGGCGAAGCCGATCGAGCAGGCCCTCGCCCATGACCTCTTTCGACGGATCCTCGCGGACGAGGACCCGTCGATGGTCCGGTGGCTGGTCGACGGCCCGGGGTCGAAGTGGGCGTTCGCGCCGGAGGCCCTCTACGGAAAGATCCTGAAGCAGCTGGGTGCGGACGACGACATGCCGCTGCTGCCCCCGCGAACTCGCGACGACGACATCGACCTCTCCACGCGGGTCGCCGAGGCAGCGTCGGCGCGCCGGCGGTGGGCCGCGAACTGGCGGGGCGCCCGGGACGATCTCCGGTCCCAGTTTGCCGTCCCCGGTCGCATGAAAAAGGGCAGCTACAACCTCGAACGGATCGACGCGCAGTTCCTGCCCTTCTTCGACGCCCTGGCCACCCGAATCGAAGACGCCGGCAATGACGACGGGGCGGTCACGTGTTTCCCGCTCCCGCAGAAGCACTTCTCGCAGTTCACGACCGCGGGTCTCGCGAAGGGCGCATTGAAGGGGCAGGACCCGGTCGCCCACGCGGTCATCGCGGACTTCGACGTCGTCCAGGCCCAAACGGACGAACTCGAAGGGCTGCGCGAGGCGCGGGTCCTCGAACTCCGTCGCCGGTTCGTCGAGCTCGCGAGGAAGGAGTCCGAGCGCCGTCGCGACGAGCGCCACCTTTACTTCTTCGACGATCTCCTGAGCGAGGTGCGTCGGGCGCTTCGCGGGAGCGGGGGGGAGCGGCTGACCGTGCTGCTCCGGGATCGCTACCGGATCGCGCTGATCGACGAGTTTCAGGACACGGACCCGGTCCAGTACGACGTCTTCCGGAAGGTCTGGCACGAAGCGCCGGATTCCGCTGGGCTCGGTCTCGTACTGATCGGGGATCCGAAGCAAGCGATCTACTCGTTTCGCGGCGCCGACGTCTTCACCTATCTCTCGGCTCATGCCGACGCGGGCGCGTCGGTCTACGGACTCGAGCGCAACTACCGATCCGATCCGGGGCTGATCGCCTCGGTGAACGCGCTCTTCGCTCGGCCGGAGAACCCATTCCGCGTCGATGCGATCGATTTCGCGCCGGTCGGGCCCCGCCCCGACTTCAAGTCGGAATTCGATCCGGGCCCCGGCGTCGACGGCGCGCTGCGCGTGCTCCTGCTCGAGCGAGAGAGCGTGGAGCCTGCGACCGGGGAGAGCGTCGCGGTCGAATCGATGCTGAAGACGCGACACGGTCGGACGCTGGTCGTGCGCGGCGTCGCGAACGATCTGGCCCGCCGTCTCGAGTCCGGCGCGAAGGTCGGCGAGGCCTCGCTCGCGCCTTCGGACATCGCGATCCTCTGTCGCAAGAAGAGCGAGATCCGTTTGATGCGGGAAGCGCTCGAGTCCCTGGGCATCCCCTGCGTCGACCGGGGCGAAGCCGACGTCTTCGAGTCGAGGGAGGCATGGGAGCTTTCGAGCGTGCTCCAGGCGATGCTCTATCCGACGGACCCGGCGCGACTGCGGGGGGCGCTCTCGACCGGGGCGCACGGGGCCGAGGCGGCGCAGCTGGCTGCACTGTCCGACGACTCGCCGGCGCTGGCGGGGATCTCGGAGCGCTATGCCGAATACGGTCGGATCTGGACCCAGTGGGGCTTCGGACGCGCGTTCGAGACCTGGCGGCGTCGCGAAGGCGTGAGCGAACGCGTGCTCGCCTTCCGGGACGGCGAGCGGCGGATCACGAACTGGCTCCATCTCGCCGAGATGCTCCAACGCTATGCGAGCGAAAACCGTCCCTCCCGCGGTGGTCTTCAGGTCGCGCTCGACCGTGCGATCGCCTCTGCGGAAGCGCGCTCGATCTTCGGGGGAGACGCGTCGCTGCTCCGCCTCGAACGCGACGACCGCGCCGTCCAGCTCGTGACCCTGCATGGCAGCAAGGGGCTCGAGTATCCCGTCGTCTATCTGCCCTTCCTGTGGGAAAGCCCCGAGGCGGCAAGCGCTGCCGCACGAGGCAAGCCGCCTGTCCGCTTCCACGACGAGACGAGCGGAAAGCGGAGTCTCGATCTGTCGAGGGCGAAGGAGAGCGTCGACGCCGAGAAGGCGGAGACGTTCTCGGAGGAGCTGCGGCTGCTCTACGTCGGCCTGACCCGCGCGCGCCACGAGTGCGTGATCGGATGGGGGGCGATCGAGACCGCGCCGAAGACGCCGCTCGCTTCGCTCCTCTCGGGCGCGGGCGAGCCGAACGAGGAGCTCAAGGAGTGGACGGACGACGATTGGGTTGGCGTCTTCGAGTCGATCTGCGCGGACGGCGTCGCTTCGGTCTCGGTCGAGACGATGGATCTCTCGCGGCGCGCCGCCTGGAAGGGCGAGCTCCCTGACTTCGCCCCGCTCTCCCCGCCGGAGCCGCCCGCCGCGCTGCCCGCCGCGACCCGGACGACGAGCTTCACGGCGCTCACCCGCGAAGGGCACGCCGCGACGATCCCCGCAGCGGGGAGTCTGGTGCTGGGCCGGGACCGTGACGTGGCGGTGGACGTCGCAGAAGAGGATGACGTCGCGCCGGAAGCGCCGGATCTCGCTCGGAACCTCCACCTCTTTCCGCGGGGCGCCGAGGCGGGGACCTTCCTGCACGCGGTCCTCGAAGAAGTCGATTTTCCCACGGTCGCGGTGAATGGAACCGAGCCCCATCGCGCGGAGACGCTTCGCTTGCTCGAGGCCAGCGGAATGGACGCGGGGCTCGTCGACACGGCGCTGGGCGTCGTCGACGCGGTCGCGACGACGCCGCTCCGCTCAGAGCCGACCCCTTTCCGATTGGCGGACCTGGGCCCGCGCGCGCTCCTGCCCGAGATGGAGTTCACCCTTGCGGCACCGAGCCCGGGCTTCACCCCGGCGGCGCTCGCGGAGGTGCTCTCTCTCGCGCCCGACCGCTCTCCGCTCCAGCGTTACGCGCCCTTCGCGGCGCGCCTTGGGTTCCCCGCGCTCCGCGGGTTCCTTCGCGGCTTCATCGACGCCGTCTTCTACGACGGCGATCGCTACTTCCTGGTCGACTACAAGTCGAACCATCTCGGTGCGCGCCAGGCCGACTATCTCCCCGACGCGTTGGTCGCACCGATGATCGAGCACGACTACGTGCTCCAGTACCTGCTCTACACGGTGGCTCTCGATCGTCATCTCGCCGCCTGCGACGCGAGCTACGAATACGAGCGCGACTTCGGCGGAATCTACTACCTCTTCCTCCGCGGCTTCGCGCCGGAGCACGCGCCCCTCTGCGGCGTCTTCCACGACCGGCCGCCGCGCGCGGTCGTCGAGGGGGTGGCCGCACTCCTTGGGCAAGACGCCGGGGAGCACGCCGCATGACCCTCGACTTGTTTTCCGAGCTGAACGAAACCGAATCGCGGGAAGGAACCGGTGGGGGCGGCCTGCCGCCGGGCGGAGACGACGGTCGCGAGGTGCTCGTCCGGATGCGCGAGCAGGGCGTGATCTCCGCTCTCGACGCGCAGTTTGCCCGTCGGCTGACCTCGCTCTACGCCGAGGCGGACGAAGGGATGCGCTGGGCGGCGGCCGTCGTCTGTCACCAACAGGCGAAGGGGCACGTCTGCGCGGATCTACGACGACTCGCCCTCGACGGGCTGGTCACCGAGCAAGGAGACGAAGTCCGGCAGGTCTCGGTGCTCCAGACCCACGACGACGTCGAGGTCTGGATCGAATCGATCGCCGCGAGTTCTCTCGTGACGCGTGCTGGGGACGAAGGTGAACCGCGTCCCTTCGTCCTCGACGAGCGTGGGCGCCTCTATCTCGCCCGCGAATACGAAGCCGAGTTCAGGTTGGCCGAGCACGTCGCTGCCCGCAGCGCGGCACCGGATTTCGAGCTCGACCCGACCTGGACCGAGGATGTGATGGCGCGGCTTGCGGGAGAGGAGGATCCGGCCTCCGCCGAGGCGCTCCGGATCGGTTTGACGCGACCGCTCTCGATCGTGACGGGTGGGCCCGGGACCGGCAAGACGACGCTCGTGGTCCGCTTGATGGCGGCCCTCGTCGAGCGCGCCCTCGAGCGCGGCGAGGAGGCTCCGCGGATTCGGCTGCTCGCGCCGACCGGCAAGGCCGCCGCGGCAATGGCCGGCGCGTTCGCGCGCGGGCGGGAGCGGGTCGAGGCGCCCGATGCCGTCAAGGAGGCGTTGCCCGAGCAGGCGGGGACGATTCAGCGGGCGCTGCTCGGTCAGTCGCGGCTCGATGCCTTCGGTCGCTCACCGGACGTGCGGCTGGAAGCGGACGTGGTGGTCGTCGATGAGGCGTCGATGGTCGATCTCTCGATGATGAAGCGGCTCTTCGATGCCTGCGTCGACGTGCCGCGGGTGCTCCTCCTCGGCGATGCGGACCAGCTCGCCAGCGTCGAGTCCGGCGCGGTGCTCCACGAGATGAGCACGCCCGGGGAGCGCGAGGGCGGGCTCGCACGTTCGCTGGTCCGACTGACGAAGAGCCATCGCTTCGATGCCGAGGGCGGAATCGGTCGACTCGCCGCCGCGATTCGCGAGGGCGACGCGGAGACGGTTCTCGCGCTCCTCGTCGACCCGTCGCTGCCGGAGATCACGCGCTTCGACGCGGCGCGGCCGGCTGACGTCGTGGCCCAGGTCGTGTCTCACGCCGAGGCGGTGCACCGCGCGGTCGCCGAGGTTGACGACCCGATCGAGAAGCTCGCCCGGCTCGGCCGGCATCGTGTCCTCTGCGCCCACCGTCGCGGGCCCCTCGGCGCAGCGACCCTCGGTGCACGTCTCGACGAGGCCGCTGCTGCCGCTCACGCGACGACCACCCGGGCCGGCTGGTGGCGCGGCCGGATGCTTCTCGTCACGCGCAACGCGCCGGACCAGGACCTGTGGAACGGCGACATTGGTCTGATCGAACAGACCGAAGGCGGGCTGCGAGCGTTGTTCCCAGACGGGCACGGCGGCGTGCGATCGCTCTCGGCAGGGCGGCTCCCGACCCACGAGAGCGCTGTCGCCATGAGCGTGCACAAGAGCCAGGGCTCCGAGTTCGATGAGGTCGATTTCGTGCTGGGCGATCGCTCCTCACCGATCATGACCCGGGAGCTCTTCTACACTGGCGTAACTCGTGCGCGGACGGCGATTCGGGTCTTCGCTTCGGTCGAGGCGATTCGTGCGATGATGTCGCGGCGGATCGTCCGCGAGTCCGGACTCCCGGACCGCCTCTGGAACGATTGATGGCGCAGGGACGGCGGAAGAAGCCCGCCCGCCTGGGCCGCAACGTAGAAGGGGCGCCGCTGCCGCCCGACTTCGAAGGCGGGAGGCCTGGCCTCGTCGTGGCACATCATGGCGTCGCCGTGCTGGTTCGTTTCGAGGACGGCAACGAGGAGCAGATCTGGCTGCAGCCGAAGCAGCGCGCAGTCGTCGGCGATCGCGTGCGGGTCGAAGGAGATCGCCTGGCCGTGGATCCAGCCCGAGGTGTACTCAGGCGGCGCGATCCGCGCGGACGGGAGCGAACCATCGCGACGAACCTCGAGGGGTTGGGGATCGTGGTCGCAGTCGAACCACGCGAGCCCCCTGGCTACATCGATCGCGGATTCGTGATTGCCCGCGCCGCCGGGATCCAGCCCTTTCTCGTGCTCAACAAGACCGACCTCGACGAGGGGGGCGCGCTCGGCACGCGTCTCGAGGAGATCTATGCCGACTCCGGTCCTGTCCTGCGCGTCTCGGCGGAACGCGCCGAGGGGATCGAGGGGATCGCTGCTCTACTCGCTGGCGGCAAGCTCGGTGCGTTCGTGGGACCGTCGGGCGTCGGCAAGAGTTCGCTGCTGAATGCCCTCGTTCCCGATCTCGATCTTCGCGTCGGCGAACTCAATCGCGGCAGCGGCAAGGGGACCCACACGACGACGACCGCGACGCTCCACGCTCTCGAATCGGGCGGGTTCCTCGTGGATACGGCGGGCTTCAAGGACTTCATCGCCGTCGACGTCGAGCCGCTCGAGGCCGCCGCTTTCTTCCCGGGCTTCGAATCCGTCATGGGCGAGGGCTGTCGCTTCCGCGATTGTCTCCACCGCAGCGAGCCCGGCTGTTGTGTGCTCGCTGCGCTGGAATCGGGCGCCATCGACGAGAGACGCCACCGCGCCTACCGACAGCTCGTCGAAGAGCTCGAGAATCCGGATACGCTCCGCCGCTAGGGGCCGTCTTCTCTTTCGCCGGGCCGCTCGAAGCTGATCCGCCCGATCTTCGCAGCGCGCAGATCGCGAAGAAAGATGTCGGCGGCCCGGTCGAGATCCACGTGTCCGCCCGAGCGGAGGGCCCCTCGGCGACGTCCGACGGCTTCGAGGAGCTCGACCGCTCGCGTGGCGTCCGCCGGGTCCGGGGAGGTCCGGGCGAAGATTTCCGCCACGCTTTCGTCGAGGTCGAAGCGGTCTTCGAGGAGCGCGGGATAGGTCGAGGCGACGAAGCAGACGGCCCATCCCGCGACGTCGATCAGCTCGAACGCGTTCTCTCCGACCGCGCCGCTCGCCGCCATACGCCGCGCCCCTCCCTGGTCGTCCAGGCGAGGCCAGAGCACCCCCGGCGAGTCGAAGATCGAGAGGTCGTGGTCGAGCTCGACCCGCTGGGCCCGGCGCGTGACCGCCGGGCGGTCGCCGACCTTGGCGACGCGTTTGCCTGTCAAGGTGTTGATGAGCGTCGACTTACCCACGTTCGGGATCCCTACGACGAGGATCTTGAGCGTGCGCCCCGGCCCACCTCGATGAGGCGCGAGCTCACGACAGCGCTCCGGGATCTTCGCGACGCTCTTCCGCTCGCTCATGACCAGGGCGAGTGGGCGCGGTCCGTCCCAGGCTTCGATCCAGGCGTTGGTGACGTCCGGGTCGGCGAGGTCCGATTTCGTGAAGAGCGTCAGGACCGGCTTCTCGGTGGCCAGCTCTCCGAGCATGGGGTTCCGACTTGAAGACGGCAGGCGGGCGTCCACGAGCTCGACGACGACGTCGCTCTTCCGGATCGCGTCCCCGATCTCCCGGCGCGCGCGATTCATGTGTCCCGGGAACCAGTTGATCTTTTCCATGATCCGACCCGCGCGGCGCGCGATCTTCCTCCTGGCGAGTGCGCACGATAGCGAGCCCCGCCCTACCGGCGGTACTCTCCTGATCGGGGGGGTCACGATGTCGTCGAGCGAGTCGATCCGAAGCATGCTGCGCCGCGAGTCGGCCGGGGGCGAGGCCGTCGTCCGGGGCTGGCTCCGCACCGTCCGCCACGGCAAGGGCGTCTCTTTCCTCGATGTCTCGGACGGATCCTGCATGGACGGTCTTCAGGTCGTCGCGAGCCCCGAGACCGCGGGCTACGAGGAAGTCGTGAAGCAGCTCTCGACGGGCTGCTCGGTCGTGGCGCGGGGAGAGCTCGTCGACTCGCCGGCCAAGGGTCAGCGCTTCGAACTCAAGGCCCGGGACGTCGAGCTGGTGGGCGATGCCGGCGAGGACTACCCGCTCCAGAAGAAGCGCCATAGCTTCGAGTTCCTCCGTACGATCGCGCACCTCCGGCCGCGCACGAACACGATTGGCGCCGTGCTCCGGGTCCGGAACGCGGCTTCGATGGCGATCCACGAGTTCTTCCAGCGCGAGGAATTCTTCTATCTACATACGCCCATCATCACCGCCAGCGATGCGGAGGGGGCCGGTGAGATGTTCCGGGTGACGACCCTTCCGGTCGGTGATCCGCCTCGGAACAAAGAAGGGCAGGTCGACGATGCGCAGGACTTCTTCTCGCGCCCGGCCTACCTGACGGTCTCGGGTCAGCTCGAGGGCGAGATCGGGGCGCTCGCGATGTCCCGGGTCTACACCTTCGGACCGACCTTCCGCGCCGAGAACTCGAATACCGCGCGGCACCTCGCAGAGTTCTGGATGGTCGAGCCGGAGGCGGCTTTCTACGACCTCGACGACCTCGCCGCGCTGTCGGAGCGCTTCCTGAAGTCCGTCTTCAAGGACGTGCTCGATCGCTGCGAGGACGACATGGCGTTCTTCGAGAAACGGATCGAGAAGCAGGCGATCGAGCGGATGAAGACGGTGATCGAACGCCCCTTCGAGCGAATTCCGTATCACGAAGCGATCGCCATCCTCGAGAAGGCGCGGGACCGCGGAGAGTCGTTCGAGTTCCCGGTCGGATTCGGTCTCGACCTCCAGAGCGAGCACGAGCGTTATCTGACCGAGAAGCACACGGGGTGTCCCATCGTCGTCACCGATTGGCCCAAGGACATCAAGGCTTTCTACATGTACCGGAACGACGACGAAGAGACGGTCGCGGCGATGGACGTTCTCGTCGGCGGAGTCGGCGAGATCATCGGCGGGTCCCAGCGCGAGCACCGCGCGGACGTCCTCGAAGCGACGATTCGCGCCCAGGGCCTCGAGCCCGATGACTACTGGTGGTACCTCGACCTGCGACGCTTCGGCTCCGTGCCCCATGCAGGCTTCGGCCTCGGCTTCGAGCGGATCATCCAGTTCATCACGGGAATGGCGAACATCCGCGACGTGATCCCGTTTCCGCGTACGCCGGGCTCGGCGGAGTTCTAGGCGAGCGACGCTCGTAGGGCGTCAGCCGCCGTAGGTCTCGCGCGCCCAGCGGTCGATCTCGCGGTTCATCCGGTCGAGAGCGGCGACGGCGAATCGCTCTTCTTCCTTCGCATCGCGCAGCTGCGCGCCGACTTCGACGAGTCGCGCCAGGCGTCGCTTGCGGCCAGCTGGAGAGAGCGGCTGTCCGCAGCCCTGGCCGCGCTGGACGGTGGGCTCGCCCTCGACGAAGGGGCGCTCGAGGCGTTCGAACTCGCGCGCCAGGCGGGTGTGTCGGGCACGGACGCGGTTCACGCGACGCGCGACGGCGTCATATTGATCCTCGGCGTCGGCGCTGGTTGGATCGAAGGGGCGGCCGAGTTCGAGAACGCGCGCGCGGTCTCCTTTCGCGGCGATCGGTTCCAGGGTGTCGTCCATCATCTGCTCCTTGCCCACGCGCGAAGTCGCTCGTCTCGAATGGGCCCGTCGGGTCGACTCCTTCAGTAGGTACCTTGGAAAGCCAATTCGGGTCGGGAGAAAATCGTCACGCGAACGAAGGATCGCCGTGCAGGGCGCGGCTAACGATTCGTCAGATCGGTCGCGAGGCGAGGTCACCGGTTCCTCCACGATCCGGCGACTTGCGCGCCGCTGGGTTCGCGCGCGTCTCGGGCCGCTCACGCGGCGCAGACGTAGTCGATCCCTTCTCGATAGCCGTACGTCTGCAGGAGTGCGCGAATCTCCCCACGCGGGGTCGCCCCTGCGACTGAAACCACGAGCGGGTAGGGCGGTCGGTCTTCGAGGGCCTCGATGGGGACGACGAGCGCTCCGTCGATCGCGTTCCCGAGGCGCCCGGGGTGGACCTCGATGATGGCGGCCGGGCGGTGTCCGAGAGCGGCGAGTTCGTGTCGCAGGGCCTTGCCCGTCGCGCCGTGGCCCCACAGCAGATACTGCGGCGCGTCAGCGAGAAAGTCCCGGGACAGGTGGTGCGCGCGGCAGGCGGTGAATCGGTCGAGGCCACAACGCGGGTCCGTTCTCGACAGCCGCGTCGGGAGGTCGCGCCAGCCGAGGAGGCGCTCAGGGACCGTGCCGATGACCGGACCTCGTCGAAGCAGTCGGAGCAGCAGGTCGTAGTCCTCCGGCCACCCTCGATCCCGGTAGCGGAGTGCGTCTAGGCGCGAGCGTCGGATCATCAGCGCCGGGTGAGCGATGGGGCACTCGATGAAGCGCTCCCGCCAGATACGCTCGGGAGTGACGAGCGTATTCAGCCAGCGCTCATAGGCGCGCCGGCCTTCCCGCAGCCCGCTGCGAGGGAAGAGGCGGACGCCCGAACCGACGGCTTCGAGGTCGCGCCGGGCGTCTAGAAGGGCAGCCTGCTTCGCGAGTCGGTGGCGATGCATCCAATCGTCGGCGTCGAGTCGCGCGATCAAGGGCGCGCGGGCCTCGCGTTGCCCGGCTTCGAGCGTCGCGACGATCCCCTGATGCGGACGTCGCAGCACACGGAAGCGCGCATCCTCGCGCGCGATCGCCGTCGCGATCGCGATCGAGTCGTCCGTCGATCCGTCATCGACGACGAGGCATTCGAAGTCGCTTTCGCTCTGTCGCGCCACGCTGCGAAGCGCGGCCGACAGCGTCGCCTCCCCGTTCCAGACCGGAATGAGCACCGTGATGCGCGCCATCAGGACAAGTCTCGAGTCCGAGCGGTATTCGGAGTGGGGGGGACTGCCTGCGACGATCCGGGACTTGCTGCAGGAGGGTTGGGTTTCGTACGGGGGCGGCCGGTGGAGGAGAACGAGCAGGCGCCCCGCCTCTCGATTGGAGTCGTGCGTATGCTGCGGACGACGCTCTGCATGCGGCCCTCGGTGGTTCTCGTGCGTCGATTGGGTATTGGATGCATGTTCGGCGTGCTCCCCCTGAGCGCGACCGCGAGCCTGTTGAACCGCGGCACCCGCGAACAGGACAGCACGAGCGCAGAGATCACGCGAGGCGTCGAACAGATGCGCCACCTCGGGCTCGAGGTCAAGAACTCGGCGCAGGGGCAGCGTCGCGAGCCGAGCATGATCGCCGAATTCGTCCAGATCGTTTCATCGAAGATCAAGGAGATCTGGGTCGCAACCAAGGGTCAGAGCAAGCGAGCAGATCAGATCCAGGAAGGGCGCTCGATTTCCCGTGAGGTCACGCTCCAGATTACCTGCCGCGCCGAGGAGACCTCGGAGACGGTCAAGGTCCTGGCGGATGATGCCGACGGCCTCGAGAAGGAGATCGATCGCTTCCGGATCTGATTCCAGGCGTCGCGTCGCCTAACGCGATTTACCGACGAAGATCGGGCTCGACCAGGCGTTGCCTCCGTCGTCCTGACGGATACGCACGTAGTGGAACTCGCCGGGCTGAAGCGCGGGGATCGACCGCTCGAGGTCGACGCTCAGCGGGTTTTCGGGTTCGAGCGTCGCGACGCGTCCGCTCCGCACGAGTTCGACCCGCTCGATCTCCTCGGTCGCCTCGTAGCGGATCCGAAGGCGGTGTTCGTCCTTGCCGGCCGGCAGCGTTCCGCCCATGGGGACGCCGTCGATCGAAACTTCGAGGAAGGGGCGGATCCCATTCGTCGCGAAGGTCTGGCGGCGCCGGAGCGCGGCTTTGACCGCAGCGCGGTCGAGGCCGTCCACGAAGAGGCCCGCGAGTCCGCCGTGACCGCCGGCGATCTGGGGCAGCCCCGGGTGGCCGTCGTGGGAGTCGCCGCTCCCGATGAAGCCGTACCTGAATCCGGCGCGCAGCGTGTCGATCACGAACCAGCCGGGGATACCGCCCTGGACGGGTACGGGCATCTCCATCGATTCGCTCTGACCGTGGACGGAGGCGACCTCGGTGACCGGCTCGAGGTCCCGGTCGGGTCGGAAGCGCCAGTTGATTGCGACAGGATCTCCCGCCGAGTGGTGCGCGAAGGTGAGCGCGTTGCGGTCCCGCAACGCGTCCCAGAGCTCGTCCGGCCGATCGGTCGTGACGTCGAACGCGGAGAAGATCTCGGGGCGGGGCTCGGCCCCGGGCGCATCGAAGTAGAGGACGTGGCGGTGACCGTGCAGCCAGCTCGTCCATTCGTAGCCCGGGATCGTGACGAAGCGGCCCGCTTCTTCGGCACCGTCGGTCGTGTCGAAGACCGTTCGGATCGCGTCCGAGTCGAGCGCCAGAGGACGGATGCCCCAGTGGTCGTGGTCCGTGAGCGACACGACGTCGAGGCGCGCGACCTCCCTCGCGTAGCGGAAGTAGTCGTCCGGTCGCCCGGTGCCGTCGGAGAGGGCGGTGTGCCCATGGAGATCGGCCCAGACGAGGGAGCGGGCGCCTTCGCGCACGACGATCGGAGGCAGCTTCGCGGTGAACGTTTCGAGGGGGCCGAGACCGCGCACGCCGAGACGAAGGACGCCGCTTCCTTCGACGGGGCCGAGGGCGAGATCGGTACTGCCGTCCTGCCAGGAGGAGGCCGCGAACACGCGCGGCGGCCCGAAGTCGAGGGTCGAGCCGGGGAGGGTGCCGATCTCGAAGCGGGCGTTCGCGGGAATCAAGCCATCCTCGAGGCGATCGGTGCGATTGCCCTGGTGATCGACGAAGGCGAGCCGGATCGAGAGCGTTTCGCTGGGTCGGTGCTCGGCGGGGCCGTGGGCGACGAGCAGACGCGCGTCTCGGGAGGCGATGTCGAAGCGGGGGCCCCCTTCGATGAATCGGCGGTAGCCGTCCCCATCGCCGTCGACCGAGAAGAAGAAGGTGGCGTCCCGCTCGGCGTAGCGGTCGACGAACGCCCCTTCTTCGCCCGCGCCGTAGACGAAGCGGATCCGGTCGCCGGCGGCGAGGGCACTGCCTTCGACTACGAAGCCTGCACCGAGGGCGTCCGGGACGACCCGGGCCTCTCCGCTGATGATTTCAGCGGTCGTATAACCCGGCGACCCGGGTTCGAAGTGCTGGACCGCGCTCCATTCCCAGAAGGGTTCGGCGGTCGGGTAGATCGTGCCGCCTTCGGCGATGCCCAGAGGGCCGACCTCGAAGAGAAAGGTGAATCGCTGTCGTGTCGCGACCTGGACGGTGGGCTTCTCCGCGCGGCCTTCGCGGCGCTCCCACGCGGACGCGCCGGATCCCAGCTCGGCCCCGATCGGCTCGACCCGCTCGACCCAGGCGCGCCCGCCGCCATCGCGAGGGTCCACCGGCGCTTGCTGCTCGGCGAGCACGATCAGGTGGGGCTCGAGCTGGGCGTTCGGGGAGAGCGTCGGATGTTGGAGCGCCCAGTCGTCGGGGAGTTCGAACCACGGGACGCCGGGAAGGACCGGGCCTTCTTCGGAGTCGATCCGGGCAGAAGTCCCGATTGGCTCGACAGGCCGCTCCTCCGCCTCGCATCCGAGGGCGACGAGCGCGAGCGCCGCGAGAAGCCCGTTCAGCAGGAACGCGGGGTTCGCGGAGGAACGGAGCCTTCGCCCGAAAGCCCGTCGTGGCGAGGTTCTCGCGCCTCGAGGTTCGCTCTCAGGCTTTCCTGTTAAGGCAAGTTGCCGACCCGTCCGTTGATCAGAGGAGCCTTGGGCATCGGAGGGGAGGTCCGTCCGTCGTCCGGCAAGCCCGGGGAGAAGACTGGTTTGGGTTGGCTGCAAAAGACGCCGCTCGTGAGTCTGCTCTTCGCCGTCGCGATCGCGACGGTGCCTTTCCTGCTCGGCGATCCGGCGCCGGGAGACCGGGCCTGTTTCGACGACGCGCGGGAAGCCGCTCGGGACTACTTCGTCCGGAATCCCGCCCTCGAAGTCGATGCCCTGGGCGAGCTCGTCCTCGACACGAACTGGCTCGTGGAGGCGCGCGCCGCCGCCGAGGCGGGCGTCGATTCGAGCGATGAGGTTCTCCTCCCGCCGCGACTCCTTGCACGCTCCCAGGCCCGACTCGACGGATTGGTCGACGACGCCTATCTGGCGCGTAGGGTGGCCGACCCGTCCTGGCGACTCGGTGTGCTCGCCCTTCAGACGCCCGGGCGGAACTACGTCGCGCATGCGTTCGTCCACGAACTCGGGGCCGCCGTCGCGCTCTGCGTCATCGTGCTGCTTCTCGCCGGGATCCCGCTCGAACGAGCCTGGGGTTCCCCGGTCTTCGCGCTCTTCGTTCTCACGGCGATCCCGCTGACCGCTCAGGCCGATCGCGTTCTCGATGGTTCGAGTGGCGTGCCCTGGAGCGGAAGTGCCGGCCTCACCGGGGCTCTCGTGGGAGCCTACTTCATCCGCAGCCTCGGCGGACATTTCCCGTTGTCTGGCTGGATGCTGCTTCCGGCCTGGATCGCTGCCGATGCCCTCGTCGTTCGAGGATTCTGGATCGACGATCCGGGTGCGGTGCCGTGGGCGACCCTCGCGGCGGCGGTGGCTCTCGGCGCCGGCACCGCCGGTGCGCTTCGCCTCCTCCGCGTCGAGGCACGGGTCGATGCGATCCCGTCCAGCCGCAGCAGCGGCGGACCGAACCCGGCCGTCGCCCGCGCAGCCCGCATGCGCAGCGACGGTGATCCCTATCAGGCCTTCGAACTCATCCAGGCCGCCTGGAGCGAGGGCAGGAGCGATTTCGATCCCGTGCTGACGCGGACCGACGCGTATCTCGCCCTCGCCGATCCCTCGATCGAGGGAAGTCTGAGCGAAGAGGTCGAACGATTGGTCGCGACGAAGGCGCCCGCTCCGTCCCCGGCAGCGAGCCCCGAGCCGCCGCTGGAGTCCCATTCCCAGCTCGATCGTCGTGTTCAGGCCGAGCACCAGACCGTCGAGGCGACCGTGTTCCCGCTGGAACTCGACACTGACGTCGATCCCCGTGACGACGAGACGGATACCGATTTCACCCCGGTGATCGACGCGATGCTCTCCGCTTCCTCTTCCGAGAACGTCGCCTTCGCCTCTCCGGCGGGAGAAACCCCGACGAAGATCCTCACGCTTCGGTCGCTGAAGGCCGTGGATGCGGTTCCGGTCGGTGCGAGCGACGAGTGGGTCGAGATCGACGCAGAGGGACGGGGGAAGTCGAAACTTTCGCTGCACCGTATCGAGGCGATCGCGATCGGGGCGGTCGACGGGCTCGGTCTGCGGCCGGTGCTCGTGCTCGACCTCGTGCTCAACTGTTCCGGGGATAGGAGCGAGCCGCTCAAGTCGATCCGGCTACGCAGCGATCGCTTCGATCCGCTGGCGTTTTCGCCGGGCGGGGCGAATCCGCTCGAAGCCCTCACGCGCTGGATCCGTGCGCTGGAGTCGGCGCCGGGCGCGACGTGTCTGCAGACGCGCGACGTACTCGCCGGTGGCTAGGGTCGTTTCGCCGATCTCGCGGCGTACGAGCGCGACGTACTGATGGCGGAGGCGTCGGCCTAGGGCCGGAGTCTATCGCCCGCTCATCTCGTCGAACTCTTCCGGCGACCGCTGTACCCCGTAAAGATGCAGCGGAGGTGCCTCCAGCGGCTTCAGGCAACCCTCGTAGAGCTGCCCGCGAACGTGATTGAACGCGTACTCGGAGATGCCCTCCGAGGTCATGTGGCACTTCGTGCTCGCCATGTGGAGCGTGATCACGCGGCGGTGACGGTCGGTCTTGTTGCCGCCGCTCCGATGGAAGAGCCGCGTATTGAAGAGCAGGCACTGCCCCGGATCCATCTCGAGCTGGATCGCACGAGCGTGCACTTCGGCGACGCCTTCGACGCCTTCTGCCGCGAAGGCGCCGGCGTTGATCCCGTCCAAGGCCCCATGGGCCTTCACGCCGTCGAGATGCGAGCGAGGCACGACTTCGAGGGTGCCGTTCTCTGCGTCGACCGGGTCGAGGGGGATCCAGACGCCGAGGCAATCGTCCTGGGGCGCGAACATGAAGTAGAGCGCGTCCTGGTGGAAGGGATGGACCGACTGCGGCACGCCGAGCGGCTTGTAGATGAACATGAGAAGGAAAGCCATGAGGTCTTCGCCGATGATCGACTCGACGGCGTCGAGGACCTTCGGGATCGAGAGCGCCTCACGGAAGGTCGGATCGAAGCGATCGGGGTTGAGGATCTTCCAGACGGCGTGCTCCGGGTCCTCGGGAAGAGGAAGGTCGCCCTTCACGAAGGAGATGTCCTTCACGATCCGGTTGGCTGCTTCCTCCGGGACGTCGCCGTGGACGATTTCTCGGGCGCGATTCAGGAAGCGGTCGATCTCCTCCGGCTCGAGGACCGGTGGCAGGATGACGTAGCCCTCGCGCCAGTAGTGGTCGATCTGTTCCTGGGTGAGGCTTCCCATGCGCTCTTTCTCTCCTTCGAAAGAAATCGGTAGCAGAGCACGGACCGGGTCGGGGGAGACGCGCCGTCCGGTCCGCCGGGAGCGTCCAGCGAGGGGCCCGCTCGCGATCCATGCTCGGGGTTCGTCCGGTACCGAAGACTGCTCCCCGAGGTCGCTCGGGATCCCTCTCCCTAACGCCCTTCGGGCTGGATCGCTTCGGTCGCGAGGGCCTCGAGGCGCTCCGAGGGGATCGAGATGAAGAGCCCCTCGGCTTCGGCGGTGAGGGTGTCTCCCGCGTAGACCTGCGCTTCGGTGAAGATCTTACGGCCCTCTTCACGGACGAGTTGGGCTTCGAAGCGAAGCTCGACGTGGAGTGGGGTGGGGCGCCGGTAGTGGGTGATCAGGCGGCCGGTCATGCCCGGGTTGCCGCCGAGGCTCTGGACGTAGCCGAGGACCTCGTCGAAGGCCGCCGCGACCCAGCCGCCGTGGACGTGGCCGGGGGGGCCTTCGTAGGCGGAGCCGAAGGTCGCCGTCGCACGGGCGGTCCGGTCGCCGGAACGCGCGATCGAGAGCGGTGGCGCGAGCGGGTTTGCCAGGCCGATGATCGGACTCTGATCGAAGAAAGCGGCGGTGTCGCCGGAGGTCGCCGCTTCCGGGTGGCCCATCACGCGCACGAGCTTGGGATGACTCTCGAGCCGGTCCGCGTAGCGCTCGAGTGCATCGGCGGCGATCGATAGCTCGTCCTGTGGCGCATCCGAGAGAACCACGTGCTCGATCACCCGCCGCATCGCGTCGGCCAGGCGACGCTTCTCCCGCCAGATCGTGGGGTTCGGGACCGCATCGGGGTCGTAGTAGGTGCGGTCTTCGTCGATCGGGTCGTCCTGGGCCATGGGTCGGGGCTCCGTCTAGTCGAAGATCGCGGGATCCAGATCGACGCCGATCGGACAGTGGTCGGAACCCTGAGTGTCCGGCTCGATGAACGCGCCTCGGACGAAGGGCATCGCCGAGGGCGAGGCGAGGATGTAGTCGATCCGCCAGCCGATGTTCTTGGCGCGGACGCCGAAGCGTTGGCTCCACCACGAGTAGTGACCGGGGCCGTCCTCGAAGGCGCGGAAGGTGTCGACCCAGCCGGCGTCGATCCAGCGGTCGAGCTCCTCGCACTCCTCGGGTAGAAAACCCGAGGTCTTCCGGTTGTCCTTCGGGCGAGCGAGATCGATCTCTTTGTGGGCCGTGTTCCAGTCGCCCATCACGAGAACGCGGTAGCCGCCGCGGCGCCACTTCTCGACCTTTTCGAAGAGCGCGCGGTACCAGTCGAGCTTGTAGGGCACGCGGTCGTTGCTGCGATTCTTGCCGGACCCGTTCGGGAAGTAGCCGTTCGCCACGACGAGCCGCCCGAAGCGTGCCACCTGGAGGCGGCCTTCACTGTCGAAGCGCTCTTCCCCGAGGCTCGTGTCGAGGCGATCGGGCTTCCGCTTAGAGAGGAGCCCCACACCGGAGTAGCCCTTCTTCTCGGCGGCGACGTAGTGATGCTGATAGTCGTCGAGGGAGAGGATCTCGTCGGGGATCGCGTTCGGCTCGGCGCGGACTTCCTGCAGACCGATGATCTCCGCCTGCGAGCGGGAGACCCATTGGTCGAGGCCCTTTCTGGTTGCCGCGCGGATGCCGTTCACGTTCCAGGAATAGACGCGGACGTCGTCCTTGCTCTTCTTGGGGGGAGATTTCTTCTTCGCAGCCAACTTCAACCTTCGTCGGAGAGATAGGTGTATTCGTGAAGACCCTGGTCATAGCGCTTCCGGAGGAGCGCGGAGTCTTCGAGGGAGATACGGCCGGCGCGCAGCGCCTTCTCGACGGTGCGCCGAACCCGCTCCGAGAGCGCGCGCTTGTCATACTCGACGTAGGACAGGACTTCCGCGATCGCGTCGCCCTCCACGAGGTGCTCGACTTCGTATCCGCCTTCGTCGTCCAGTCGGACGTGGACCGCGTCGGTGTCGCCGAAGAGATTGTGGAGATCGCCGAGGATCTCCTGATAGGCGCCCACCAGGAAGACGGCCAGGAAATAGGGGGAACCGTTCCAGGGATGCAGGCGCAGCGTCGGCTGCTCTTCATGCTCACCGATGAAGCGGTCGAGACGGCCGTCCGAATCGCAGGTCAGGTCGACGATCGTGCCGTTGCGAGACGGCTCTTCGTCGAGGCGATGGATCGGCATGACCGGGAAGACCTGCTTGACGGCCCACGCGTCCGGAGCCGACTGGAAGATCGAGAAGTTCCCGAAATAGGTGTCCGTGAGCAGCGCATTCAGGTCTTCGAAGCCCTCCGGCGTCCCCCCGAGCTGGGCGAGGATCTCGCCGATTCGGCGACACCCTGCATGGAAGAGTGTCTCGGACTTCGCCCGCCCCGGGAGGTCGAGGTAGCCGAGGGAGAACAGTGAGGCCGCTTCGTCGCGGCCATGGAGCAGGTCGTGGTAACGCTCGGAGAGGTTCTCCGGCGAGATCGTGTCGACGGCTTCCTTGAGCGCGTGGAGGACCGCGTGATCTTTTTCGCTGCAGGCGGGTGGCTTCGCCGGGCTCTGATCGCGGTTCACGCCGATGACGTCGAAAACGAGGACCGAGTGGTGGGCGACCATCGCTCGGCCGGATTCGGTGATGATGTCGGGCTCCGGGATGCCTGCGTCCGCGCAAGCCTGGCTGGCGGCGAAGATGATGTCGTTCGCGTATTCCTGGGTCGAGTAGTTCATCGAAGAGGGGTCGTCGGTTCCGCCACCGAGGTAGTCGACTCCGAGACCGCCGCCCACGTCGAGCAGGTGGAGCGATTCGGCGCCGAGGCGATGGAGCCCGACGTAGATCCGCATCGCTTCGCGGAGCGCTTCTTTGTGCGCGCGGATCGACGTGATCTGGCTGCCAATGTGAAAGTGAAGCAGCTCGACGCAGTCGAGCATGCCTTCCGCGCGGAGCCGGTCGATCGCCCGCACGAGCTCGTCGGCGGAGAGTCCGAACTTCGAGCGCTCGCCGCTCGACTCGATCCAGCGCCCGGCGCCGACCGTCGACAGGCGCGCTCGGAGGCCTACGTGGGGACGGATGCCGAGGCTCGCGGAGGCCTTCACGATCAGGTCGATATCGCTGTAGCGGTCGACCACGATGACCGGGTTGCGGCCGAGTCTCTGGGCGAGCAGCGCGGTCTCGACGTAGGCGCGATCCTTGTAACCGTTGCAGACGAGGAGCGCGTCTTCCGTGTCGAGCAGGGCCAGGGCGATCAGCAACTCCGGCTTGCTGCCCGCCTCGAGGCCGACCCCGAATTGCGCGCCGAAGCCGACGACCTCTTCGACGACGTGGGCCTGCTGGTTCACCTTGATCGGGTAGACGCCGCGCCAGCGGCCGCCGTACTCGTTCTCGGTGATGGCTTCGGAGAAACAGCCGGCGAGGTGCTCGATCCGCGCGTCGAGCACGTCGGAGAAACGGATCAGCATCGGGCGCCGCAGTCCGCGTCGCTCGAGCTCGCCCACCAGGTTCGGCAGGTCGATCGAGCGGGTCAGAACACTCCGCTCGCTGTTCATGCCGGTGGCCGCACCTCGCGGATGGACGCGCAGGTTTCCTTCCGGTGAAACGGAGAAGAAGCCCTCGCCCCAGTCGGCGATCCGATAGAGATCGGCGCTCTGTTTCGGGGTCCACTCGGACATGGCACGCGGCTCCAGCGGCACCGGGCCGCAGGGGGGAGGAGACGGTCGGAAGAGTAGGTCTCCGAGCGCGATCGTCTCGCGCTTGGGGGTCGGATTCCAGACAGGGTCGGGGAAGGGCAGGCGCGCAGGCAGCGCGAAGCCAGCCCTTGTATACCCCAGACTCCCGTGGATCCGAAGCAGAAAAGACCCGTTAGAGCGGCTCTTCCGTTTCTTCCTTCGCCGCTAGATCGCGGACCTTCACCACGCCGCGCGTGCGTTCGTCTTCTCCGATCAGGAAGACGCGATCGGCCCCCACTTTGTCCGCATCGCCGAGCACGCGCTTGAGCTTCGCTTTGCCCAGGCAGAGCTCGACCCGCCGCCCGTCGCGGCGCAGTCGCGAAGCGACCCCGATCGCGGCGGGTTTCTCCTCAGGGCCGAACGCATAGACGACGTCCTGCACGTCCCGTTCGAGGTCCGGCCAGAGGCCCTCGTCGGCGAGGAGTTCCGCGATCACCGCGTCGCCGAAGCCGAATCCGACCGCCGGGACGGGCTTGCCGCCCAGGGTTTCGGCAAGCCGGTCGTAGCGCCCGCCGCCGGCGATCGCGCGCAGCTCGCCGGCCGTGTCAAAGGCCTCGAACACGACGCCGGTGTAGTAGGCGAGGCCGCGGACGACGCTCGCGTCGAAGGGGACGTGGTCGGCGATCCCATAGGCATCGAGCAGGTCGTAGAGCTTGCGCAGGTCGGCGATCGCACCCGAGCCCTCGGCGGTAAACCGGGCGGCGTCGTCGAGGGAACGCGCGGAGAGCATCTCGATCACCGTCTCGGCCTCGCCCGCCGAGAGCCCGACCTTCCCGTCGGGATCACAGAGCTGCTCCGTCACGGCTTGGGCGCCGATCTTGTCGATCTTGTCGATGACGACGCAGAGCGGCTCGAAGACGTCGGGGCGATCGGCGAGTACGCCGGTCCGGAGCGACTCCTCGAGGAGCGCGCGGCTGTTCAGTCGGACGCCGACCTTGCCGCGCGCCAGCCCGAGTCCATCGAGGGCATGGAACATCGCGGACAGAAGCTCCGCCTCGGCTTCGACTCCGGGCTCTCCCCAGATGTCCATGTTCCACTGGAAGTGTTCGCGGCGGCGGCCGCGGGTCATGCGTTCGTAGCGCCAGTTCTGGGTGACGGTGAACCAGCGGATCGGGAAGCGCATCGCGCCTTGTCGCGCGATCACCATGCGTGCGATCGACGGCGTCATCTCCGCGCGGAGGGCGAGCTCCCGGTCGTGCAGTGTGAAGTGGTAGAGCTGGTCGACGATCTCCTCGCCGGCCTTCCGGCGGAAGAGATCGAGGTGCTCGACCATGGGCGCGTCGACTTCCTCGAATCCGAAGGCGTGGGCCGACCGTCGGAACTGGTCGAAGAGCCAGTTCCGTCGCCGCATGTCTTCGGGGTAGAAGTCCCGCGTGCCCCTAGGGGCCTTGAGTCCGTCGCCGCCTTTGCCCATCGCCGGGGCCGCCTTTCGTGAATCGAGTGTTCACGGGCGAGGGGAGGCCCGCCCGGGTCCGGCCGCAGGGCCGGAAATTCGCGAATTAGGGAATACCACGCTCAGGCCAGGATGCGCAGCGTCCGACTCTCTCAAGAACGTTTTCGCATCCCGGAACGAGGGGATGCAGCCTGCGATGCGTCTCCCCCGGCGGGGGAACGATTGCTACAAAGCTCCGATCGCCGCCTGCCGGCAAGGTCCGGCGACCGCCCGACCCAGAATGAAGGACCCCGAACGATGACTTCGATGTTCGCGACCCTGCCTCGCTTCGCCCGTTTCGGGCTTCAGCTCGCCCTGACCGGAATGGTCCTGGGGCTCGCGGCTTGTGGTGAGGAAGGCGCTCAGACGGCCTCCTCCGAAAAAGCCGAGCCCGCGAAGGCGGCGGAGGCGCCGCAGCCGGAGGCCAGGAAGTCGGGGCGTCCCGAGACGCCGGCGGACATGCCGAACGGACTCGTGCTCGCGCTCTCGGCCTTCCCGGACGGTTCCTCCGATCCGCTGCCCGCCGAGCTCGAGTTCATCGTCCGCGAGGGCGGCGAGTGGATCGTGACCCGGATGACCGACGACGCGTCGAACGTCTTCCACAAGGCGATGGCCTACGAGACGCCCGCCGGCGAGACGAAGCTCCTGACCGGCGCCGGAGAGAAGGCCCTGCTCAAGCTGTGGACCAAGGGTGCGGATGGATCGTTCTCGAGCGAGACGCTCTGGGAGAAGGACTTCGGCGGACAGTTTTCGCGCATGCGGGACATCGAAGTCGGCGACATCGATGGCAACGGCACGAACGTGATGGCCGTCGCGACCCACGACCAGGGCGTGGTCGCAGTCGTTCGTCCGAGTGGTGACGGCTACGCGGTCGAGGAGCTCGACGTCGAGAAGGACACCTTCGTCCACGAAGTCGAGCTCGGCGACGTCGACGGCGACGGCATGATGGAGATCTACGCCACGCCCTCCGAGCCGAACAAGCTCGACGGATCCCACCAGTCGGGCCAGGTCGTTCGGTACGTCCCGGGCAAGGGCGAAGGTCGCGTCGTGGTCGCTGACCTCGGCCACCGCCATGCGAAGGAGATCCTCGTCCATGACATCGACGGCAATGGCAAGGACGAACTCTACGTGATCGTCGAAGGCACCGTCGACCAGGAAACGAAGCGCATGACGCACCGAACCGAGGTCTGGCGCTACGAGGCGGATACCCCGGCGGATCAGGGCGTCGTGATCGCGGAGCTCGACGATCGGCTCGGCCGCTTCCTCACGCCCTGTGATCTCGATGGGGACGGCAAGAAGGAGATCGTGGCCGCGCTCTTCGCGAAGGGCGTCTGGTGGCTCCGCCCCGGCGACGATCCGACGAAGCCCTGGCGCAAGAAGGCGATCGACCGCCGCTCCTCGAGTTTCGAGCACGCGACGATCGCCCTCGACCTCGACGAGGACGGCAAGCAGGAGCTCTACGTGGCGAGCGACAACGAGGGCGAGATCCGACGCTACGTCTGGAACGGCCGTCGCCTCGTCAAGGAAGTCATCTTCGAGCGGAACGACCCTCGCTCGATCCTGACCTGGAACATCATGCCGATTCCGGTGGACCTGGCGCTCGACTAGACGCGGTCGTCAGGTCTCCGCCTTCGCCAGGGCGAGCATCGCGTTCGTCGCGATCTCGATGCATTGGCCCATGTTCGCGTCGAGATCGATCTCGGACGGGCCGGGCCAGGGCGCCTTGTCCGAGACGACGCAGATCGCCCCAGCGCGGATGCCGAAGAGGCCGGCCAGGGTCAGCAGGATCCCGGCTTCCATCTCGCAGTTGAGGATTCGCGCCGCCTGCATGTCGCGGATCCGCGCTTCGAGATGGGAAGGCCAGTAGCCGTCGACGCTCATGCTGATCATCGAGTCGCCGGGGCCGGCAACGGCATTCCGGGCGTAGAACGCATCGAGAGACCACGTCACGCCGGTCCGGAACCGCGCATCCGTCGCCTTCGCTGACTCGACGAGCGCGCCGACGACGTCGTAGCTCGCGACCGCCGGGTACTCGGGCACGACGTAGGTCTTGCTCGTCCCGTCGTCGCGCACGCAGCCGGTGGTGATCGCGAGGTCGCCGACTTCGAGGTCGGGATGCAGGCCGCCGGAGTTGCCGATCCTTAGGATCGTGTTCACGCCGAGCTTGATCATCTCCTCGATCAGCACGGCGGTTCCGGGGGCGCCGATGCCATGGGAAGCGACGGAAAGCGGCACGCCGTCCTTCGAGCCGGTCACGACCGTGTACTCGCGGACCTGCGCGACCAAACGCTGCTCGTCCCACCCGGCGGTGATTCGCTCGACCCGGGCGGGGTCGCCGCAGACGAAGGCGTGGGGGGCGAGGTCGCCCGGGCAGAGGCCGGTGATCGGTTGGGCGTCGCTCAAGACCGTCTCCTTCTTTCGCGCGCAGCGTGCGCGGCGACGGCAGGAAAGCGGGTTTTGCGAAGGCGTGCCAGACTGACGGGCGCTGCGCCGAGCCCGAACGGGAGGGCCGGTGGCACCGCGATAGACTCCGGCGGGAGCGGTCCCCCGGCTCGGTGCCCGGGGATTCCTGCGCAATGGAGGTTGCATGCCCCGCCGATCGATCGGAGGCCCGCTCACGATCGGGATCGTCTCGATGGTCCTGGTGCTCGCGCTCGGCGTGGGGTGGCAGATCCTCGTCTGGCGCGACGAGCCCGGGACCGAAGCAGGTATGTCGACCTTCGACATGGTCCTCTTCGGGTTCGGGACGCTCTTCTTCCTCATGGTTTTCGCCGGCCTCGTGTGGCTGAGCGTCAAGCTCGTGCTCGAGATGCGGACGAACCAGTCCCAGCGTGCGTTCATCGATGCGGTGACCCACGAACTCAAAACGCCCCTCGCTTCCTTCCGCCTCGGCCTCGAGACCCTCGATCGCCACGAACTCGCTCCCGAGAAACGCGCCGAGTTCCTCGGTCGGATGGGCGAGGACCTCGACCGGCTCGAATACACGGTGACCCAGGTGCTCGCGGCGGCGCGTGCCGAAGAAGTGCGGGTGCCGAAGCGGGAACGCCGGAGCGTGGACTTGCGAGAGGTCCTCGGCGCGAACGTGCAGGAGCTGCGGGAGCGCCATGCGCTGGAGCCGGAGGCGGTCCTCCTCGATCGCTCGCGTCGGCTGCGCGTGCGTGGGGACGAAGCCGAGCTGGGGTTGATCTTCCGGAATCTACTCGAGAACGCCGTGAAATATTCCGACGACCCGATCCGCATCCGGGTCGGCATCGTCGAGGTGCCGGACGGCCGCGTTCGTGTCGAGATCTCGGACCAGGGAATCGGAATCCCGAAGCAGGAGCTCGGCCGGATCTTCAACCGCTTCTATCGCGCGGGCCGCGATGTCCAGCGACAGGTGTCCGGTCTCGGGCTCGGCCTCTTTGTCGTCCGTACGCTGCTTCGGAAGCACGGAGGCGGCATCGTCGCTCTCTCCGAAGGTGCAGGGCGAGGGAGTCGCTTCGTCGTGACGCTGAGGCCCGTCTGATGGCGACGGGACTCGACGCACAGGGAGCCGCGCGGGTGCTCGTCGTCGAGGACGAGGCGCACATCGCCGATGGTCTGCGCTTCAACCTCGAGCAGGAGGGGTATGTCGTCGAGGTCGTCTCGGACGGCCGTGCGGCGGTCGAGCGGATTTCGGACGGAGAAGCCCCGCGCCTCGATCTCGTGATCCTGGATCTGATGCTGCCCGAACTCTCGGGCTTCGAGGTGGCGCGCCGGACGCGGGCCTCGGGGAACTACGTGACGATCCTGATGCTGACGGCGAAGGACGACGGGGCCGATGTCGTGCGCGGCCTCGAGGAAGGTGCGGACGACTATCTGACGAAGCCGTTCCGCCTCGAAGAGCTGCTCGCGCGGGTTCGCGGTCTGCTTCGACGCCGGCGATGGGACGGCGCGCTCGATCGGCAGAATCCGAGCGCCGAAGTCCAGGTTGGCGAGAGCGTGATCCACTTCGACCGCTTCGCGATCGAGACCCCCGACGACACGGTGACGCTCACCACACGGGAAGCGGGACTGCTTCGTGCTCTCGTCGATCGCGAAGGGGAGACGGTGACGCGGGGGGAGCTGCTGGAACAGGTCTGGGGATTGCGCCCCGACACCAAGACGCGTGTGATCGACAGCTTCGTCGTGCGTCTGCGCAAATATCTGGAGCGCGACCCGAGCGAACCCGAACACATCGTGTCGGTCCGCGGGCGAGGCTATCGCTTCGATCGTTGACGATTACCGTCGTCGCGGGAGTTTGCAACGGTTCTTTTCGGTCGAGCCCCTCCGGCATTTCCCGCTTCCCATACGACCGCCGTGACCGGGTGCGCGCCCCGTGTTTTTCGCTTGTGGAGAGGGACGGGTTCGTGCCAACTTCTCGCCATGACGTCGTTGCGCATGCATGTCCAGCCGGTCCTCGGCGAGCCCACTCTGATGATGGCGTTCGCGGGCTGGAACGATGCGTGTGAGTCCGCGTCGTCGGCGATTCGCTTCGTCGACGCCCACCTTCGTGGCGTTCCGCTCGCGGACATCGACCCCGACGAGTACTACGACTTCACCGTTCGCCGTCCGCAGGTCCAGTATGCGAACGGCCGCTCCGGTGCGATCACCTGGCCTTCGAACGAGTTCCGCTACGGCGTGACCGAAGACGGCCTCGAGCTGATCACCGGCCTCGGCGTCGAACCGCATACCCGCTGGCGGGGCTACTGCGAGTCCATCGTGGAGCTCGCCGTCGACATGGGCGCTCAGCGCTGCCTCTTGTTAGGCGCGTATCTCGCCGACGTCGTCTACTCGCAGCCGGTGACCGTCTCCCGCTTCGCCAGTGACGAGTCCCTGCTCGAGCGCTTCGACATCGAGCCGACGACCTACGAGGGGCCGACCGGGATCGTGGGCGTGCTGGCGAACTCGTTGATCGAAGAGGGCGTCGAAGTTCTCTCGCTCTGGGCAGGCCTGCCGCATTACATCACCGCGACCCCGAATCCCCGCGGCGCACTCGCGCTCCTGCGCAAGGTCTCGCAATACCTCGAGGTCCCCTTCGATCTTCAGAAGATGAAGGAAGACGCGCTCCGCTTCGAAGAAGACGTGTCGCGGGTCGTCGCCTCCGACGACGAGCTTTCCGACTACGTCAAAGAGCTCAAACGCCGCGAGTTCGCGCAGTAGTCGAGGGGCGCGGCGCTCCCTGCATTTTCCGCTGCGTCTTCGGCGCAAGATGCGCCTCCGTCGAGCGGCGCGTCGAGAGGCGCGCAGCGCCGAAGATTCAGCCGAGTTCGATCGACTCGCCGATCAGCATGATCGGGATGCTGTCGTCGACGATGTAGAGCACGCGGCCGTCCTCTCGGAGGAGGCCCTCTTCGATCCGGGCTTCGATCTTGTCACCGCCACGGTTGCGCAGGCGACCCGCTTCGATCTCGGCGTTGAGCGGCTGGAGCACCGAGGCTTCCGCTCGCGCCACGGGCTGGCGCGTCTCGGGGCAGCAGAGGATGTCGAGGAGACGGTCGTCGATCGGCATGAGGGATCCTGTCGGGAGGGAGCCGGGCGGAGCCGGCGGGGGAGCGGGGAGTCTATCGCAGCATCGCGGACGAGTAGTTCAGGATGCGCCGCGCCACGATCAGCTGGTTGATCTGCTGAGTGCCCTCGTAGATGTCGTTGATCTTCGCGTCGCGCATCCACTTCTCGACCATCAGCTTCTTCGAGTAGCCGATCGGACCGAGGAGCTGGACCGCCTTCTGGGTGATCTTCGTGACGGCGAGGCCGGCCTTGGCCTTGGCCATCGAGGCCTCGAGGTTGTTCGGCTTGCCTTTGTTCATCATCGAAGCGGCGCGCCACGTGAGGAGCCGCGCCGCACGCAGCTCCGCTTCCATCTCGATCACGTCGCGCTCGATTGCCGTCAGCTCGCGCGGCGCAGCGTCGTAGCGGATCTCGACGCCTTGGCGTCCGAGCTCTTCCTTGACGAAGTCGAGGGCGGCGCGGCCGATGCCGGTGGCCATTGCTGCGACGATCGGGCGGCTCGCATCGAAGGTCGCCATCGCGCCCTTGAAGCCCTTGTCGCCGGTCTTCTTCGGATCCTTCTTCTTGACTTCGCTCGAACCGAGCAGGTTCTCGGCTGGGACTCGGCAATTCTCGAAGCGGAGCGTCGCCGTGTCGGAAGCGCGGATGCCGAGCTTCTTTTCGCAGCCGATCAGCTCCATGCCCGGCGTGTTCGCGGGGACGACGAAGGACTTGATGCCGCCACGGCCGGCGCTCTTGTCGATCGTGGCCCAGACGGCGACGAAGCCGCCGTCTACGGTCGCGGCACCTTCGCCGGCGGTGCAGAAGATCTTCGTGCCGTTGAGGACGTACTCGTTCGTCGCTTCGTCGAAGTCCGCAGTGGTCTCGATGGCGGCGGAGTCGGAGCCGGCGTTGGGCTCCGTGATCGCCATCGCGCCCCAGATCGGATGACCGCCTTCCTCGCGGAACGCGCTCATGAACTTGCTGCGCTGCTCTTTCGTTCCCGCAGACGAGACGGCGGAGCCGCCGAGGGCCGGGGTCGGCATGCGCAGGTAGAGGCCGGCGTCGCCCCAGCAGAGCTCCTCGGCCTGGAGACAGACCGTCACGAAGCCGTCGTTGTCATACGTGGAGGGATCCTGGGGCCCCTTGCGGCCTTCGTTCCACCAGAAGTCCACCCACTCGGTCGGGAGCGTGTGCTCTTCGAGGTCGTATTTCCTGGAGATCGGGCGCATCTGCTCGTGCGCGATCTGGTGGTAGTGCTCGAGGGAGATCTTCGAGCCGGGGCTGAGTTCGAAGTCGATGGGCATGATCTTGCTCCTACACCAGGGCCAGGGTTTCGAAGCTGGACAGGCCAGCGAGATTGCGGAGGTGGAGCTCCGGCAGGTAGTCGCGGATGTAGCCGTGGCCGCCGAAGACCTGGACGGCGCCGTCGGCGACGCGCAGGCCGATCCGCGTCATCTGGTCCTGGGCAAGGCGGGCCAGCCGCCCGGCGGGTTCGCCCCGGTCGAGGGCGTCCGCGGCCTCCCAGATCAGGAGCCGGGCGCCATCGATCTCGATCGCCATGTCCGCGAGCATGAAGGCGATGGCCTGCCGGGTCGCGATCGGCTGCCCGAAGGTCTCGCGCTCCTTGGCATAGTCCCGCGAGATCTCGAAGGCGGCCCGGGCCGTACCGAGGGCCGTGGCTGCGACGGCGATCCGACCCCGATCGATCAGGCCACGGATCCCGGCATCGTCGGTTTCGAGGCGGGCGTTCGAGGATACCCGCACGCCCGACAGGGTCAGCTCCACGGTCGGGAGGCCGTTCAGTCCCATGTTCCTCTCGGGCTCGGTCTCGAGGCCGGCCGCGTCGGTCGGCACGACGAAGCCCGCGAGTGATCCATTTTCCCCTGCGATGACGATGACTTGGCTGGTTCCTTCGATCCACGGGACCTGGCACTTCAGGCCGTCGAGGACGATTTCGTCCCCATCCGCCTTGGCCGTCGTCTGGGGGTGAACCACATCGAAATCAAAGCGAGGCTCCACGATCGCGAGGGATCCGGGGGCGAACTGGTCGCCGACGAGACTCGGGAGCACCGCGTTCTGCAGCCCCTCCGCCCCGAAATCCGCGACCGGCAGACCCGACAGGCCCGGGGAGAGGATTGCGAGCGCCGTTGCCATATCACCCCACCCGAGCTCCTCTGCGATCAGGGCCCCCGTCAGCGCCGAGCGCTCGCCGCCGCCGCCGACGGATTCCGGGAGGGAATTGGCGACCAGGCCGAGCTCATGCGCGGCGTCCAGCACCGCCCGGGAGGGCGCGCCCGCCTCGTCCGCTTCGCGGCAGCGAGGGCGGATCTCGTTCTCGGCGAATTGGCGGACCGTCTCGATGATCAGGGCCTGCTCGTCGCTGGGCTCGAAGTCGATCATGGGGGATCTCCTGATGAGATGGGGAGCGGCGCCCGATCGGCGTCCCGACGGCGGCGGAGCCTATCGGATCGAGGGGGAGGGCGCCCCGCTCGTGTCGACCCGAATTTCGCGGCAGGCGTCGCCTGGACGGTCCAGAATCGAGCGAACGTGTTCGCGCAAACGGCGGTCGGATTCAGCCCGGTCCGGGGGCTTCAGCGCACCCGCGATCGCCCGCTCCGGCTTTCCGTCGCCCGACTGCAACTATTCGCTGCGCGCTCGGTTGCGGGGCTCCACGGATACTCCGATGAGTCCGCTTGACGCTGATTTCTGCCCGTTGTAACCACGGGCGCGTTCTCCGAACAAGTCCGCGTTTTGACTGCGGTTCGGTCATTTTCCACAGCGGCCTCGACCTTCGCTCCCGCCCCGACAAGGGAACCGGGGAAAGGAAGTCGCCGGCGGCGTGGTGCATGCCTGACCCGCCCTGAGCACTCCTAGGAAACCGTTTGTTGCACGCGAGCCTGCGCTGTTAAGCCGATCATCTCGGCTCGATCACGCGACTCCAATCGATCCCCGCAACGACGGATCTCAGAAGGCCCTTACTCATCTATGCCTGATACAAACTCGTCGAACGAGCAGACCGGGAGAGCGCGACGACGCTCCCTCCTGATTGGCGCGCTCTCGGCCCTGATCACGGCCGTGTTCGTTTTCTGGTCCGGTTGGCCGACGCCGACCGACGGCTCGGCCACCGCGGCCGGGGGAGGCGACGTTCTCGTCGCGACCTCCGTCTGCGAGGCCCACGAACTCCGCGCCAAGCAGGAGGACGATCCCAGCCTGGAGATCGAGATCCCGGCCGAGTTCGACAAGCAGTGGCCCTCCGCCTCCGCCTGTCAGTCAGCGGTCGACGCCTGGGACCCGAAGGCCGAAGGCCCGCTTCAGCCGATCCCCTTCAGCCACAAGCATCACGCCGGTGAATTCCAGATCGAGTGCCTCTACTGTCACGCAGGGACGGACAAGTCCCAGGCGGCGGGCGTTCCCTCCGTCGAACTCTGCATGGGCTGCCATTCGCAGTTCCCGGCCGAGTACGACCAGATCGAGGGCATCCGGATCCTGAAGGAGCACTGGGAGCAGAAGAAGCCGGTCGAGTGGGTGCAGATCCACCGCCTGCCCGAGCACGTGCAGTTCCGTCACAACCGCCACATCCAGGCGGGTGTCGACTGCCAGAACTGTCATGGCGACGTCGCTTCCTACGACAAGCTCCCGCTCGTCGAGGATTCGCACATCGGGTACCTGGTGCCGGTCGCGAAGCTTGAGATGGGTTGGTGCATCAACTGCCACCGACAGAATAATCAGCAGGCGTCCCAGGACTGCCTGAAGTGCCACTACTAACGAGAGGTCTCGATAAATCCCATGTCCGAGCTCGATCGTCGTGACTTTCTGAAGATCGTCGGCCTCTCGGCCGGCGCCGCAGCTACTGTCGGCTGCGAACCGGCCGACAAGCTGGTCCCCTACGTCATCCAGCCCGAGGAGATCACTCCCGGCATCGCCGTGCACTACGCGTCGACCTGCCAGGAGTGCCCGGTCGGCTGCGGTATCCACGTGCGAACCCGCGAGGGGCGCCCGATCAAGTTCGAGGGCAACCCCGAACATCCGATCAATAAGGGCTTCCTCTGCACTCGTGGTCAGGGTGGACTCGCGCGTGCCTATCATCCCGATCGCATCACCGAGCCCGGATCGCGTGGCGGCGACGGCGTGGTCCAGCCCGTCAGCTGGGAAGACGCGACCGCCAAGGTCGCGGCCAAGATCGGCAGCGCCGCGGACAAGACCTGGATCCTCGGCGGCCCCGTCGGGCCCTCGCTCACTGGCCTCATGGATCAGTTCGTGTCGTCCGCGGGCCTCGCCGGGCGCCTCACTTACGAGAACTTCAGCAAGCACGCTCTCATCGAGGCAAGCGAGCAGGTCTTCGGCGTCTCCGCCGAGCCGCTCTTCGACCTTTCGAAGTCGGACCTGATAGTTGACTTCGCGGCTGACTTCCTCGACTCGACCGTCGAGCTCGAAGGCCAGTTCGCCGAAGCGCGTGACCTCAACAAACACACCGATGGCGGTGCGCGCCTCATCGCGATCACTCCACGCCAGAACCTGACGGCGTCCAACGCGGACCACTGGGTGCCAGCGGCGGCGGGAAGCGAGGGCGTGCTCGCGCTGGCCCTCGCGAAGGCGGTGGCGCAGCGAAAGGGTGTGTCCCTTCCTGCCGTGAGCGGCGCGAACATCGCGTCTGCGATCTCCGAGGCCGGGATCAGCAAGGGCAAGTTCGACGAGATGGTCGAGAAGCTCGTAGCAGCGAATCACGCGGTCGCGCTTCCGCCCGGCGTTGCTTCCTCGACGGCTTCGGCAGCGGGCGCGTCGGCGGCGGTGCTGCTCCTCAACGTCGTCCTCGGTGCGGTCGGTGACCTGATCACCTACCCCGCGGAAGACGCAAAGAAGACGGCGACCCTTGCGGACGTGATGGGCCTGATCGAGCAGATGAACGCGGGCAACGTCGAGTGCCTGCTCATCCACGATCTGAACCCCGTCTACTCGCTCCCCGCTTCTGCCGGTTTCGTCGAGGCGCTCGAGAAGGTCGACCTGATCGTGAACTTCGCTGCGCTGATCGACGAGACGACGGAAGTCTCTGGGCTGCTCATGCCCGACCATGCTTCGGTCGAAGCCTGGGGCGACATGAGCCCGCGCCCGGGTGTCCGGTCGATTATTCAGCCGACGCTCCGGCCGCTGCACGATTCGCGCGCTCTCGGTGACTCGATCCTCGCGATCGGCCGTCAGCTCGGCGGAAGCGCCCCTTCCTCCCTTCCGGAAGGCACCTGGAAGAGCGTCGTCGAGAGCAACTGGTCGGACACGGATTGGCGCCCGGCGCTGGCCCGCGGCGGCGAGTTCGAGGCGACGCCGATCCGCTCGGTATCAGTTCAGTCGAGCGCAGGTAACGTGCGCCCTACGGCCGCGAAGCTCGCCGGCTCCGGCGACTTCGTCCTCGTGCCCTACCCCCACTCCTACCTCGGAGATGGAGGCGGCGCGGCTCTCCCGTGGATGCAGGAGATTCCGGACCCGGTCACGAAGATCTCGTGGAACAGCTGGGCGGAGATCTCCTTCGCGAAGGCCGAGGAACTGGGTGTCGTCTTCGGTGACGTGATTCAAGTGGAGACGGCGGCCGGCTCGGTCGAACTCTCCGTATTCCCGCGCGGCGGGATCCGGGACGACGTGATCGCGATTCCTATCGGACAGGGACACACGGTCGGCCACTACGCCTCCCACGCCGGAGATGCGGCCTACGAAGGACAGTCGGCCAGCGAAACGCTCCAGCGGGGCGTGAACATGGCGGAGCTCCTCCCGGCGGCGACCGATGAAGCCGGTGGCCAGGCCTACATGTCGACCCGCGCCACGGTCAGCAAGACCGGGCGCTACCGACGGCTCGCTCTTTCGCAGTGGACGGACAACCAGCGCAAGCGAGAGATCGCGCCGGAGGTCTCGCTCTACGAGCTCGCTCAGGGTGGCGGGATGGCCCACTTCGCGGCCGCGGCTAGCGCCGAGGGCGACGACCACGGCGATGGAGGTGATCACGACGAAGGTGGCGGTGGTCATCACTTCGAGGGCC
The DNA here is from genome assembly GCA_002709835.1 of Deltaproteobacteria bacterium. Taxonomy (GTDB): domain Bacteria; phylum Myxococcota_A; class UBA9160; order UBA9160; family UBA4427; genus UBA4427. The sequence continues at coordinate 34,084 of PAQX01000060.1, forward strand.
CCCCCTTCGAGTTCGATGCTTCCTACGACGCCGACCCGGACCAGCCCTATCGCTGGGGCATGACCGTCGACAACGACAAGTGCACGGGCTGCGGTGCCTGTATCGCTGCTTGTTACATCGAGAACAACATCCCGATCGTCGGTGAGGAGATGGCCATCAAGCATCGCGAGATGACCTGGCTGCGGATCGAGCGCTACGTCGGTGATGGTGAGACGGACTTCGGGCTCGGTGGCGATGGCACGGACCGACGACCCACGCCGGACCGCGAGGAACTCGGCAAGAACGAAGTGCGGCACCTCCCGATGATGTGCCAGCACTGCGGTGCGGCGCCCTGCGAAGCGGTCTGTCCGGTCATCGCGACCTACCACAGCGACGAAGGCCTCAACGGCATGGTTTACAACCGCTGCGTGGGTACGCGTTATTGCGGGAACAACTGCAACTACAAGGTTCGCCGCTTCAACTACTTCGACTACGGCAACAAAAACTGGCCTGGCCTTCTCGGCCTGATGCTGAACCCGGACGTCACGGTCCGCGGTCAGGGCGTCATGGAGAAGTGCACGATGTGTGTCCAGCGCATAGAAGAGGCGCGACAAACGCCGAAGGACGAGGGCCGGCCGATCAACGACGCCGACCTTCAGGCCGCTTGCCAGCAGACCTGTGCGAGCCAGGCCATGACCTTCGGCAACCTCCGAGAGGAGGAGAGTCTGGTCGTACAGACCGCCAAGGCTGGGAAGAACCGGGCCTACCATCCGCTCCAGATTTTGAACACCCGATCCGCCGTGACCTACCTTGCGCAGGTCCGACGGGACGAGAACGGAGGCCATTGATATGGCACCGCCTCCCGCGTCTGCAGTCGCCGATTCGATGACGGCACCGGCTGCACCCAGGGATTCACAGACCAACATCGACATCATGGCGGTCACGAAGGGCTTTCACTGGCCCTGGCTGATCGGCCTGATCATCGCCGTCACGGGCGTGGGTGTCGCGGCGGGTACGCTGGTGTATCAGACCTACGTCGGGCTCGGGATCGCCGGCTACCAGGCGCCGGTCTTCTGGGGCGTATACATCATCACGTTCGTCTTCTGGATCGGCATCGGCCACGCCGGCACGCTGATTTCGGCGATCCTCTTCCTCTTTCGAGCGAAGTGGCGGAACGCGATCAACCGCGGCGCTGAGGCGATGACGGTCTTCGCGGTCCTTACCGCGGCCCTCTTTCCGCTGATCCACATCGGGCGCCTCTGGAAGTTCTACTTCCTCCTGCCCTACCCGAATCAGCGGTACCTGTGGGTCAACTTCAAGAGCCCGCTCCTTTGGGACGTCTTCGCGGTCAACACGTATCTGACGATCTCGCTGCTCTTCTTCCTCGTCGGACTCATTCCCGATATCGCGATCGCCCGCGACCGCGCCGTCGGATGGAAGAAGGCGGTCTACACCGTCCTCGCCGGTGGTTGGCAGGGCACGGGCAAGCAGTGGAAGGCGCACAACCGCACGGTGCTCCACCTCTCGGGGATCGCGACCCCGCTGGTCCTCTCGGTCCACTCGATCGTTTCCTGGGACTTCGCGATGTCGATCGTCCCGGGCTGGCACGCCACGATCTTCGCCCCCTACTTCGTCGCGGGCGCGATCTTCGGCGGCTTCGCCATGGTGATCAACGTGATGATCCCGGTCCGCCGGATCTTCAAGCTCGAGCGGTACATCACGGACTACCACTTCGAGAACATGTCGCGGTTCATCCTCTTTACGAGTCTGATCTGCGGCTACGCCTACGGCGCTGAGTACTTCATCGCCTGGTACTCCGGTGTCGAGTTCGAGCAGACCTCGTTTTGGCTGCGCGCATTCGGCCCCTACTGGTTCTCGACCTGGTGCATGATCATCTTCAACGTGGTGATGCCCCAGTTCCTCTGGATCAAGAAGCTACGGACGAACCTGCCCTTCCTGTTCGTCCTCTGCTTCTTCATCAACCTGGGCATGTGGTTCGAGCGATACGTGATCATCATCACGTCGCTTTCCCGCGAATACATCCCGGCGGCTTGGGGCCTCTACATCCCCAGCACGACCGAGCTGATCGTCCTCACGGGCAGCTTCTGCTGGTTCAGCATGTTCTTCCTGCTCTTCCTGAAGATGTTCCCGATCATCGCGATCGCCGAGGTCAAGGAACTCGAGATCCACGACAAGGAGCACCACTGAGATGCCGACTCTCGTTAGCGTCTACGACCTGGTGTCGGATACGTCGAATGCCGTCCGCAGCCTCAAGGCTCGTGGCTTCGATGACCTGACCACCTACTCCCCGGCGCCCTTTCCGGAACTCGAAGAAGCAGAAGATCCCCGTCCGTCCAACGTCCGGATATTCACACTGCTCGGTGGCCTCGTCGGCGTCGTGACCGGCTTCGGCATCCAGATCTGGATGTCGATGGACTGGCCGCTCAAGATCGCCGGCAAGAACTACGCCGCCATCCCGCCCATGTGGATCATCGGCTTCGAGCTGACGATTCTCTTCGGCGGCGTCCTGACCGTGCTGGCGCTCTTCGCGCTCGGCGGTCTCTATCCCCGCCCGCTCGACAAGCACTACAGCCCCCGATTCTCGGCCGAAGAGTTCGGCGTCGTCGTCGAATGCGACGAGCGCGACGTGGCCGAGGTGGAAGCCGTCATGCGCGGCAACGGGGCCAAGGAGGTTTCTCTCCATGCGTAGCGCGATCGCTACCCCCACTCCTCTCCGCGGCAGCCACAAGGTGGAACGCCGCGTGATGATGGGCGTGATGTGCTTCTTCTTCCTGACGCAGGTCGGCTGCTGGGAGCAGGTCTCCGAAGAGTGGTTTCCGCAGATGAAGTGGCAGCCCGCGATTCAGGCCTTCGAGCAGAACCAGTACGACCACCAGGTCCAGTTGACGGCCCTCATGCCGCCGGAAGGTACCCTCCCGGTCGGATGGGGAAGCGTCCCGGATCTTCAGTCGATGTCCTTCGGCGAGCAGGACGCGGTTCCGAACCCGAACGCGGCGACCTTCGAGTCCCTCGCGCGGGGTAAGGAATACTTCGACGTGAACTGTGCCGCATGCCACGGCCCGACTGGCGGTGGCAACGGCCCGATCGCCGCACCGAACGGTCCGATCCAGGGCGTTCTGCCGATCGGTCCGGGTTCGCCGCTGGGCTTCAGCCTCGCGCCGGGCCTCTCGGACGGCCACATCTACACCACGATCTCCCTCGGCCGCGGCCGAATGCCGAGCTACCGCCGGATCCCGCCGGACGCTCGCTGGGACGTCGTCAACTACATCCGCGACCTCAACGGTCAGGGAGGTTGATCGTGAGCGCTGTTGCAACCGCAGCCGAGCGCGCCAACCCGGGCGCTCTTCCCAAGCCGCTCTTCCAGGCCTGCCTCGCGGCGGTCGTGATCGGCATCGTCTCCTTCGTCGGAGGCGTTGCGTCGGATCCGCAGACCGCTTGGCTGTCCTTCCACGCGAACTTCATCTTCTTCACGATGATGTCGTGCGGGGGCCTCGTGCTGACCGCGATCTACTCGATCGTCGGTGCGCACTGGCCCGGGCCCTACCGCCGCTTCGCAGAGAGCCTGGCCGCCTTCATCCCGGTCGCCGCCGTCCTCGGCGTCGTCGGCATGTTCGGTGGTGAGTACATCTTCGATTGGCAGGCGAACGGCGCCATGCACGGCAAGGAAGCCTGGCTGAACACCACGCGCTTCTACGCGATGGACCTCGGCCTCCTCTTCCTGATGGCCTTCCTCTCGGTCGCGATGCTGAAGGCCTCGTCCCGTCCGAATCTCCGCAACCTGGCGGAGAACGGGGACGGCTTCGCCAAGCGCATGGCCGAGAGCTGGACGGCGGGCTGGAAGGGTGACGAAGAAGAGCGCGAGGCGGCCAAGCAGAAGACCGCTTTTATCGCTCCGTTCATCGGCCTCGTCTACGGCATCGGCTTTGCCTTCTTCGCCTTCGACCAGGTCATGTCGATTGAGCAGGCGTGGTTCTCGAACCTCTTCGGCAACTTCGTATGCTGGGGCGGCATCCTCTCCGCGGTCGCTGCGTGCGCCGTGTCGGGTCTCCTTTCGAAGGACATGCCCGGCTTCGAAGGCGAGATCACGGAGAGCCGCATGCACGACATCGGCAAGATGATGTTCGCCTTCTCGATCTTCTGGTTCTACCTCTTCTGGGCGCAGTATCTGGTCATCTACTACGGCAACCTGCCGGAGGAGACCTACTACCTGCGGGATCGCCTCGGCGACCAGTTCCTGATCGACAAGGGCTACTCCGCGGCGGCCTTCGCCAAGAGCTGGACCAATTGGGACTTCTCGTGGGCGCGCCTCCAGACCGGTTACGGCTGGATGGCGATGGCCACCTGGGCGTGCAACTGGGTCCTGCCCTTCTTCGTCCTCCTCGGGCAGCGCCCGAAGAAGACGCCGGTCATCGCGGGCACGATCGCGAGCCTCCTGCTCCTCGGCCTCTGGCTCGAGCGCAACCTGCTCGTGTGGCCCTCGGTAGTGAAGGGCGACATGACGGCGCCCTTCGGCCTGATTCAGTTCGGGATCGCCGCAGGCTTCNTCGGCGGATTCGTGGCGGTGGTGCTCTACTACAGNCGCGTNTTCCCGACNNTCGCGGTCTCCGTNAAGGAAGACTGAGCCGTAGGCGACGTGAAACGATGACGAAGGGCGCGGTCCTCANNGGCCGCGCCCTTCGTCNTTTCGACCNGCGNCTCGGTCNGCCACGCGAAAGGCTACGCTTNCAGCATGCCGNCCGAGTCGGAGATGCCGAACGTCCACGNGGAGTTGCCGCGGATCGAGCTCTCCGACGGGGGCGCCTGGATNCTCGGTGCGCGGGGAATGCAGCGCTTCGACTTNGATGGGGAAGGAAAAGCGAGCCATGCTTACGCCTCGATCGGTCACGTGTACGCGAGCGAGCGCGTCCTCCTCATCGGCACAGAAGAAGCCCTGATGACCCTGCGCGAAGACGATCTCGCGTCCCGCGATCCCCAAGCCGAGTGCGATCGGCTCCTCGCTACAATCGGCGCCTCGCCCGAGGGCGTGGCGGTCCTGGAGCAGATCGACGCCGTGGAGCGCCTCGGCGAGCAGGAAGGGCTCGCCCGCGTCGTGTGGGCGACCGTCGCCCTCTGCGTGCTGGGCGCGGGCTTTCAGCTGGCCGATCGACTCTTCGACCAGGTCGGAATCTTCGTCCCGGAGCTCTTCCTGCGCGGAGAGCACTGGCGGGCGGTGACGATGCACTTCCTGCACGACCTGACGCCGATGCCGGATTTCCTGCGTCCGCTGCTGCCGATGCTCCCGGGATTGCCCGTTCACATGGGTCTCAATCTCGCCGGAATGATCGTGCTCGGAAACCTCGTCGAGCGCCCGCTCGGGGGCTGGCGGACGACGATCGTTCTGGCCTTCTCGGGGATCGGAACGGTGATCGGAATCCTCGTCTTCGATCATGGCCGTGTGCTCGGCGCGTCCGGTCTCGTCGCCGGGCTCGCGGGGGCGATGCTCGCCTTGGAGCTTCACTACGCGCGCTGGATGCCGACCTACTGGCGGATCCCAAGATGGATCTTCGTCGGTCTCCTGCTCTTCCAATTCGGGGTGATCGACCAGGTGCTCCGCAACCTGGTGGCCGGCGGCGCCCACCTGGGCGGCTTCGCCGGAGGCTACCTGGCGACCTGGTCGATGGGGCGGCCGAGCGAGGAGGACCTCCGGCCGCCGCTCTCGGCCCGGATCGGCGCCTTCTCCGCGACGGCGCTCGCGATTCTCGGCTTCGTCGGGGCTTGGCCTCTGGCGACGAACGAGATCGGTGCGCTCGAGCGGCACGCGCAGCGCGTCGCGAACCTGCCCCTCGATTGGTATCGGCCGGCCTACGACAACGCGGCGGCCTGGTTCATCGCGATCTCCGGAGAAGCCTCGCCGGAAGGGCTCGATCTGGCCGTGGCTCTCGCCGAGCGGGCGGTGGGCGATACGGGAGGCTTGAATCCGCACCTCCTCGATACCCTCGCCGAATCGCTATTCCAAAGGGGCGACGTCGAGGCCTCGATCTATGCGATCGACGCGGCGATCGCTCTCGTGCCGGAGGAGCGCTATTTCCGCGAGCAGCGCCGCCGCTTCACGGGCGAGCGTGCGAGCGACGACCGCCCGCCCGAGCCGGGGGACCCGCTGCCGACGCGATTCGACACCCCGGAAGACGACGAAGCCGCCTAGCGCCCTTCTTCGGCGGGCGGGACCGAGCGCGTGCCGTACCCTGGCAGACGGAACGAACCACAAGCCGGAGCCCCGATGAAGAACCGCCTCGCACGCCTCGCCGACGAATGGGCGATCCGGGACACCCTGGCCCGCTATTGGCGAGGGGTCGACCGGCGAGACGAGGCGCTCGTGCTGAGCACCTATCACCCCGGTGCTTACGACGACCACGGCTATTTCAAGGGGCCGGTCGAGGGCTTCGTCCAGACGCTCGCGCCTGCGGTGTGGGCCTTCTTCGAGAAGACACAGCACGTAAGCGGTCACATCGCCGTCGACTTCGACCCGGCTCGGCTCGATCGCGCGATCGCCGAGTCCTACGCCGAAGCCCATCATGTGCGGCGCGAAGACGATGGGTCGATGCGTGATCTCGTATACGGTCTCCGCTACGTCGACGTCTTCGAGCGCCGCGAAGAGGAGTGGCGAATCGCGCACCGCATCTGCACCTGGGACTGGGCCCGCACCGACCCCTGCGGCGGGATCCCGCTCCCGGAGACCTACTTTCGCGGACATGAATCGAAAGCGGATCCCGTCTTCGCTCAACCCACGCGGGTCGGTCGTTCCGACGCCCCGGAGATCCTCGCGGTCAAGCAGGCCTGCGCAGATACCCTCGCTCGTTATGCGAGGGGCGTCGATCGGTGCGATCCCGATCTCGTGGCGAGCACGTACCACGCCGACGCCTATGACGATCACGGAGGCTACCAGGGCGACGCAGCGGGCTTCGTCTCCTGGGTGAAGCCGACCGTAATGGACGCCTTCACGTGCACGATGCACAAGCTGGGGAATCAGTTGATCGTCGTTGAAGGCGGACGCGCCTTTGCCGAGACCTACGCGATCGCCCATCACGTCCTCGGCGAGGCCGAGACCCCGACCGACATGATCATGGGCGTGCGGTACATGGACATCCTGGAAGATCGTGGGGACGGTTGGAAGATTGCCGACCGGCGGATGAGCTTCGAATGGGAGCGCTCGCTCGAGGTCGGCTCGCAGGTCGAGTTCGACGGCTTCTCGCGCGGGCATCGCGATGGGAGCGATCCCGTGCTCGCGCGCCGATCGACGGCCTCCGTTCCTGCTGCGATCGGCATCGTCGCCGATCGCGCGGAGATCTATGCGACCCTCGTCCGGTATTGCCGAGGGGTGGATCGGCGGGACCCGCAGATGATCCGCAGCACGTATCACGCGGATGCCTTCGACGACCACGGGGCCTACCAGGGAGACCTCGACGGCTTCGTGGACTTCGTGGCGCGGGAGGTCTGGTCACGCTTCCGGACGACGATGCACAAACTCGGCCAGGCCTTGATCGAGATCGACGGCGACGTGGCCCAGTCCGAGACCTACGCGGTCTGCCATCACGTGGTCGAAGAGGGCGGGCGCGACGTCGCCGACAGCGTGATGGGAATCCGGTATCTCGACCGGTTCGAGCGTAGGGACGGGGCGTGGCGAATCGCGCGTCGAGAGCTGCGATGGGAGTGGATCCGGACTGATGCGCTGGATCCTCTCGACCCCGCCTGGACCCATGGAAAGGCGGGCCCGGACGACCCGATCTTCGGGCCCGAGGCTTCCGCGGTCGGCGCTCCCCGCGACTGAAAAGCCGGGCCGCGGCCCAAGGAGGAGGACTCCGGTAGAGTCGGCGGTCACCCGAATTTCGCCGCCTGCGCGCCTGCCGAGAGAGCCCCCCCGTGAGCCAATCATCGATCCCGCTGCCTGCCCTCGCTCTCGCCGCCGTGCCCGGCCGCCGGAAGAAGACCCTCGAGTTGGCGCAAGAGATCGAACGCCGCGGCTATGCCGGGATCTACTGCGCGAGCTTCGGGGACGGGGTGGGGCTTTCGCACTCGTTGGCCCACGTGACCGAGCGCATCCCCTTCGGCACGGCGATCGCGAACATCTATACGCGCAACGTGACTGATTATGCCGGGACGATCTCGATGATCCACGAGATCTCCGGCGGGCGGTTCCGCTTCGGCGTCGGGGTCAGCCATGGTCCGATGAACGCGCGGATCGGCGTCCAGGGCGGGAAGCCGCTGAGCGACATACGGGCGTTCGTGGAGGGCCTCCGGAGCGCGAAGCGCGTGGGGGAGCTGCCGCCGATCGTGCTCGCGGGCCTGCGAACGAAGATGGTCCAGCTCTCCGCCGAGATCGGGGAGGGCGTAGTCTACGCGAACGTTTCCCGGCGCCATACGCCTCAGTCGCTGTCGGTGATCGACGTCGACCGCCGGTCGAGCGACGACTTCTTCATCGGGAACATGATCCCGACCTGCATCTCCGACGACATGGAGGCAGCGGCGGCGATCAACCGGCGCACGCTGATCATGTACGTGAATCTGCCGAACTACCGGAACTACTGGAAGGAGGCGGGTTATGTGGAGGAGATGGAGGCGATCGAGACCGCGATCGAAGCGGGGGAGCACGACAAGCTGACGTCGCTCATGACCGACGAGTGGCTCTCCGATTGCACGCTCTACGGGCCCGCGAGCCGCGTCCTCGAGGGGCTCGAGGAGTGGTACGCGAACGGGCTCAAGACGCCGATCCTGGTCCCGTCTTCCGCGAGCGGCGGCCAATTCCAGGCTTTCGACGAGCTCTTCTCGCTCTTCGATGGCGCGTAGGCGAAGCGGCTCGGGCGTCGGGTTTCAGTCCGACGCTTCGATCGTCACGAGCCGGGACGGCACGCCTGCGTGCATGCCGTCGCTTCGTCCGGCGTAGTAGCGCGCGTTCAGGTCGTCCTCGGTCGCGTGTTCGATCAGCCGGAAGCCGCGCTCGGCGACGACCTCCTCGAAGCTTTCCGGGAGCCAGCTGCTCACCCACGGCTCGCCGCCTTCGCTGGTCGTGAGTCCGATCTTTCCGAGGTATTCGGCCTGAGCCTCGGTCAGCGGCACCTTGCCCTGGTAGTTGAGGCAGAGCCGGCTGCCTGGGGCCATCAGCGTCCGTACGTCCGAGAGGGTCGCTTCGGTCGCTTCGACGGTGACGTAGGGGATCGTGTTCATCCACGACCAGATCGAGGGGCGCGTCGGGTCGAATCCTGCGGCCGGCAGGGCGTCGGAGATCTTCATCGTCTCGAAGTCGACCGGCACGAAGGTCGGTCGCTGCGCCGGGGTCGCCTCCGCGGCGTCGATCCGGTCCCGCTTCAGCGACTGAACGTCCGGGAAGTCGACCTCGAACACGCGGATGCGGTCGGCGAGATCGTTCCGACGAAGCGCGAACGTGTCGAAGCCCGCGCCGAGGATCACGTACTGGTCGACGCCCCGCTCGACCGCCCGCTCGACCTCGTCCTCCGCGTAGCGGAGCGAGCCGATTCCGACGGCGAGGATGAGACGGAAATCGATGCCCGAGGCCGCGAGGACCTTCGCGTCGCTCTCGGGATCCCGAGCAACGGCGCGAGAGGCCTCCCCGAGGAGTTCGATCGCCCAGGTGTCCCGGAGAACCGGGTTTTCTGCGTGGAGGGTGTGGCTCGCACGGCCGAGGACCGCGCCCTCCGCCGTGCCGAGGTTGTCTCCATCACCGGTCTTGGCCATNGGGGCTCCTCTCTCGCCTAACGCCGGTANCGCGCGATCACCGAACGGTAGCGNCGNCGCAGCACTTCGGCGCGCNCCTCTGCGGACACGCGCGGNGTNGATGCNGGAAGNCGTTCGTGCAGCGTCGCGAAGGGGACGCGCTCGAAGGTGGGTTGCGGTGCGTGATCTGCGCCCAGAAAACGCATGGCGACCGTGCCGAGGGTGTCGCCGGGGGGTCGAGCCAGTTCGGGAGGCCCGGGTCCCGGTGGGCGATGACCCCTCGGAAGACGCCGTCTTCGTCGACGTGGGCCTGCGCGTGGTTGAGCGAACTCTGGCGCGAGGCGAACTCGATCTGTTCCCAGAACCGGTTCCCCATCGCGAAGACCCAGTGGGCACACGAAGGCGGCGTGAACGACACGATCACCGCCTCGTCCGGTCCGCAAGCGAAGTTGCCCATGCAGTAGGACTGATCCGCAGCGCCGGCGTTCTGCGCCGCGCGATCCGCAGCGTGGGTGATGACCGAGTTCTCTGGCATCGAGAGGAAGCCCGCGCTCATCCGCGCCCACTGCTCGGCGCCCTTCACGAGCCAGGTCTCGAGCAGAGCGAGCTGGCGACGGACGCGTTCCGGGGTAGCGGGTGGGATCGGCCAGGTCGCGTCTTCACGTTCGATCGTCAGGTTCGCGGGGTGCTCGGACGACCAGTCGCCGAAATACCGGCGGACGAGGACGAAGCCCGCGTCCTCCCGCGAAGGGAGCCAGTTTGGTGCGTCGGTCTCGCCCTCGCGGCCACCGATCTGGAGGTCGAGGGGGGCGTCCTCTCCGAGGTCGAGCGCTCGGGCATCGGCGGACGCGATCGTCTCGGTCGCGGCGACGCTACCCAGGGCGAAATGTCCGGCGTTGACCTGTACGTCGAAGTGGTTCGCGCTTCCGCGCGTGCCGCGTACGCGGTAGATGCCGTCGCCCGCGAGCGGAGCGTAGAGGTACAGGCAGTCGGGATGATCGAGCCCCCAGGGCATCGTGTAGTCCATCATCCGACCGAAGACCGGATACTCCGGATCGTTGTGGAGAACGCAGCTCACGAGCCCCGCGGAGAGGAAACGCGCGACATAGCGCTCGGCCTCGGCCTGAAAGCGAGGGGTGTCCGGTGCATCGATCTGCGCGACGATCTCGGCTGTCCGTTCGATCGCTCGGGCGATCGTGGGCCAGGGATTCACATCATTGGATCCAGTCATCGACCGAGACGATAGAACGCTGGCGTCCAAGGGCGAGGACCCGGAAGAAGAGAGAAGGCGCGCATGGACCGATTCGTCGTGGGCTCCGGACGCTGTGGCTCGACGCTCCTGTCCCGGATGCTCGATCTGCATCCGGAGGTCACCTCGATCTTCGAGTTCTTCAACGGCCTCGACGTGACGCGGCGATTCGCGCCGTCTCTGGGCGGAGCGGAGCTCGCCGAGCTGCTCTCGGCGGAGCAGGCCGTCGTGACCGCCGCACTGCGGCGCGGACACACCGCCGAAGAGGTCGTTTATCCCTTCGGGCGCGAGGGAGCGCGATACCGGGTCGAGGATGCGCTGCCCTGGCTCTGCGTCGCGATGGCGCCGCGACTGACCGACCATCCCGACACGCTCTTCGATGACCTCGTCGCCTGGGCCCGTACGCGTCCCGAGGCGAGCGCCGCGGATCACTACCGTGCGCTCTTCGACTGGCTCTGCGCCCGCAAGGGGACGCGTGCGTGGATCGAGCGCTCGGGTTCGTCCGTCGACTACGCCGGAGCGCTCGCGACCTGCTTCCCCGAAGCGCGCTTCCTCCATATCCACCGCGACGGGCCGGAGACCGCGCTCTCGATGCGGGAGCACGGGATCTATCGGCTGCCGATCGCGATGCTCTACGACGTTCTCCTCCCGAGCGGGCGCCGCTTCTCGACGGCGGAGGGCGTTGACTTCGCCGCACCGCCGGACGCCGGGGACTGGATCTTTGAGGCCCTCGAGACGCGTCTCGAACCCGAGGTCTTCGGTCGTTACTGGAGCGATCAGGTCGAGCGGGGAGCCCGGGCTGCGGCGGAGGTCGGGCCGGAGCGTTTCGGCGAGATCTCCTTCGAGGCCCTCGTCGATCGGCCGAGGGAGACCCTCGCGTTCGTGGCCGCGTTCTTCGAGCTGCCCCCCGAGGAGGCCTGGCTCGAGGCCGCAGCGGCCCTCGTGCGAGGGCGTCCGCCCGGGCGTCGTTCCACGCTCGGTTCGGACGCGCAGCGCGCGCTCGACGATGCGTGCGCACCCGGTCGCGCGGCGATCCGGACTGGCCGTGAGAAGGGGATCGTCAGGACGGCCGAGGGCTGACGATCGTGTGCCGATTCGCGGGGTCTCAGCTCCGATTCGGCGCGCTCTGAGTCTGGCCCGCAGAACGGACCCGAGTCGCGAGCGCCGGAGGAAGCTCGGCCTCGGCGAGCCACGCCGTCGCGGCCTGCGGGTCGACGGTCATCCATCCCTCTCCTGCAGCGGCGCGCATGTCGTCTCGGAGCGAAGGGGCCTCGGTGCGATCGGCGAGGGCAAGTCCGGCTTCCGGGTCGGTTTTGGCGAGGTCGCGGATGAAGCGCCGGTAGGTCCCTCGCATGAGCGGGCTCGGCGGTCGTTCGGTGAGCCAGGCCTTCGCGTCTGCTTCGTGCTTCCGTGAGAAGCTGATCCAGGCGCGCTTCAGGATGGTCGCCTTTGCGGGTGAATCCGGCAGTGCGTACGCCCAGTCCATGGCGGGACGTCCCTCGATCAGGGCCCAGTAGTAGGCGACGTGCTTGTGGATGCCCGGGCCTTCGGGCTTGTCTGCGTTCTCCGCGGCCCAGGCGGCGGCGGCCGAGGTGTCGAGGTCGAGGAGGGCGACCCCCGTTCGGGCGAAGAACTCCTTGCGCACGTCTCCCTGGAGATTCGACCCGGCGGTGCCGATGCCTCGGACGTAGTCGAGGGTCGCTTCGATTCCACGTGTTTCGATCAGCGACCGCGCGATGTGGAGGAGCGCGCCGCCTCTCTCGATCGGCTCGAGGTTCTGGAGTACGCCGAAGAGGGGGGTCGGGTCCGGCAGCGGGTCGAGGTCGATCCAGGCGGCGACGACCGCGCGGGCCGCCGCGGTGCGTCCGTCGGCCGGAGCGTTCGAAAGGCTCTGGACCGCATAGGCCGCCGCTTCTGGATCCTCCGGCGCCCACAGCTGGATCACCGTGCGGATCCAGGGGTGCCGATCCGGCCATTGCGGGTTCACCGGATGGGCGAAGGCGGTCTCCGGCGCTGCCTCGGCCCACCAGCTCGCGACGAGGATCTCGGCGATCTCGTCGACGGCGCCGGCCTTGCGCAGCTCCCGCATCTTTTCGTGCATCGCCAGCGCGACCGCTGGGTCCGTTTCGTCGAGGAGCTGGAGCAGGGCTCGCGTCCGCTCGCGCGGGGACTCGATCGCGAGGATGGCTTCGAGGGCGAAGGGGGATTCGTGTGAGGCCGTGGCCTCCGGTGCAGTGGCGGCACCACCGCCAGGAGCCGGGCCGCCGCGGACGAGCCACCCGAAGCTGAACGCAGCGAGCAGTCCGATGGCGATGCCGGCGGTCGTTCTCGTGTTCATGGTTGAGGTCTCCTGAAGGTCGATACAGCTTCGCCGGTTTCGGGATCCCGGATCCAGAGTGTGGCGAAAACTGAGCTTGCTGCCGAGTCGGGGGTAGGCCCGGGATCGGAAAAAGGGAAGGGCGGACGATCCTCGGATCGTCCGCCCTTCAGGATGTGATCTGCGGCGTCGGTTGCCCGACGTCGCGGTGGCCCTGCGCTAGCGCAGGCTGCGTCGTCGCGCGATGAATGCCAGGCCGCCAAGGCCCGCCACCAGCGCCATTCCGGTCGCCGGCTCCGGAACCGAGAGGTTCATGTTGAGCCGGGTGATGCGGAAGAACGCGTTGCCACTGTCGGGGTCGACTGCAACGCCGCCACCGAGCATCACGAGGTTTCGGTTGGAGCCCGAGCCGGCGGGGTTGGGGCCGGTCGTGATCGAGTCGTCACCGGCGCGGCTGAAGAAGAAGCCCGCCGAGGCCGGCTGGGTCCCGAAGTTCGGGTTGAAGGGCGAGCCGCCGACCGTCGTCACCACCATGCCGAAGGGGTAGGGGTCCGAGCCCGAAATGGTGCCCGTCGTCATCTTGAAGCCCCAGCCCTGGCCGGGCGCGTTCGGGTTCGTGTCGGTGCCGCAGTTGCTGCCCGGTCCAATGTTCGCGGTGTTCGCCATGAAGCTCCCGCCGACGGTGCCGACGCCGTTGGTGCAGCCGAATGTCTCGGTGACCGCCCCGTTGGCGTTGAGCCGCGCGAAGACGCGGGGACCGTTGTTGCCGCCGAGCTCCGTGTACGCGAAGTTCGACCGACCGCCGGACCAGGGCAGGTTGACGATGTCCATCCAGGAGCGCTCCGCCTGGGCGTCAGATGCGTTCGGCGTCGAGGGCGCGCCCGGGACGCGCCAAACGTTCATTTGGTGGTTTCGGAGCAGGCTGAGCGTGCCGCCGAAGTTGTTGCGCCCCGAGGCGTTGGTGATCGAGACTCGGAGGAAGCGATCGCCGCCGCCGGCACCCGCCCCCCAGCTAGCGCAGTCCCAGTTGCCGATGGGAGCAGCGGTGTTACCCGGGGCGGGCGAGGCCGGGTTGTGGGCGACCGGGGGGCACCAGCTGATCGCGGTGCCCGCGCCGGAGCTCGTGCAGCCGGGGCCCGGGCACGCGGCGAGCGCGCCGCTGTTCTCAGCGAAGCTCGCGGCGCCCTGCAGCGTCATGTACGACTGCGAGACCTGACCGACGTTGCCGAAGGCCGGGAAGTCCTGGAATTTGAAACCGGTGCGTGAGAGGATCGAGCCCGGCAGGTTGATCTGGCGGCCCACGAAGGTGCTAGCGGTCGTGCCCTCGGCGTCGACCACCTGGACGCCGTCGGTCGGCGGGAGTGTGTTCGCTCCGGCGCTGCCTACCTTGCGGCCGTAGACGCCCGGCGGCAGCTCGAAACCGGCGGAGGGATTTTCCACGAGGAGGCTGCCGACCATGTTCCGGGATGCGGCACCCGCGGTCGTGGCGGACACCGCCACGACGGCCAGCGTGGCCACTCCGACGAGACCCTGGACGAAGATTCGCTTCATCATTATCTGCTCCTTGCCAGCCTTCGAAGCCCCGTATCGACGCCTCGTTCGCTCGGCGTCTCGGACAGTCGCGGATGCAATTTCAGGCTTGGTTCTGCTCACGTCGTCGGATTCGCTGGTTTTTTACGAATCGACCGAGGGGTTAACGCAACGAAAGTATGCGGATTCGGGTCGTTACTCTCCCTGACTGCCCGTCAATAATCCCAATCAGTGTAAACAGATGAGAGCGCGGAGTCTATAAAAATACAGGGTCCGAGGGCATGATTATGCAATCGGCAGGCGGCAAGAGTGCGGGGGGGGCAGCTCATACGCCCACGCCCTCGATGGGCGTGATGCGCAGGGGCGGGAGCGAGCGATTCTCCCGCGCGGCCGCCGCCAGAGCTTCTGCACGCTCGACCTCCCCGCGGGACTTGTGCAGATCGATCAGCGTGTCGAGGGCGGTTTCCGGGCCCCGAAACAAGACCGCACGCTCCGCGAGCTCGACCGTACGGTCGTCCGTGCGGGCGCTGGCGATCCGGATACGCGTGAGCGCCAGGGCGGCCTCGGCGTCCCAGGGCTGCTCGCGGAGGTGGGCCTCCCACGCCGCCTCGGTCTCTTCGCCTCGTCCCATGCGCGCGAGGACCTCAGCGATGGCCCGTCCGGGCGCCGGCTCGCCGGGTGCCACCTCGGCCGCCCGGCGGAACTGCGAGAGGGCTTCCTCTAACGATCCCGCCCCCTCGAGGTGTCGGCCGAGGGCGTAGGCGGGGCGCCATCCCGACGGTTCGAGGGCCACAGCCGCCTCGAGCCGGGCGCGGACTTCCGCCGGATCGGCGCCCGTCGCGTCGAGCACGAAGCCGCGAATTTCGTGGAGAGCACCGGATTCAGCGCTGGCCCCGAGGGCGTCGGCGCTCTCGGCGAGGGCCTGCTCGTTCCGGTCGAGATCGACAAGGAGGCGGATGCGGACGCGGAGCGTTTCAGCGTTGTCGGGCGCGGTGAAATCGAAGCCGTCGACCGCGTCGAGTGCTTCGAGTGCGGCGGCCGAGCCCTGGGTCGACTCGATCCGCTCCGCGCGCATGGCCAGCGCTGTCGGCCAGAGCGGGCTGCCAGACAGGCGTGCGAGCAGGTTCTGCACACTCTCGCCCTCGGCGCTGCTCGCCGCGCGGAGCATCATGCGGACGCCCTCGGCGTCGTCATTGTGGCTGCGGTAGTGCTCGGCCGCGCTGTTCCAGGCGTTCTGGAACGAGCCCGCGTGGAAGTAGAGCTTGGAGAGCCGGAGCGCCGCTTCGGTCTGCTCGGGGTCCGATCGGATGGATTGCCGGTACTCCTCGATCGCACGACTGAAGTCGCCCAGCTGCTCCGCGGCGCGTGCCGCGTAGTACCGCGCGCCCGGGTTGTTGGGCCAGGTTGGGAAGACCTCGTCGAGCCGGGCAAGAGCATCCCGCGGCCGGCCCTCGTTCAGGTGAATCCGCGCTTCGATCAGCCCGCGATAGGAGTCGCGCTCGAGCCCCTTCGCCAGCTCGAGCGCTTCTTCGTGTCGCTCGGCCCGGGCGAGCAGGTCGGCCAGCGTCAGCTGGGCGAGCTGACTCGGGTTTGGCGTGGCGGCGATCGCATGGCGATAAGCGTCGATGGCCGAGTCGACATCGCCACGACCGAGATAGAGGTTCGTCAGGTCCGTCCAGGCGTCGCCCCGCGTCCGCGGATCAGGACGCTTGGCCCCCTCGAGCAGGATCTCCTCGGCTCGCTCGCCATCGCCGGCCTCGAGGGCGCGATCGGATAGCATCTTTCGGTATCTCGCGGTTCCAGGCGAAGCCGCGAGTGCAGCTTCGAGGATCTCCTCCGTCCGCCTGAATTCGCCGAGTCCGTCGTGAAAGGCGATCGCCGCGGGGACTAAGAAACCGTCGGTCGGGAACGTCTCGAGACACACATCGAAGGCCTGCCTCGCCGCATCGGTCTCGCCGCGCTCGGCTTCCAGGGTCGCGCGCGCCGCGCACATAACGGCGCCTGAGAGAGATTCGTTATATCTGCCCGCGTCGCTTTCGATCGCAGCGATCGCCTCTGCCGCTTCATCGACGCGACCGAGCATGATCAGCGCCGACGCCCGGGCGGATCGCGTCGGCTCGTCGTTTGGATGCAGATCGAGGATCGCGTCGAAGTCTGCGAGGGCTTCTTCGGCCTGCGACTCGTGGAGATGGGCCATGCCTCGGAGGCTCAGCGCCGTCAACGAATCGGGCACGGCCTCGAGTACGACGGTCGCGTTCTCGATCGCGCCCGGGGCATCGCCGTTCTGCATGCTGGCGGCCGTGAGTTCGAGGTAGGCCCGCGTGCGCCAGGCCGGATCCTCGGAGGCCTTCTTCAACGACCAGATCGCGATGGGGGAGCTCGACGTCCGGCTCAGTGCTCGGCCGTATAGGAAGTTCACCTCCGGGTCGTCCGGCGTGGTCTCGAGCATCGCACGCAGCGCCTCGAGCGTGTCCGCGTACCGTCCTTGCGCCTGTAGAGATCGGACGTCGTCGATCCCGGTGCCGGCGTCGCAGGCCCACAGGGTCGCGAGAAGGAGGAGGAGGGCGAGAGCGCGGAGGGTCGTGTTCATGACCCGTCGAGCGTACCACCACCCGACGTACCGTGGTGTCGCATCGCTCCGGCAACGGGGGTGCGCTAGACCCTTCGGACATGAAGATCGTTCGCGCACTGTTAGCGTCCGTAGGGGGGCTGATTGCCTTGGCCGCGGTCCTATACCTCGCGGGCATCCTGCAGGTCGAGGTGGGGAACGCCGATTCGCGTCCGGCCGGGACGGTCTACGACATCGAGTCCCTGAAGAGGCGGGACGACGTCAACGTCCTCTTCATCCTGACCGATACCCTGCGCGCCCACCGGCTCCACAGCTACGGATATGAGCGCGAGACCTCGCCGACCTTCGACTACATGGCCGGGACGGGTATCCGATTCGCACGCCAGCTCGCGCAGTCGTCCTGGACGAAGTGCTCTATGGCCTCGCTCTGGACGGGGGTCTATCCCCAGCGCACAGGCGTATTGCGATCGCCCCACGGCGCTCCGGAAGAGGCGCTGATGCCGGCGGAGATCTTCCGCGAGGCCGGCTTCCGGACCGCCGGCATTTGGCGGAACGGCTGGGTCGCTCCGAATTTCGGATTCGGTCAGGGCTTCGAGGTCTACGAACGCCCGCTGCCGCAGACCCGGGCCCGTCACCTCCGCGTGGAGAACCCGCACATCAAGCTCGAGGGGACGGACCTCGACGCGCTCGAGGCCTCGATCGAGTTCCTCCGCATTCACGGCAAGGAGCGCTGGTTCCTCTACGTCCACCTGATGGACATCCATCAGTACCTCTACGACGCCTCGAGTGCCCTCTTTGGGACGACCTACTCCGACATCTACGACAACTCGATCCGCCGGACCGACGCGATCATCGGCCAGCTGCTGACCCACCTCGTGGAAGAGGGCCTGCTCGAGAAGACCCTCGTCGTGATGGCGTCGGACCATGGAGAGGCCTTCAGCGAGCGCGGCCTCGAAGGGCACGCGCGTGAGGTGTTCCGGGAGTCCACCGAGGTCCCCTTCATTCTCGGATTCCCCTTCCGGCTCGAGCCGGGGCTCACCGTCGAACAGCGCACGCGCAACGTCGACATCTGGCCGACCGTGCTCGACCTGCTCGGGCTTCCGCCACTCCCGGACACCGACGGCCGCTCCCTCGCCCCCGAGATCTTCGCCGCCGCTTCCGGACGCGAAGACTTCGACGACGACATCGTCGGCGTTGCGCATCTCGATCGGGGTTGGGGCCGCGAGTCGCAGCCTTCCCGTCCCGCGGTCGCGATCACCCTCGGACCCTACCGGTACGTCCTGCAGCGGGGGACGGGTGAGCCGAACGACCCCGAGCTCGAGTCGCTCTTCGACGCCAGCGAGGATCCGCTCGAACGCCGCAACGTCATCGAAGATCTTCCCGACGTCGCCGCCGACCTGCGCGATCTCGCCGGCGAGTACCTCGCCACCGAAGGCGCGCCCTGGGGCGAAGGGCCCCTCGAAGTCGAGCTCGACGAGATGGAAGCGAACCAACTCCGCGCCCTCGGCTACGCGATCGAGTAGCCCTCCGCCTGCAGCGTCCGGCCTAGAAGGAGACCTTGGCGCTCAGTCCGTAGGTGCGCGGGTCGCCGAGCAGGTTGCCGACGAGGGCGGGGCCCGCGGAGGCATCGAAGGCGAGCTGCTTGTAGACCTCGTTCGTCAGGTTACGCACCCATCCCGAGAGCTCGAACGTGTTCTCCTCGTTCGTCAGGGTAAGACGGAGGTTGTGCAGGATCAGCGCTTCCTGGCCGATCGTCAGCTCGGGCATGAAGAGCTCTCCCGTCACGTCCGGCGAGCCGGTGCCTCCACTGGGGTCGAATAAGACGTCGTCGGACCAGGTGAACTCGTAGCGGGGCGTGAGCGTCATGCCTCCGAAGATCGTGAACGGGTAGCTGACGTTGCCGGAGATCTTGAAACGCGGCGCGTTCGGCAGCGAGTTGCCGTTGAAGTCGGTAACGACCCGTCGAAGGATCGTCGCGGCCTCGCCTTCACGGCGCGCGAGAGCGTCGGTGAAGTCGAGGAACCGGCTCTCGAGCCAGCTGAAGCGCAGCTCCGCGATCAGGCCTTCGAGGGGCTCGAAGTAGGTCTCGACCTCGGCACCGTAGAGTTCGGCGTCGTCGGCGTTGATGACGATCCGCTGGGGCGGCTCGCCGGCGTTGTTCGAGAAGGTGAAGACCTGGTAGTTGTCGTACTTATACCAGAAGAAAGCACTCGTCAGACGCATCCGGTCATCGAACCAGCTTCCCTTGAACCCGATCTCGAAGGCGTCGATCACCTCGGGGTCCGCGACGTCGGTCACGGCGCCGGCCTTGCGCGCGTCACGCGCGTTGAACTGGGCGCCCTTCCAGCCGTGTGCGTACTGGACGTAGATGTTCCGCAGATCGTCGATCGAATAGTTGAGCTTAATCGTGCCGGTCGGGTGATCGACGGTCAGCGTTCGCTGACACGGCGGGGGGGGGAGGCCTTCGCGGACTCGGCAGCTCGAGACGAGGTTGCCGGGGCTGGTCTCCGCGAAGATCCGAGCGTCGAAGCGCTTATACTCCCAGTTGTACCGTCCGCCCGCCTCGAGGGTCACGTCGGTCAGGATGTCCCATTCGAAATCCGCGAAGACGCCGAAGCTCCGGGTGTCCTGGATGTAGTCGGCGACGCTCGGCTCGAAGGGCGTGCGCGTGAAGGTGAACTGGTAGAAGTCGAGACGCTCCTCGAGATAGAAGACGCCCGTGTTCCAGGCGAGGGGAGTCTCCTCGAGTTCACCCGAGAGCCGGATGTCCTGGGTGAACTGCCATAGGTCGTCCTCGATCAGGAACTCGAAGGCCCGGTTGGGGGAGTAGTCGGCATCGATCAGCCGTTCGCGGTCGTCGCGCTCGAACCCCGTGATGGAGTCGATCCTCACTTGGTCGAGGTCCCACTCGCCCTTCACGTAGGCGCCCCAGCTAGTCTGGCGTTCATAGCCGGGATTGTTGTAGGCGCCCTCGAAGGGCAGTTTGTCGAGCGGCCGGTCGGCCAAGTTCTGGGCGAGGATCGAGTTGGCCATCTGGTTGCTGGCGTTGCGACAGGCGGCCTGCGCCTGTCGGTCTCCGGGGAAGCGTCGTCGGCACTCGGCTGGGCTCGGGCTCGGAAGGGGCGCGAGGATCTGCTGGCGTTCGGCCGCGATCTCCGGCTGGATGTAGCCGAGTCGGTCGGTTCCACCGATCACGTTCTGGGCGCCGAGGTGCTCACCCACGGTGCCGAGCTGGTCGCGGCGACTGCCGTGGAAGGAGAACGTCCACTGCATGTCGAGCTCCGGCGGCTCGTATACGGCCGTGAATCGCCCGGCCCAGACGTCGATGTTGTTGAGCTGGCTTTCGAGCCCCGGCCGCAGATCGCTAGCCAGGGTATTTCCGCAGAGGCCGGGGATCGTGTCGATCTGATTCTGGGTGAGATTGCCGCAGCGATTCGTGACGAGACCGTCGCGTCGCTTCAGCGAGAAGGCAGCACGCGCGGAGAGGACGTCCGCGACGATCGGCGCTTCGAGGGCGCCTTCGACGTCGATCGAATTGTAGTTGCCGTAGTCGAAGCGGAGGAAGCCGCCGAAATCGCCCGACGGCTTGCGCGTATAGACCTTGATAGCGCCGGCAGAGGCGTTGCGACCCGCCCCTGAGCCCTGCGGCCCCTTCAGGATCGTGACCGCTTCGACGTCGAAGAGCTGCTTGAGCTGGATCGCCGGCAGGTTCTTGGGAACGTCGTCCTCGTAGATAGCGACGGAGCCGGAGGCGTTGGAGTCGAACGCATTCAGGCCTACGCCACGAATGAAGAACGTCGCGGAGGTCGAGCCCGCCGTGCGGATCTCGAGGTTCGGTGTGTACGCGGCGACGTCGGACATGTCGGCCGCGCCCATGGCTTCGAGATCCGAAGAGTCGAACGCCGTGACGGAGACCGTCGAGGAGGTAAGGGCATCGATCACGTCGCTCGACGTAACGACCATCTCTTCCACGCCGGCCCACGGGTCGGACTCGGATTGGGCGATGGCCTGCGTCGAGGTGAGGCTCATCAGGACTGCGATCAGAACTGGTGTGGTGAGCGAGCCGCACGGCTCTTGTCGCCGGGTCGGGGGACGGTGCATAACGCTATCGTTAATAACTCCATGGGCAGCGTCAACCGATCGATTCGCAGAATCGGTGGGCAACATGCACCAGCGTGCTAATCCATTTTCATGTTCCGCACGAAGCGCGCTCGATCGTTCGACTCCTTCCGCCGTTCGGTGCTGCTCGGCCTCATCGCGATTTCGGGCTTGGCGACCGCTCCCGTTCTGGCGATTGCCGACGACCGCGGATCCGACGAAGACTGGCAGCCCGGCCTAACTATCTTCATGGCGGGACTTCCCGAGGAACGCGCCGGATGGGCCGAGACCGAGTTTCAGGGATTCCAGGACGGAGAAAGTGTCGGTCTGCCCTGGAGCGTCGGGGTGGGACTCGAGGTGGCCAGTCCTCCGCTCTTCGACTTTCCCGCGGAGCCGCGGCTCGTCGTCCATGCCGAATTCGCCTATGTGCTCGACAACAATGACCCAGTGACCTCTGTCGGCGATCCGGGAGGGCGGCCTTTCGTCTCCCCCTTCTTCCCCCAGCCGATCTCGATCGAGGGACAGGGTGCCGCGATGAAGGCGCAGGCGAAGCCCTGGGTCGTGACCGGTGGCCTCGGATCACAGGTCGAGTTCGAGTTGTTCGATCGCGCCGTCTACCTCCGCCCGAGTGTCGAATGGATGTATCGCCAGGACACGATCCAGTCGATCGTCGGCGCGGGCGAGGCGGAAGTGCTCGACGGATCCGGCAACTGCAGTCCCTGCCGTGTGCTCCTCATCGATGCGGAGCGGGAGAAGGGCTACCACAGTCTCGGCGCCGGGATCGACGCGGCGATCGACGCCGGACGTGCCGGCCCGATGCTCGCGCGCTTCTTCACGACCTTCCGCGTCTACCACATCCTCGGCGACCGCAAGGCCGAGATCTCGGAGACGGGAACCTGGGAGCTCGAAGACGGCAGCCCGTCCACCCGGGTCCCCCCGACCAGCAGCATCACCGGGCGCCACGAGCGCGAGCCCGTCCACTACCGCGTGGGGGCGGGCTTCCGGCTCCTTTGGTCGCCGGAGTAGCGGGCAGGGCCACCCGACTTCGGGCCGTTCACGGCGCGGGTCCCGCTCCAATGCCACGAATCCGCCCCGGAGCGCTTGAATCGTCGCCTGCGCGGACCATACTCCCGGCCGCGCCGGAACGAGGGAACCCTCGTGGGCCCGCCGGCGTCGAAGCCGCGTATCGGCCGCGATGACGCGGCCCGAGGCCGAGGAGAACGAGATGAGCGATGGGGCAGGAACTCCTGGCGAGGGCGGGTCGCCCACGCCGGGTGAGGTCCAGACACCGACTGCGGGCGAAGCGCAGATTCAGGAAAACGTCAGGGTCTGCAACGATCTGGTGGCTGAAGTCGCCAAGGTCGTCGTCGGGCAGGAGGAGATGATCCAACGTCTCGTGGTTGGTCTGCTCACCGGGGGGCACGTGCTCCTCGAAGGCGTGCCCGGCCTGGCGAAGACGCTGACGGTGCGGAGCCTCGCGACGGCGATCGATACCGACTTTTCGCGCATCCAGTTCACGCCGGACATGCTTCCCGCGGACGTGATCGGGACCGAGATCTTCAATCCGAAGGAAGGTAGCTATTCGGTCAAGCAGGGGCCGCTCTTCTCGAACCTGGTCCTGGCGGACGAGATCAACCGGGCACCGGCGAAAGTACAGGCCGCGCTTCTCGAAGCGATGCAGGAGCGGCAAGTCACGATCGGCGACACGACCTATCACTTCGAGGAGCCCTTCCTCGTACTCGCGACCCAGAACCCGATCGAGCAGGAGGGGACCTACCCGCTTCCCGAAGCCCAGGTCGACCGTTTCATGCTGAAGGTCGTCGTCGGCTATCCATCCAAGGACGAAGAAATGAAGATCGTCGACCGGATGGCGAGCGGGCAGCCCGAGCCCGTCGTCTCGAAGGTCGCGACCCCGTCTCAGCTCCTTGCCGCGCGCAAGGTCGCGAGCCAGGTTTTCGTGGACGAGAAGGTCAAGGGCTACGTAGTCGATCTGGTCCACGCGACCCGCGATCCGAAGGCCGCCGGGATCGATGACCTCGACGGCATGATCGAGACCGGCGCCTCGCCGCGCGCTTCCCTCTTCCTGACCCAGGCGGCCAAGGCCGGCGCCTTCCTCCAAGGGCGGACCTACGCGACCCCCCACGACGTGAAGAACTTCGCCCTCGACGTCCTGCGTCACCGCGTCGTGGTGACGTACGAAGCCGAGGCTCAGGGGCGCACGAGCGTCGACGTGATCGAGCGGATCCTCGCCGGCGTTCTGGTTCCCTGATCCAGGTCTGTCAGGTCACCCCTCATCGTGCTCACCCGCGAGATTCTCGGACGCGTTCGCGAGATTCAGGTCCGCACCGGCCGTCAGGTGGCCGACGTGCTCGCGGGGGAGTACGTCTCGGTCTTCAAGGGCCGGGGCATGGAGTTCGACGAGGTCCGTCCTTACGTCCCCGGGGACGACGTCCGGTCGATCGACTGGAACGTGACGGCACGAACCGGCGAGGCCCACGTCAAGCGGTACGTCGAAGAACGCCAGCTGACGCTCATGCTGATGGCCGACGTGTCGGCGTCGCAGGATTTCGGTTCGCGCGGGCGGAGCAAGCGGGAAGCCACCGCTGAGCTGTGCGCGCTCCTCGCCTTCTCGGCGACGCGCAACGACGACAAGGTCGGTCTCGCGCTCTTCCACGGGGACATCGAGGAGTACATCCCCCCGCGAAAGGGACAGAAGCACGCTCTTCGCGTCGTGCGCGAAGTCCTCGCCCATGAAGACGCGCGTGCCTCGGAGACCCGTGAAAGCCCGGGCTTCGTCGCGCTGCTGCGCGCTGCCTGGGACTGCTTCGCGACGGGGCGGCGGCCGCGACAGGCTCGGGAAGCGACCGACGTTGGTCACGCCCTCGAGTTCCTGATGCAGGTCACGAAGCGCCGCACGATCTGCTTCGTCGTGAGCGACTTCCTCGACGACGATTTCGAACACGCGATGGTCACCGCGAATCGCAAACACGACGTGATCGCGGTGCTCGTGACCGATCCGAACGAGCTCGAGGTGCCGGACGCCGGGCTGGTCGCTCTCGAAGACGCCGAGACCGGAGAGACCCGGGTCGTCGACACGAGCGCTCCCGCGTTCCGCCGCGAAGTCGAGGAGCGCGCGAAAGCGCGGGTCGCGGATCTCAAGCGTCGATTCGGTTCGCTGGGCATCGACTTCATTCACGTCGACGCGAGCGGGGACGTGGTGGAGCCGCTGGTGAAGTTCTTCCGGATGCGCGAGCGGCGAGGGCGGCGATGATCCGGTGGGCCGCGACGCTCTTCCTCTTGCTGTCCTCGCTGCTCGCGAGCGGGCTCGCTCACGCGCAGGAAGGCGAGGGAGCTTCACGCCAGGCCTTCGAGCGGGGGCCCGTGCGGGGCAGCCTCGAAGTCACGCCGGCGGAGCCCGTGATCGGCGACGCGCTCACGCTCACCCTCGAAGTCGTCGCCGAACCGGCGGTCGAGCTGCTCATGCCGGAGTTCGGCGAGGCGCTCGGTCGATTCGAGATCATCGACTTCGCGCCGAGCGAGAGGATCGATGCCGACGGTCGGACCGTCGCTCGCCAGATCTATCGCCTGCAGCCGGCGCGCTCCGGCCCCCAGTCGATTCCACCGCTTCGCGTCGAGTTCGTCGACCGTCGCCCCGGTCGATCTCCCGCGCCGGCGGGCGAAGACGCCTACGAGATCCTGACCGAGCGCCTGCGTCTCGAGATCGCACCGATCCTCGCGGCGGATGCCCCCCTCGAGCTTCGTCCGGTCCATGGCGATCTCGGACCCCGGCGCGGGCCGCTGGGACCCGTCTGGATGTGGGGGCTCGGTGCGCTCGTCTTTGGGGGGATCCTGACGCCCTTCGCGTGGCGTGCCTACGCGGCGGCTCGCGCGCGGCGCCGACAGCGAAGCGCCTACGAAGTCGCGCGTCAGGCGCTCGATGGTCTGCTGGCCGGGGGGCGCCCCGATGCGGAACGGATGGACGCCTTCTACGTCGCGCTCTCGCAGATCGTGCGGACCTATCTCGAAGACCGCTTCGGTCTCCGCTCTCCCGAACTGACGACCCAGGAGTTCCTGACGGAGATGGGGCGTTCGCCGGATCTCGCGCGCTCCCACCAACAGCTGCTTCGGGACTTCCTGACCCAGGCGGACCTCGTGAAGTTCGCCGGTCACCGGCCGGAGGCGACCGTGGTCGGCGAGTCGATCGCGTCCGCCGAGTGCTTCCTCGAAGAGACCCGCGATCAGGTCCTCGGCTCCCAGCTCGGCGCGGACGCGCCCGCCTCGGAGGGCGTGGCATGACGGGTCCCGGTCTCGCCGGCTTCGAGTTCAGCGATCCGCTCTTCCTGGTCGGGCTCCTCTTCGTGCCCCTCGTCTTCGTGCGCGCCAACGCCCGCCCGGCGGCGGTCACCTGGTCGAGCCTCTCCCTCGTTGCGGCGCGCGGGCGCTCGCTTCGCGCTCGACTGACCTGGCTTCCTGCGGCGCTGCTGGCCGTCGCGACCGCGTGTCTGGCGCTCGCTCTGGCCGGGCCGCGGACCGGCGACGCGGTGAGCGAGGTGAAGCGCGAAGGCATCGCGATCGCCATGGTCGTCGATCGGTCGGGCTCGATGGAGGCGCGTGACTTCGTGCGCGGGGACCGGAGCGTGAGTCGCCTCGATGCAGTCAAGGCGATCTTTCGCGACTTCGTGCTCGGCGGCGGCGACGCGGGCGAGGGACGTCCCGACGATCTGGTCGGTCTCGTCTCGTTCGCGCGTTATGCGGACGGGCTTTCTCCGCTCACCCTCGATCACGGCAACCTCGTCGCGATCCTCGATCAGCTGGAGACGCCCACGACCCAGGAAGAGGATGGCACCGCGATCGGCGAAGGCCTCGCCCTTGCCGTGGAGCGCCTCCGTCGCCAGGAGACGAAGTCCAAAATCGTCATTCTGCTGACCGACGGTGTGAACAACACCGGGGACATCGAGCCACGGGAGGCAGCCGAGCTCGCCGCGCGCTTCGGAATCCGCGTCTACGCCGTCGGCGCCGGCTACACCGGTCTGGCACCGGTCCCCGTCCCGATGCCCGGCGGCCGCACCGCCCTTCAACGCGTCCGCGTCGAGTTCGACGAGGTGACCCTTCAGGAGGTCGCCCAGCAAAGTGGCGGTCGTTACTTCCATGCGACCGACGCGGAGGGGATCCAGGACGTCCTCGCCGAGATCGACCGCCTCGAGCGAAGCGAAGTGAGCGAGATCCGCTATCTCGAATACGAGTACCACTACGCGCCCCTCGTCGCGTCGGCACTCTTTGCCACCGGTCTCTCGCTCCTCCTCAGCGGAAGCTGGCTCCGGAGGTTGCCGGCATGAGCGGTCTCGGGATCCACTGGGCCCAGCCCGGTCTGCTCTGGGTCGTCGTCGCGTGGGCGCTCGTCGCGCTCGTCGTCGTCGCTCTGGATCGACGCGGCGCCGGTGCCCTCGATCGGCTCGTCTCGAGCGCGCTCCAATCTGCGCTGGTCGCGCGGCCCGCTCGCTGGCGACGAGTCACACGGCTGGCGCTCCTCGTCGTGTCGGGGTTCACGATGGCCGCCGCGCTGCTTCAGCCGCAGATGGGGGAGCGTTACGTGGCGACGCCGCGCGTAGGCGCCGAGATCATGATCGCCCTCGACGTGTCGCGCTCGATGCTCGCGGACGACGCGGCGCCTTCTCGGCTCGAACGAGCGAAGGCGGAGGTCCGCGACCTGCTCGCGTACCTGCGCGACGACCATGTGGGGCTGATCGCGTTCGCGGGGCGCGCGAGCGTTCTGTCCCCGATGACGCCAGACAAGAGCTTCCTTCGCCTGGCCCTCGACGGGGCGGGGCCGCATAGCGTCCCCCGCGGCGGCACGAAGCTCGCCGAAGCGATCGGCCGCGCCGTGACTGGCTTCGGGGATCCCGGTCCTTCCCAGCGCGCCCTGATCCTGATCACCGATGGCGAAGATCACGATTCCTTCGTGCTCGACGCGGCGAAGCGGGCGGCGGAGGCCGGGATCAAGATCATCGCCATCGGCTTCGGGGACGAGGGCGGCAGTCCGATCTTCGTACGCGATCCCGAGACCGGAGCCCGCGAGCAGATCCGGGAAGCCGACGGTCGCCCGGTTCAGAGCCGCTTGAACGGGGATCTGCTGCGCGAACTCGCCCTTGCGACCGACGGCGCCTACGTGCCGGCGGGCACCGGCGTGCTCGACCTCGCGTCCATCTACGACGCCCACATCGTGGGGCTCACCCGCGGCGAGATCGACGAGCGCGGCCGAACGATTCGGGACGAGGCCTACCAACTCTTCGTGGCCATTGCTTTCGTCACGCTGCTCGCCGGGGTCCTCCTGGTCGGGGGGCGGCCGCAGCGTGGCGGTCCGGCCGCCTCGATCCTGGCCGCCTTCCTGCTCACCACGACGAGCACCCCGGAAGCGTTGGCTCAAGCACGAGAGCCGGACGCGGTGGTGGAGGAGGCCGCGCCCGCGTTGGTCGAGACGCCGGAGCTCGATCCGCGCGCGCGCTTCAATCGCGCCAATGCCGCCCTCGCCGGCGGCGATCCGGCGGCGGCCGCTGTGGGTCTGCGTGATGCGCGTCGGGATGCTCCGGACGATCCCGCGCTTCGTTATGCGGCGACCTACAACCTGGGCATGGCGGCGGTGGCCCGCGCGGACGCAGAGGAAGATCCCCAGGCGAGCCTCGCCGCGCTTCACGAGGCGGCGGACTGGTTTCGGGAAGCGGTCGCGCTCCGGCCCGACGAAGAGGACCCGCGCCACAACCTCGAAGTCGTCCTCAGGCGCGCGCTGATCCTGGCGGACGAGCTCGCGCAGGCACAGGAGGGGGATCTCGAGACGGCCCTGGATGCGATGATCGAGCGCCAGCGTGGCCAGCTCGGGGCGTCGGCGGAGCTGCTCGGCGCCATCGCAGGTCGGGAAGGGCTCGACGAGGAAGCGGCTCTCGCGCAGCTGCGACCGGCCTTCGCCTCTGCGGCGACGGATCAGCGGGTGCTCCGTGCCGAGGCCGATGCGCTCGCCGAACGCGTGGTGCGAGAGCGCGAGGCGATCCTGCGCATGGCGGAGGACGTTCGCGCGCCGGAGGACACGCTGCGCGCGGCGCAGCTCGAGGGCGTGCTCGTCTATCTCGATGCGTCCATTGAGCGCATGGGCGGGACACGGCGTCAGCTGCGACTCCGTCGGCCGGAGCGCGCGTATCGGCGCGGTGCGGCGGCCCTGGGAGAGCTCAAGCGATCCCGCGACCAGCTGCGGGATCCCGTCGAGCAGATCGACGTGCTGATTCAGGAGACCGGGGAGGTCCTCCAGAAGACCGGGGCGATCCTCTCCGCGACGGGGACCCTGGCGGCCGGCGCCGAAGCGCCCGCCCTGCCGGCCTTCCTGACGCCCGGCGCATTGGAGGAGGACGTGCGTCGCTTGACCGATCGGGTTGGCGAGCTCGCGGGGCGTCTACAGGTCGCGGCGGAGCAGGCCGCGCAGGCAGATCCCCCGTCGGCGGCTCCGCCGGGCACCCCCGATCCTGCGGCCTTGCGTGAGGCCCTCGCCGGGGCAGCTCCCTTCGTGCGGGAGGCGGCCGAAGACCTCGAGCGGGCGACGACGGAGCTCGGGGCCGAAGCGCTTCGAGAGGCCTTCTCCGCGGAGGCACAGGCGGGCCGGGCGTTGGCCGATGCGCAGGAGTTCTTCTTCGACCTGGCGCGACTGCTCGAGGTCGCCGCAGAAGATCAGGCGCGGATTGCCGAGCTCGCGCTGACTGAGGAAGAATCCGTCGCGCAGGTGCGCGACGAGTACGCGCCGATGGCGAGTGCGTTGCAATCGAAGAATCTCGAACGGACTGCGCGACTGGGGACGCTGCTCGGGCGAGAGCGTGAGAACACCCTCGCAGCCGCGGCTCAGGTGGGGGCACCCGGTTCGAACGAGGATGCCGAGGAATCGGCGGCGAACGAGAAGGCCCGCTTCGACGCGGCCGACGCGCTTCTCGCCGCGGCGGAAGGGGAAATGGAGGCAGCGGGGCTCGGCTTCGCGGCCAACGCCCTCGATTGGAGCGGGAGCGGCGCACATGCCGCGACGGCACGCGACCATCTCGAGCAGCTCCGGATGCTCTTCTTCTCGCTGATCGAGCACCTCCAGGCGCTGGCACGGGAGCAGGTCGACCTCGCCGACGAGACGAACCAGACCGCGGCGCTCGCGGCGTCGGAGGAGGATCCACAGGCGACCGCGGACCGCGCCGCGGCGCTCGGTGCCGAGCAGGGCGGGCTCGAAACGCGCGCCGGCGCGATCGCGGACGTGCTGCTCGAGCAGTCGGAGGCGACCGCACCGGAGGGAGCCGATCCGCAGCGGGCCGAAGACGCGCAGGCCCGGACCCGGCAGGCCGCCGAGCACGTGGCGAGCGCGCAGCTCGCGATGCGGGAGGCGAAGGCCGGGCTCGAGGCGGAGGCCCCTTCCTTCGGGACGGTTGTCCCCGCGCAGACGGTGGCGATCGAGGAGTTGATGAAGGCCCTCGAGCTGCTTGCGCCCCCGACGCCGCCGGAGGATCCGCAGGGCGAAGACCAGAACGAGCAGGAGGAATCTGACTCCGAAGGCGGCGAAGAGCGCGAGCAGCCCCAGGGAGGCGACGAAGGCCAGGGTTCGCGCGAGAATGGGGCGGCGGAGGCCGAAGAGGGTCCGGAGGATCCGGGGCAGTTGCTGCAGGGTGTCCGGGATCGCGAAGCGGAGCGACGCCGGGATCGCGAACGCGAAGCCGAGCGAAGAAGGTCGCAACCGGTGGACAGGGATTGGTGAGGCGGGTGAGCCCGGAACGGACGAGGCGAGAGCAGTGGTGGCGACGCGTAGGTGCGTTCGTCTTCGGAGCTGCGTGCGGAGTGCTCTTCGCCGCGCTGTCCGCGAATGCCCAGGATGTCCGGGTCCAGGTCGATCGCGGTCCCCTCTACGTCGGGGATCCCGTCTCCATCCAGGTCGTCGCCCAGGACTTCGAGGAGGAGCCGACGCCCGAGATCGTGGTGCCCGAGGTCGGGAACGGGACCCTGCGCTTCGTCGGGGTTTCGCCGAGCGTGTCTTCTTCGATCTCGATCGTGAACGGCACGATGTCGCGCTCGAAGGAGGTCCGCTTCGTCTATCAGTACCAGCTGATCGCGAACGACGTAGGCCGCTTCGAGCTGGGTGCCTTCCGGGTTCAGCAGGGTACGACGCAACGGTCGACGAACCCGATCCGTCTCGACGTGCGGGGCGTACCGACCACCGGGATGGTCGGGCTCGACCTCGACCTGCCCGAAGGGCCGGTCTTCGTCGGTCAGAAGGTGCCGATCGCCGTCGAACTCAGGATCGATCGCGAAGCCAACCGCGATCTCCTCGAGTACACGGCCCGGGTCCCGCTCTTCGATGCGCCGAACCTGCGCTTCCTCGATGAGCCGCGGAATACGCAGAACGCGCTCGAGATCGAGACGACGGAAGGGACGCTCCGACTGCCGGCGGACCTTCGGGAAGAGACGATCGGGGGCCGGCCGGCGCTCGTCCTGCGCGCCGAGCGAACGATGATCGTGCTCTCCCCGGAGCCGCTGCGTGTCGGGGCGCCGCGGGTCGTGATCGAGCGCGGCACGCGCTATCGACGCGACCTGTTCGGGCAGCGTCAGCCGGTGTCGAGCGAGCGCCTGATGGCGACGGGGCGCGACGTGGACCTGGAGGTCATCGAAGTCCCCCGAACCGATCGTCCCGGGACCTGGGCCGGCGCCGTGGGTTCCGGGTATACCCTCGAGGTCAGCGCTGACCGGAGCGTCGTTCAGCTGGGCGAGCCGATCGTGCTGTCGTTTCTTCTGCGCGGTGATGGGGATCTCTCGACGGCCGGACTCCCGCCCTTCGATGCAGAGGGCTTCCTCGACCCGGCGGAATTCAGGCTCCCGGAAGAACCGCCGGCGGGCCTCGTTGACGAGGAAGGTAAGCGCTTCGAGGTCAGTCTCCGCGTCCTCGACGCGAACGTTCGCGAGATCCCGGCGCTCGAGTACGCGTGGTTCGACGCGAACACGCGCCGCTTCGAGACGACGACGACCCGGCCGATCGCGCTCTCGGTCGGGGCGGCGCAGATCATCGGTGCGGACGACGTCGACCGGAACGCCGCGTCGCTCTTCGGTCCGGGCGCGGCGGATCCCTCGCCCGAGGAGGCGCGCTCCGATCGCCCCGCCGGATCGGCTCCTGAGCGACGGGACTCGTTCGCGGCGAGTGGCGCGAACCTCGCGATCGAGTCCCGGCCCGAACGCGTCCTCGAGGGCAGCGCCGGGGAGGCGGGAGCCGGTGCCGAGGTGCCTGCGCTCTATGCGCTCTCGGCCGCGCTGCTCGGCTTCGCGGCCTTCGATGCCCGTCGTCGGCGACGGGATCCAGAGGAACTCGCGCGGACCGGCGCGATCGGAAGCGCACGCCAGGGCGTCGAAGGAGCCGGGGATGCGGCCGTGCTCGGCCGGGTCCTGCGCGAGCTGGTGGCGACGCAGCCGGAAGCGGCGCAGGGCGATTACGATGGCCTGATCGCGGAGTGCGACGCGCTTCGTTTCGCGCCCGGGGGCGAGCAGGCCGCGGTTCCCGCGCCGCTGCGCGCGCGCGCGATCCGCTTCCTCGAGACGCTCGACGCGGGGGAGGGCGAATGATCCGCTGCGTTCTTGCCGTCGCTGCCCTGCTCTTCACGCCGCTCACGGTCGTCGCTGCCCTTCTATTCACGTCGCTTACGGTCGTCTTACCCGCGCAGGCCCTCGATCGCGAGGCGCGTCTCGCGGAAGCGAGCGCGGCCTACGCGACGGCCCTCGCCGAGCCCGACCGGGATGCGCGACTCGCGGGCTTCGCGCGGGCACAGCGCGGCTTCGCCTCCCTCGTGGAAGATGGCGTCGCGACGGCGCCGCTCTACGTCGACCTCGGCAACGCGGCGCTGCAGGCCCAGGATCGGGGAACCGCGGTCCTCGCGTACCTCCGTGCTCTACGCATCGACCCGGACGACCGCACCGCGCGACAGAATCTCGCGCACGTGCGCGGTCGCCTGCCGACCTGGGTGCCGCGGCCCGATGAGGCCGAGGGCTTCGCGGGCTTCTTCGACGACCGATTGCTTCCCCGCGTGTGGCGCGGGCGCGGCGCGGCGATCGCCTTTCTCCTGGCGGCACTCGCCGTCGTCCTGTCCGTCCGGGAGCGTCCCGGGTCCTGGCGCGGCGTGGCCCTCCTCGGTTTCGTCGTCTGGGCCGTCCTGCTCGGATCGACCCTCGTCGATGCGGGCGGCGATCGTCCGCTGGCCGTCTTGGTCGCGGCGGAGACCGAGGCGCGTTCGGCGGATTCCGCCCTCGCGCCCCGTGCGCTGCCGGAGCCGTTGCCGGCCGGAGTCGAGGTCGATCTACTCGAAGAGCGCGAGGCCTGGGCGCGAGTCCGTCTCGCGAACGGGCGAGACGTCTGGGTGCGCCGGAGCCACGTGGCCCGGGTGGACGTCTTCGCCGACTCAGGTCCATCGACTCCTGTTTCGGGATAAACCATCGGGGATGCGCGATGCTCACTGCCCGCCTCGCGAACGAGATCGCCGAGGCGCGAGGAGGGCAGGATGGATCCGATCCGAGTGGCGATCGCCGGCGTAGGCAACTGCGCGAGCGCGCTCGTCCAGGGCGTGGCGTGGTACGCCGGCCGCGAAGGCGAGAGCGGCGACCCGACGGGTCTCATGCGCGCGTCGATCGGGGGCCACCGCGCGACCGACCTCGAGTTCGTTGCGGCCTTCGACATCGACGCCCGCAAGGTGGGCCAGCCCCTCGAAACGGCCATCTTCGCCGAGCCGAACTGCACGCGGGTCTTCCAGGACGTCATTCCCACGTCGGGCGTGACCGTTCAGATGGCGCCGGTCCTCGACGGGGTGGCGGCCCATATGGCCGACCATCCCGAGGCCCGAGCGTTCCGCGTCGCGGATGCGCTCCCCGTCGACCTCGCTCACGCCCTTCGCGAGTCGGGCGCCGAGGTCCTCGTCTCGTATCTCCCGGTCGGGGCAGAGGGCGCCGTTCGCGCCTTCGCCGAAGCGTGTCTCGACGCCGGCGTCGCCTTCGTGAACTGCGTTCCGGTCTTCATCGCCTCGGATCCCGAGTGGGCGCTTCGTTTTCGCGAGGCCGGCCTGCCGATCGTGGGCGACGACATCAAGAGTCAGGTCGGGGCGACGATCGTGCACCGCCTCCTCGCCCGCCTCCTCGCGGACCGGGGCGTCGAGCTCGATCGGACCTACCAGCTCAACACGGGTGGCAACACCGACTTCCTCAACATGCTGGAACGGACTCGTCTCGCCTCGAAGAAAAAGTCCAAGACCGAAGCGGTCCAAAGTCAGCTCGACGAGCGGCTCGCGACCGACGACATCCACATCGGTCCTTCCGACTACGTGCCGTGGCAAGGCGACAACAAGGTCGCCTTCATCCGCGCCGAGGGGCGCGGCTTCGGGGATGCACCGATCGAGCTCGAGCTCCGGCTCTCGGTGCAGGATTCGCCGAATAGCGCCGGCGTCGTGATCGATGCGATCCGCTGCGCCAGGCTCGGTCTGGAGCGCGGCCTTGGTGGCCCCCTCGAAGCGGCGTGCGCCTACTACATGAAGAGCCCGCCGATCCAGATGCGCGACGAAGAGGCGCGGGTCGCGCTCGATGGCTTCATCGAGGCCAAAACGCTGCCCCGGCGCGACTGAGTACGCGCTCGCGTGTTACCAGATCAGCTCGATCCCTGCGCCTACGCCGAACTCGCTGTGCCACTCCACGGCGAAGGCCGCATGGCGATGGATTCGGAAGCGGAGGCCCGTGCTGCCTTCGAAACCCTGCTCGGTGTCGAACTCGACGTCCCCGACGAAGCCGAGGCGGGTGGTGAGATCGAGCTCCTTCGAGAGTATGAATCGACCTTGTCCGCGAGTGTCCACCCAGGCGCGTCCATCGAAGTTGAGGGGGAGGAGCGCTTCGGCCCCGAAGACGGCCACGTCGCGCTCGTCCTCGACGCTCGCTCCTGCGAAGAAACGATAGAAACGATTCACGTGGTAGCGGTATCGCGAAAGGACTTCGTGATCGACGTCGCCGCGGTAGCCGATCTCCCACTCCACACCGAGTTCGTGCCGCCGATTGCTGGCGATGAGCTCGCCTTCCGTGAACTGGGAGAGCGCACTTGCCTCCGCCCACGCGTAGACCGGGTCGGCGAAGATCCTCTCACGCTCCTCGGCGAGGGTCGGGTCCGGCGCGTCTCCCTCGTAGTGGAAGATCCGACTCATCCCCGCCTTCATGTGATAGAGGACGTGGCAGTGGAAGAACCAATCGCCGTCCGCATCCGCGAGAAACTCGATCGTCGTCGTCTGCATGGGAGCGACGTCCACTGTGTGCTTCAAGGGGGCGTGCGCGTCGTGCCTCCGCGCGGCATTCGCGCCGAGAACGCGGAAGAAGTGACCGTGCAGATGAAGCGGGTGGTGCATCATGGTCGTGTTCTCGAGCTCGACCCGAAGCACCTCGCCGCGCTGGATCGGGATCATGTCCGATTCTGCGAGGGTCTTTCCGTCGAAGGACCACACGTAGCGGTCCATGTTGCCGGTCAGCCGGAGTCGGATCGTGCGCGTAGGGGCTTCGGCCGGCGGCGCGCTGGGCTTGCGAGACCGGAGCCTTGCGTACGGCGGAATCGGGCGCGGATCTTCCTTCACGAGGTGTGCGTCAGCGTGCGCCTTTGGCCTCGTCCGCGGCTCGCCGTGTCTGCCGCTCCTCGCGTGTTCTTCGTGCGTGACCGGGGTATCGCTGTCCGTCCGCTCTCCATGCGCGAGAAAGGTGTCGCCCGTCGCATGCTCGTGACGAGGGGACTGGGTGTCGAGCCTAGTGTCGCGCGGCCTCGGAGCGTGTTCGGCTGGGTGGGATCCGTGCTTCGCGTGGTGGCCACCGTGGCGAATCGCGTAGAGATTGGGCGGTGGGACCGCCGTGGCGGGAAGGTCGGGGCCCTCCCCGATCCAGGCGCGTGCGGACCCGGATCCGTCCTGCGCGGTCGCGCGAAACTCGAGGCGTCCGTCTTCTGGGACCTCGACGACGATGTCGTAGGTTTCGGCGATGGCCATGAGGAGGCGGTCGGTTTTCAGAGGATCGACGTCCGCGCCGTCGGACGCGACGATGCGGAAGGGCCGACCGGCGATTCCCAGATAGAAGTAGGTGGATGCGGCGGCGTTCACGACCCGGAGGCGAAGGCGTTCTCCGGGTTCCGCAGCGATCACGGTTTCCGTTGATCCGTTCACGAGAAAAGCGTCGTAGGCGACATCCGAGATGTCCATCGGAGGCATGCGTTGGAGTGAACGCCGGAAGACGCTGCCGAGCTCGCCGGCACGCAACGCTCCCCAGAGGCTCTGCGCCGTTCCCTTCTCGACGGAGAAGTATTCACTTCCCCGCTTGAGCAGTCGCATGACTTCCGTCGGGTCCTTTCGGGTCCAGTCCGAGAGGACCAGCAC
Source organism: Deltaproteobacteria bacterium (assembly GCA_002709835.1). GTDB lineage: Bacteria > Myxococcota_A > UBA9160 > UBA9160 > UBA4427 > UBA4427. Next base: position 69,981 of record PAQX01000060.1, read on the forward strand.
GACATCCCTTTCCGGCCCGCGCTCCATCGTGATCCGCCCGGCGTGATCGATCGAACCGCCCGCAGAAGCCTCGGCAGCGTCGGGCTCGATCACGATCGCGCCGTAGACGCCGCGCTGTTCCTGGAGCGCGGTGTGTGAGTGGTACCAGTAGGTTCCGGCGTGACGGATCGGGATCTCGAATGTATGAGTATCGCCGGGTCGGATTCCGGGTGTCGTGAGCCCGGGGACGCCATCCTGCTCGTTCGGAAGCAGCAGCCCATGCCAATGGACCGAGCTCGGGACGTCCATCGTATTGGTGACGTGGATCCGAGCGAGGTCGCCGACGCGCCAGTGGAGCGTCGGTCCAGGAATCGAACCGTTGACCGTCATGCCTTCCGAGCGGACGCCGGCAATCTCGACGGATTCGAGGGCGATCGACAGCTCCGATTCGACTATGCGACGCGGAGTCGTGCCAGGCAGTGACGGGGGACTCTCAGCATGCCCCGGCATGGGCGTAGACAGGGTGAACGAGACGAGAGGGATGAGGAGAAGGCGAAAGGCGAGGTCGCGCAGCATATGAGCGCTCCTGAGAGGTTGGCCGGCGATTTCGGCGCAGGCGCGGACGGACGAGTTTGCAGACCAGCTGAGTGGTCTTCGGGGTCGTTCGTCGGATCTCAGATCAGGAGCGGCGCGTGGCGGATCGCCAGAGGGCGCGGAGGGGGCGCGCCGGAGCGCGGCTTCGTTTGTCGCGCGCGTGGGTCCGTCGAAGTCTGCGCTACGACGTTTGCTTGCACATCGGTCCGCTCATTTCGGTCGAAATCCGGTCGCTCGGAGGCGGCCGCTTCGAAGTTCGACGCGGCCTTCAGATCGCAGTCGGCGCAGGCGTCGCGGGATTCCTCCGCGGGGACCTCGGGGGATGGCGTGTCGCTTTCCATCTCGGTGCAGTGCATCGCCATCGGCGCGGGGTCGGACGCAGCTTCGCTGCAGACGACGTTGCACAGCGCGTTCGCGGGAGCGAGCACGGCGAGGCATACGATCGAGGCGATGAGTCTGCGCACGCGGAGAGCATAGCGCCTGAGGCCGCTGCTACGCTCCGCCGGCGCTCGAATCGGAGGCCACAGTGAAGATCCTCGCTCTCATCGGCAGCCTGCGGGCCGCCTCGTTCAGCAAGAAGATCGCCGAGGCCGCTGCGGAGCTCGCGCCGGAAGGCACGACGGTCGAGATCGTCGATGGTCGTGATCTCCCGCTCTACGACCAGGACCTGGATGGCGACGAGAAGCCCCCGTCGGTCGTGAGGCTCCATGAGCAGGTGAACGGGGCGGATGCGCTCCTCTTCATCTCGCCGGAGTACAACTATGGGATTCCCGGTACGCTCAAGAATCTGATCGACTGGGCCTCGCGGCCGGTATACAACTCGCCGCTCAAGGGGCGCCCCACGATGCTGATTGCGCTCTCGCCCTCTCCAGCCGGTGGCTCCCGCGCGCACGCGCAGCTCGGGACGGTGCTCGCGGGCACGCTCACGCCGGTCTTCGTGGCGCCGGGCTTCCTGATCGGCGGCGTTCACGAGCAGTTCGACGAGACGGGGACGCTCACGAACGAGCTGACGAAGATCCGTCTCGAGCGAACCCTCGCCGATTTCCTGGAGTGGGCCGCGAGGAATCCTCCGCCGAACGCCTGATCCCGATCGAGACGGGTGCCTAACGTCGTGCGAGCTCGAAGGCTTCGCGGATCTCGGCGTAGCGGGCTTCGATCGGCTCGGTGTGGACGTGGTGCGTGATGACGTAGGGCCTTTTCTTCGCAAGGTCATCGAGCACGTTTCGCGTCGCAGTGTCCGCGTCGATCATCTCTCCGCCTGCGCCCTGCGCGATCACCGCGATGGTGTCGGGCGTATGGACCGGGTGTCCCGCGATGTCGGGCTTCGCTGCCTCGCTGCTCGCGAGGTGCGTCGTCGCCATCGGCCCCGGGAGCATCGCCGTCACCCCGATCCCCTCGTCGGCAAGCTCCATGCGCAGGGTCTCGGTGTAGCCGAGGAGTGCGTACTTGCTCGATACGTAGGCCGACATGTGGGAACAGGGGTAGAGGGCAGACGTCGACGCAGTGATCAGGATTCGGGCGTCGGTCGATCGACGGAGTTGGGGGAGGAACCTGCGGACCAGCGCGGCAGTGCCGAAGACGTTGACGCCGTAGACCCATTCCCAGTCCGCGCGGCTGAGGTCCTCCGCCTTGCCGAACTGTTGAACGCCGACGTTGCCGCAGAGGATCTGGCACGGGCCGAGTTCGGCTTCGACCCGGGTCGCGAGGGATTCGATCGCCCCTTCGTCTCCCGCGTCGAGGTGGATCGCGTGGGCCTCGCCACCGTCGTTCCGGATCGCCGCCGCGACGTCCTCCGCGTCGTCGATCGCAATGTCGGCGACGGCGACCTTCATGCCCGCGCCGGCCAGGCGACGCGCGAGGGCGGCGCCGAGGCCAGCCCCAGCGCCCGTGACGACGGCAACCTTTCCGCTTGTTTCCATGCGCCGACGGTAGCGTCGGAGCGCGACCATGGATCGTACCCCGTGCCATCGACGAAGCCTCGTCCGTTTGCGACGCTTGCGGACCTCCAGAAGGCCTCCGGCGACCCGTCTCGAGTGACAGATCCCCGACTTCACGTATCCGGGCGCGGCGCCGGCCGATCCCGACCCAACCGAAGGAATCCTCTCATGATCGTCATCACCGCCATCGTTCAGTCTTCCGCCGCCGACATCGAGGCGCTGCGGCCCGCTCTCGCGGAGATGGAGAACGCGAGTCGCGCCGAGGACGGCTGCCACGACTACACCTTCCTGCAGGAGGTAGGCAATCCGGACGTGCTTCGGATCAACGAAAAGTGGGAGTCGATGGAGGCGCTGCAGGCCCACTTCGCGACGCCGCACATGGCGAAGTTCAACGAGGCCATGGGCGCGCATCCGCCCAGGTCGATGGATCTCTCGATCCATGAGCTCGGAAAGAAGCTCGAGCTGCCGAGCTAGGCGACGATGCCCTCCGGAAGCGCGCCCGCGGAAGGAGATCCGAGTGTCCGAATCGACCGATCCTGATCGCGCCTATGGCGAGGGGGACGCGACGCACCAGGCCCTAGGCGGCGTGGACGCGATCCGTCGGCTGGTCGAGGTCTTCTATGAAGAGATGGACACGCTGCCCGAGGCCGCGACGATCCGCCGACTCCATCCGTCGGATCTCGAGGTCTCGATCGACAAGCTGGCTCGTTTCCTGTCCGGTTGGACGGGCGGGCCGAAGCTCTACTCGGAAAAGTACGGGCCCATCAAGATTCCCGTTTTCCATCAGCACCTTCCCGTCGGCGAAGCCGAGCGGGACGCTTGGCTTCTCTGCATGGAGCGGGCACTCGGTCGCCTGGGCTACCCCGACGACCTGAGGGCCTACCTGCTGCGCGAACTCTTCGTGCCCGCGGAGCGGATCCGAGTCCGCGTCGCCGAGCGCGAGCGTACGAAGGCAGCGGGTGGCGCCTCCGGGCTCACGATCGGAACCGCAACGGAGCAGGATCGATGAAGCTCTATCAGTTTCCGTTCGCGCCCAACGCGGCGAAGGTCCGTCTCTATCTGGCCGAGAAGGCCGAGCTCGGCTGCGAGATTCCGATCGAAGAGGTCCTCGTGAATCTCGTCGAGGGCGAGCACAAGAGCGAGGCTCATCTTGCGCGGAACCCGCACGGCACGGTCCCGACCCTCGAACTCGACGACGGCTCCTTTCTGACCGAGTCGCTCGCGATCATCGAGTATCTCGAGGTTCGCTACCCGATTCTCTCGATGTGGGGAGACGATCCGGCGAGCGCGGCCTACGCACGACAGATCGAGCGGATCGCGGACCTCGGTGTCCTGATCAACGCTGCGCGTGAGATCCATACTTCGAATTCGCCCCTCGGTCTGCCTCCGAATCGGCCGGTTTCGGAATACCACAAGGGGCGACGCGAGCTCGCCGTGGGGCATCTCGAGCGGATCGTGAGCGACGGCCGCCCGTTTCTGGCCGGAGATCGCCCGACGGTGGGAGACTGTACGCTCCAGGCGATCTTGCAGTTCGCCCGCTTCCGCGAACTCGACCTCCTCGAAGACGCGCCGAATCTGCGGGCCTGGTGCGATCGGTTTCGCGAGCGACCCGCGGCAAAGCAGACGATCGTGTTGTGAGGTGCGCCGGACGCCGTCCTCCCGTTCGATTACGCTCGGTAGGACGGGAGGAGGCCGAGCGTGCTCGCAGTCCGGTTCGAAGACGGAGAGGTCGCGCTGCACGAGGTCCCGCGACCGGAAGGGCGGGGCGCTCGAGGTCGCTCTCGAAGCCTGAACGACGGGCGTTAAGCTAGGCGTTCGCTTCGTCCATGGCTTCGAGGACCTTCGCCGGATGGTCCGCAGCCTTGGCCACCTTGGGCCAGTGTTTGCGGACCTTTCCGTCGGGACCGATCCAGACCGTGCTTCGGATCACGCCCTGGACCTTCTTGCCGTACATCATTTTCTCGCCGAAGGCGCCGTACTTGGCCATCACCTTCTTGTCGGGATCCGAGAGCAGGGTGAAGTTCAGCTTGTACTTCTTGATGAAGTTTTTGTGCTTCTCCGCGCCGTCCGGAGAACAACCGAGTACGACGGTGTCGCGTCGGGTGAGCTGTCGCTTCAGTTCGCGGAAGCCGCAGGCCTCCTTCGTGCAGCCGGGAGTGTCGTCGCGCGGATAGAAGTAGAGGATCACGTTCTTGCCCGCGTAGTCCGCGAGCTTGCGGGTTTCTCCATTATGGTCTTTCAGGGCGAAGGCCGGGGCCTTCCTTCCTTCGGTCACGGGCATCGGCATCTCCCTGCCTGGTCGTCGTTACTCATTCGGTGATTCCGAAGCGGTCCAAGCCGAAGCCGCGGATCGCGTTTCCTCGCATCAGCGCGTAGATCTCGTCTGCGTCGAGTCCGGCGTTCGCGCAGATCTTCGTCGCGACGGCTTCGGTGTTCGGGAAAGTCGAATCTGCGTGCGGGAAATCCGTCTCGAAGGTGATCCGCTCCATGCCGATGCGATCGCGATTCGCGAGCCCCGTCTCGTCGTCGAAGATGCAACCGAGCACGCGGTCTTTGAGATACGACGTCGGCGCCTCGGGAAGTCCGGAGCCGAAGGAGTTGTCGACTCGCTCCGCCCAGAGCTTGTCCATTCGCTCCAGCACGTAAGGCATCCAGCCGACCTGACCCTCGGAGTAGGCGATGGTGAGCTCTGGGAACCGCGCGAGGGTGCCGGAGAAGACGTAGTCGATCAGCGAGCCCATCGCGTTCTGGAACGTGAGTGTCGAGCTGACGATGAAGGGCGCGTCGGGAGTGGTCTGCGGCATCTTCGATGACGAGCCGATGTGCATGCAGACGACGGTTCGGGTCTCCTCGCACGCGCGGAAGAGAGGATCCCAGTACCCGGTGTGGATGGACGGCAGGCCGAGGGGGTGAGGGTTCTCCGTGAACGCGACCGCGAAGCTGCCCTTCGCGGCGCAGCGATGGATCTCCGCGGCGGCGAGCTCGACGTCCCAGAGAGGCACGATCGTGAGGGGAATCAGCCGGCCGCGTCCGTCGCCGGCGCACCACTCGTCGATCATCCAGTCGTTGTATGCCTCGACGCAGAGCTTCGCGAGCACTTTGTCCTCGCGCTCCATGAAGGTCTGTCCACAGAAGCGCGGGAGCGTGTTCGGGAAGCAGATCGACGCGTCGACGTGGTTGAGATCCATGTCGGCGAGTCGCTCCTTCTGCTTCCAGCATCCCGGGCGGATTTCGTCGAAGGTAGTCGTTGCAAATGCGAGGTCGCCCATCCCGACTGCCGCCGAGAGACGCGAGAAGGGATAGACGAGGTCGTCGTAGTACCAGATGTCCGCCCACTCGCCGTCGGTGGTCGTCTCCCAGGTCATCCCGACCGGTCCCCCCATGCGGCCGCGCTCACGCACGACCCGGGGGCCGCGATCGCGGCAGCGCGCGGGCAGCCTTGCCGACCATAGATCGGGGGGCTCGACCACGTGGTCGTCGACGGAGATGATCTTCGGAATCGTCATTGCATTCACTGGTGGGTGTGTCCCGGCAAGCCTATTGCTCCGACGCACGCCGCGCTTGCTCGAGCAGGAAGGCCTGAATTGCGCGGACCTCCTCGGGCGATAGGAGGTCTTCGAAGCGCGGCATTCCCGCTGGCTCGAGCAGACCTTCGAGCAGGATGCGGGGGAAGAGGGCGTGGGTCGCCTCGCTCAGATATCGCAGATCGGGTACGCCGGAGCCGCCCCCGACACCCCCAGGACCGTGGCAGGCGCCGCAATGCTCCTGGTAGCGGATCGCTCCGAGCCGTCGCTCCGCGGGGGTCGAATCGAGGTGATATGTGGGCGAGGGAACCGGGCCGAGAGGCGGTCGACCGGGAGGGACCTCGGCCTCGCCGCCGAGCTTCCACACGAGCACCCGTGCGCCGCCGCGTACCTTCGCCAGAAGTGCCGCCTCGCCGCCGGACATTGCGAACGACGCGCCCCAACCGGCAGCGACCGCGATGTACTGCGTGCCGTCCACGCGATAGGTGATCGGGCCGGCCATCACGCCGGTGCCGACTGGAGACTGCCACAGCTTCTCGCCCGTCGAAGCTCGATAGGCGACGAAGCGGCCGTCGGCGCTGCCTTCGAAGAGCAAATCCTCGCCCGTCGAGAGGGTGCCGCCGTTGAACGCGGTGATGTGCGGGACGCGCCAGACTTCCCTCTGGGCGACCGGGTCCCACGCGAGCAGGAACGCTTCCCAGCGCTCGGAGTCGTCGCTCGCCCCGAAGTTTTCGTAGACCGCCATGTCGATCCCGGTGTTCCACGTGCCCGGGCGGTAATCCCAGTCCGGGTTCATCTTGAATATGGATCCCATGTTGCGGACGGGGAAGTAGACGAGTCCGGTTTTCGGATGGAAGCTCATCGGCGGCCAGCTGTGGGCCCCGTATGGACTCGGGCGGACGAACTTTGCGACCTCCCGGTAGTCGGTGTCGGTCTCGACCGGTCGTCCGCTCTCGTCGAAATGGGAGGCCCAGGTCGCTTCGGTGAACTTCTCCGCGGAGATGAACTCGCCGGTCTCGCGGTCGATCACGAAGAAGAAGCCGTTCTTCGGCGCCTGCATCAGAACCTTGCGGAGGCGCCCTTCGATCTCGAGATCCGCGAGCAGGATGTGCTGGGTCGCGGTGTAGTCCCAGCTGTCGCCGGGGGTCGTCTGGTAGTGCCAGACCAGCTCGCCGGTCTGCGGCCGGAGCGCCAGGATCGAAGATAGATAGAGGTTGTCACCGCCTCCGGGGCTCCGCAGCCAACGGACGTGGGGCGTACCGTTCCCGGTGCCCACATAAAGGAGACCGAGCGCCGGGTCGTAAGCGAGCGCGTCCCAGACTGTGCCGCCGCCGCCGGCCTTCCACCACTCCCCGTTCCAGGTCTCGGCCGCGCGGGCCATCGCCGCGGACTCGAACCCGTCGGCGGGGTTGCCTGGAACAGTGTAGGTCCGCCAAGCGAAAGCGCCGGAATCGGCTTGATAAGCGGAGACGTAGCCGCGCGCGCCGAGGTCGGCGCCAGCGTTGCCGATCACGACGAGTCCCTCGACCACACGTGGCGCGCCCGTGATGGAGTAGGGCCAGTCGGGCTCGCGGGTGTCGACGTCCCAGCGTACCGCGCCGGTCGTCGCGTCGAGGGCGATCAGCCGCCCGTCTAGGGTTCCGACGAAGACGGACCCCGCGTGGTAGGCAACCCCACGATTCACGACGCCGCAGCAGATGTCCCGCGCCATCCCGCGCGGCACCTCGGGGTCGAAGCTCCAGAGCCTCTCGCCGGTGCGTGCATCGAGGGCGTGGACCAGGCTCCAGGGAGCGCTGACGAACATTCGCCCGTCGACGACCAGGGGAGTCGACTCGACCCCGCGATCGCTCATCAGGTCGAAGCTCCAGGCCAGCCCGAGCTCGTGGACGTTTTTCGTCGTGATCTGGTCGAGGGGGCTATAGCGCTGTTCCGCCGCTGTTCCGCCGTGGCTCGCCCACTCGACGTCGGGCGGGCGGGAGGGCGTCTCGATCGCGACGCGGATGGGGTCGCAGGCGAGGAGGAAGAGGAGGGTCGCGAGCAGACAGACGAATCGCATGGCCCCCCATGATGGAGCAGCGATCGGAGTTCGCTAGTCCGCCTTCGTGGCGCCTTCGCCCTCGGCGCGAGGCGGCCAGCGCCGGCAGGTCAATCGTCGAATTCGACGCCTTCCGCTGGCGTGAAGGGGAGGTCGAAGAGGTCCGCGGAGGCCTGGGTCATCGCGTTGACGACGCCGATGCGTGGCACCGGCCACAGGCCTCTTGCGACGCCCCGGTTGGCCTCGCCCGGGATCCAGCTGGGCCCCTTGCCGAGATGGTCGAGCGCTCCTCGCGCGACTTCGCGCGGGTCCATTGCCTCGGCGAACGCCTCCGGCCTCTGGTCCATCATGGTCTCGGTGCGCGTCGCCCCGGCGAGGACCCCGAGCACGTCGACGCCGAAGGGCGCGAGCTCGACCCAGAGCCCCTCGGCAAGGGTCGTGTCGAAGGCCTTCGTCGCGGCATAGGTCGCCTGATTGCCGCTCCCAGAGAGGCAGGCCATCGACGACATGAAGACGAGGCCACCGCGCCCGCGCGCGCGCAGGCGCGCACCGAAATGATGCCCCAGGACGACCGGCGCGCGGCAGCTGAGCGAAACCAGGAAGAGCGCGTTTTCGGCGGGCTGGTCGAGAAAGTGGCCGGACTGGGGATTCGAGCCCGCGTTGTAGACAAAGAGGCCGACGTCCAGATCGTCGGTCGCCGCGGCGACGGTCGGGCCGATGTCCTCGCTCGTGAGGTCCGCCTGGATCGTTCGGGTGGCGACGCCGAAGTCGGCTTCCAGGGATCTGGCAAGGGCATCGAGCGGATCAGCTCGACGCGCGATCAGCGCGACGTCGAGGCCGCGGGAGGCCGCCTCCCGTGCGAAGGCGCCTCCGATTCCGTCGGAGCCACCGGCGATGACCGCCCAGGTTCCGAATCGTTCAGGGAACGCCGTGCCTTCATATCGCGCGGTCATCCAGATCTCCCCGGGGTATCGACCCCGGGAACAGCCTAGCCCCGATGGGCGCGCAGCGCGGCGATCCGTTCGTCGAGGGGCGGGTGGGTCGAGAAGAGCTTCGCCATCCCGCCGCCACTGATGCCCATGGCGGCCATACCGTCCGGCAGTTCTGCCGTTCCGCCCTTCAGGCGCTCCAGAGCCGCAATCATGTTCTCGCCGCCGGCCAGGCGTGCACCGCCCTCGTCGGCGCGGAACTCACGCTGTCGAGAGAACCAGGCGACGAGGATCGAGGCGAGGATGCCGAGCAGGATCTGGGCGACGATCGAGACGATCCAATAGCCGGGGCCGTGGCCGCGCTCGGTCTTGAAGACCAGTCGGTCCACGAGGTGTCCAATGACCCGGGAGAAGAACACGACAAAGGTGTTCACGACGCCCTGGATGAGCGTGAGGGTGACCATGTCGCCGTTGGCGATGTGCGCGATCTCGTGGCCGATCACCGCGTCGACCTCGTTGCGGTTCATGCCACGGAGAAGGCCTGTCGAGACGGCGACGAGGGCGCTGTCCCGGCGCATGCCGGTTGCGAAGGCGTTGGGCTCGTTGGCCGGAAAGACGCAGACCTCGGGCATGCCGATGCCCGAGGCTTCGGCGTGGGCGCGCACTCGGCTCACGATCCACTGCGCCTCGGGGTCCGTGCTGCCTTCGATGTTCTGGCAGCCCGTCGAGCGCTTGGCCATGAACTTCGACATGGCGAGGGAGATGAAGGAGCCGGTGAAGCCGATCACTCCGGAGTAGACGAGGAGCGACTGGAGATCGAGGTCGACGCCCTGTTCGTCGAGGACGTTGCCGATCCCGAAGACCGAGAAGATCACGGAGATCACGAGGATCACCGCCAGGTTCGTAAGGAGGAAGAGCAGGATGCGCTTCATGCGAGGTCGGTCCTTCTTTCACCCGCGGGAGCGGGCCGTTCGGGTTCCCTTGAGTCTAGGAGTCGCCGGGAGCCGGTTCCAACAACCGGATGCGCACGTTCCGGTAGCGAGTCAAGTCCCCGTGGTCCTGCAGAGCGAGATGCCCGCGCGGGGAGGCGCAGAAGCCCTGCTGATCCGCGAATTTGCTGCCCGCGACTGTCTCTCGCCATTGCGGTGAGTCGATTTGGACGTCGACCACGCGGGTTCCGTTCAGATAATGCGAGAGGCGACCCTGCTCGAGGTGGATCCGGCCGTGGTTCCAGACGCCGATGCCGCGAAAGGGGGCTTCGCTCGGGGCCAGCAGATCGTAGAGACCGGCGAGCCGCCGGGTTCCGGGGCGGCCTCGGTCCGCATCGGGATGCCCGGCGTCGTCCAGGATCTGGAACTCGCACCCGAGGGCGTAGACGTAACCGAGCGCGCGCTGGGCCTCCGCGCGGTATTTGATCCCGCTGTTGCCTCCGGGTGCGACGGTGAACTCGAAGTCGAGGACGAAGTCCCCGAAGCGTTCGCGGCTGAAGAGGTCGCCGCCCGCGCGGAACTCCAGCATCCCGGCTTCGCGAATCGAGAGGACTCCGTCCTCGATCGCCCATCCTTCCGCGGGGAAGGTTTCGCTGTCCGCCGCGCGCCAACCGGCGCCGCTTCGCCCGTCGAAGAGGAGCCGCCATCCCGCGGCTTGCTCTTCCGGGGTGAGGGTGTTCGGTATCGCGGGCGACCAGACCTCAATCTGGTCGGGGCGGGTCTCGATCGTCTTTGGTTCGTCGGTAGTCGCAGCGAGAGCCGCTTCCGTCGCCAGGAACGCGGTCGCGGCGAGCGTGGTTCCCGTCGCGAGGAGCGTGGTCGCGGCGAGCGTGGTTCCCGTCGCGAGGAGCGTGGTCGCAGCGAGCGCGACCGCCGGCCGGATCATGCGCGTGCCAGCTGCTTCAGCGCGGACCGCGCCGCCCAGTAGCCCCCGAGCCCGTGAACGCCGCCGCCGGGGGGCGCCGCCGCGGAGCAGATGAAGAGTCGGCGGTTCGGGGTCGAGTAGGGATCGAGGCGCGTGACCGGGCTGTTGAAGAGCTGCAGCGCATCGGCGACGCCGCCGGTGATCGCGCCGCCGACGTAGTTCGGATTGTGGGCTTCGAAGTCGGCCGGGCTCATCGTGTGCCGCGCCAGAATCCGGTCCTTGAAGCCCGGCGCGAAGCGTTCGATCTGGTTCTCGATCGCTTCGGTCCGGTCGACGGTGCAGCCGTGGGGCACATGGCAATAGGCGTAGCCCGTGTGTTGGCCGGCAGGCGCGCGGCTCTCGTCGAACTGACTCTGCTGGCAGAGGATGAGATAGGGCTTGTCGTTCAGGCGGCCCGCGTACATGTCGCGCTCGGACGCGCAGATCTCTTCGAGGGTTCCGCCGACGTGGACCGTGGAGGCCTCGAGGCAGCGTTCGTCCTTCCACGGGATCGGGCCGTCGAGCGCCCAGTCGATCTTGAAGGCGCCCGGACCGTATCGGTAGCGGCCGAGGCGTCGCCGATAGCCGTCGGGCAGGTCGTTGGCGGCGATCGACGAGAGCTGGGAGGGCGACGTGTCGAAGAGGACGACCCGTGCGTTCGGCAGGGCATCGAGTCGCTCGACCCGATGTCCGAGCTCGATCTCGCCGCCGAGGCTCTCGAAGTAGGATGCGAGCGCGCGCCCGATCGAACGGGAGCCGCCCCTCGCGACCGGCCAATTCTCCATATGCGCCGTCATCGCGAACATTGTCCCGAGCGCCGCCGTGAGCGGCTGCGTGAGGGGCAGGACCGCGTGTCCGGCGCAGCCCGCGAGGAGCGCGCGCGCCCGCTCTTCTCGAAACAGGATTCGCGCCAACCGATTCGCGGAGAATACGGCGCGGAGGCCGAACCGCGCCATCTGGATGGGGTGATTCGGGATCCGAAGCGGCGCCATCGCGTCCGCCAGCAGCCCATGGGCATCCCGCATCAGGGGCTCGATCAGGCGGAGGTAGTTCTTGCGATCGCGACCGAGCTCTTCCGCGGTCCGGTCGAGGGAGCGGTACATCATGACCGCATCCGCATCGTCGAGAGGATGGGCGGCGGACGCCGGCGGCAGGATCCACTCGAGCCCGTGCTCGTCGAGGGGAAGCGTCCGGTAGTAGGGAGAGAGAATGCCCATCGGGTGGACCGCAGAGCACACGTCGTGCAGAAATCCGGGCAAGGTCAGCTCAGCGCTGCGTGTACCGCCGCCTACTTCGTCGGCGGCTTCGACGATGCGGACGCTCGCGCCGTTTCGAGCGAGTTCGATCGCAGCCGCGAGACCGTTCGGCCCGGAGCCGATCACGATCGCATCGAGGGTGGAGTCGGAAAAAGTGTTGCCCATGGGACCTCAAACCCTAAAACGTGAAGGCCGCCCGGGCCAGCGATTCCGCGGGCTAGAGTGCAGGAGCGCGTGTCGATCTGCGCACGTGAAGGAGGTTTGGATGGAGGTCGGAAAGCCCATCGACGGTGCGAGTCTGAACGCGCCGGTGACGGGCGTGGGGCTCGTTCCAGGGACCCTGGGCGACCAACTCGAAGCGAGCGGAGACCGTGTCGCTCTCCTCGTGTTCCTCCGCCACTTCGGCTGTATCTTCTGTCGTGAGACGATGGCGGATCTCCGGGCGGCATCGGAAGCGGATCCCGATTACCCGGACGTTCTCTTCTTCTTCCAGGGCAGCGCGACGGAGGGCCGCGCCTTTCTCCGACGCTACTGGCCGGAGGCGCGAGCGGTCGCGGATCCGGAGCTCGAGTTCTACGAGCGCTTCGGAGTACGGCGCGCGACTTTTCTCGAAGCGCTCGGCCCGCAGGTCGTCCTCGGGGCCCGGAGCCGTGCTCGGGCAAAGGGACATCAGAACGGCCCGCGGGACGGCGATATCTGGCGGATGCCCGGCATTTTTGCCGTGTGCGACAAGAAGGTGGTGTGGGCTCATCAGCCGAAACACGCTGCGGATCACCCTGACTTCGCGGCGATTCCCTCGTTCGTGTCCGCTGCCCGCTGAATCGGCGGAGGAAGGTCGCAGGTTTTCGGCCCGCGTCCGGTGAGACGCAGTCGGTTTCGGGCGAACCACGTATAGAGGCGGTCGAGGATCGCGCGAACGAATCCGACCTTCGCGATCTGAACCGCCCATCCCCGATCGATCGACTCGTAGAGGTGGATGAAGACGTCCACGCCCTCGACGACGGTCCCATCCGGCAGCATGCCGTGGATTCGCGCCTCGATCGTGGCCTGGTCGAGTCCGAAGGCCTCCGCCTCGAAGTCCGGTGCCGCGAGGTCCACGAGGTCGATGCGGCCTGCGCCGGCATCGAGCCGGCGGACGAGATCGATCTCGCGGCGGCAAAGAGGACACTCTCCGTCGAAGAAGACCCGAAAACGCCAGGTCGGCTNGGCTTCGTCTTCGGTCATCGGCNCCGCCACGAACCTAGCTCCAGCCGAACTCGGCCCCGAGGGCCGCNGCGACCGGNTGCTCGCGNAGCTGCTCGAGCGCCCGCCGCTCGATCTGNCGCACGCGTTCGCGGCTCACGCCGAGGCGAGCGCCGATCTGGGCCAGGGACGCCACGGGCTCCCCCGAGAGGCCGAAGCGCGCGTCGATTACTTCTCGCGCCCGCTGGTCGAGGGCCGGAAGAACGTCCGCCAGGGTCCGCCGAAGGGCAGCGCCATCGTGATTCGCGTCGAGATCCTCGTCCTCAGGGGCCTCGAGCGTGTCCTCGAGCCAGAGGTCGTCGGTTCCGCCCACCGGAACGTGCGTCGAGACCTCAGCGGTCAGACTCCGCTCGAGGTCAGCGGCGTCCTCCAGCGACAAGCCCATGCGCTCGGCGAGCTCGGCCACCGAGGGCTCCTCGCTCGAGAAGGCGCGGCGCGACTCCTCCAGCCGCTTGAGCGCGCGTTGCTGGTCGAGCAGCGGGCTCGGCACGCGGACCGTGCGCGAATGCTGTGCAACGGCGCGGATCAGCGCCTGCTCGATCCACCAGACGGCGTAGGTCGAAAACTTGTAGCCGCGCGTGATGTCGAACTTCTCGACGGCGCGGATCAGACCCAGATTCCCTTCCTGGATCAGATCGAGGAAGGGGACGCCTCGATTCCGGAAGCCTTTCGCCGAGCGGATCACGAGACGGAGGTTGTGGCGGATGAAGCGGTTCTTGAGATCCGTCAGCTGGGCCCGCGCCGCATCGGCCCGGCGGAGCGCTTTCTTTTCGCTGCGCGAGAGTTCGCGGCGCAGCCGGCCTCCCAGGTCGTCCTGGATCTGCATCAGCACCGGCAGCGCGATCTCCGCCTCCAGCACCGAAGCCGCGAGACGTCCGAGCGCCCGCTCCTTGCCGGACTCCTTGACCCGTCCGAGCGAGGCGAGGCGCTTGCCGACAATCTCCAGGGCGGCATCGATCTGTTCGTTGGCATCCCGGGTCTGGCCGTCCCGATGGAAGCGGGACAGGGAACCGGTGACCAGGCCGCGGGCCCGCTTCTCGTTCCAGCGCTCGAGGAGCGCGGCAGAGGTGGCCGGGATCTCGGCGAGGGCCGCTCGAAGCTCGGCTTCCGCCTCCTCCATGCCCTCGAAGAGGGCTCGCTGGGTCCCGGTTTCCAGCACGGGCGTGTCATAGATGTCGTCCAGATAGCTCTGGAGAACGTCAGGCGCCGGGAGGGGGGCGGGAGCGGTGGTCAGGGGCGGATTTGCGGTGGACATGAAACCTCCGGGGGTCGGGCGACGGGACCGATTCTTCCTCACGTTCATCGGTTTGTAAAGAAAAAATCTATACAGAACTGAAGATTTTTCTGTACACTGTCGAAGTCCAAGGAAACTGAGCTCGTCCAAACCATGGCCGCGAATCAAGACCCTCAGCCTCAGACCTATCCGATGCGCGTTGTCACGCGCATGACGGGGCTGTCTGCCGAGCGCCTGCGCGCCTGGGAGACCCGGCACGGCGCAATTGAGCCGCTTCGGACCCAGGGCGGGAGCCGCCGCTACACCGAGGGGGACGTCGAGCGACTCCGTTTGCTGCGGCGGGCGACCGAAGCGGGCCACCGGATCGGTGACCTCGCCAACCTCGAGATCGACGCGCTGCGCGAGCGGGTGGGCCCTCGCGACGATTCCGGAGAAGATCGCTTCGACGAGATGATCTTCGCCGTGGATGGCCTGGATGCCGGGCTGCTCCGCAGTCTGCTCGAAGAACGCGCGCGCCACCTCGATCCGGTGTCCTTCGCCTTCGAAGAAGCGCTTCCCCTCGCCGCCGAAATCGGCCGCCGCTGGGTGGAAGGCCTCACCTCCGTCTCCGCCGAGCACCGCGCGACCAACGTGCTTCGGTCGATGCTCATCGAATCCGTCGAAGCCGGACCCGTGGACGTGCTCGGACCGCGGATCCTCTTCGCCTCGCCGGAGGGAGAGCGTCACGATCTCGGCGTGTTGGCCGCGGCGATTGCGGCGCGCGCTTTCGGTGCCCAATCGATCTTCATCGGAGCGGACGTTCCCGTGCCGGAGCTGGTGAAGGAGGCGGAGACGTCTCGGTCCGAAGCGCTCGCCCTCGGCTTCGTCGTCCTGCCGGAAGACGAGGTCGAGTCCGTGCTGCGCGACGTGCGCCGCGTGCTTCCCGAAGACATCGCGCTCTGGATCGGGGGGCAGGGAATCATGGGATGTCCGCCGATTCCGGGCGTGGACAAGATTGAAAATGCTCAGCGCCTGGAGGGGTTCGTGCTCGAGGCTAGGCGGAGCGAGGATCGAGGAGGATCGTGATGGTCCGCATTGCAGTGATTGGGGCGGGGATCGCGGGATTGCGCGTCGCGCGACGGCTCGTCGACGCGGGAGCGGAGGTCCGGGTCTTCGAGAAGGCGCGGGGTGCCGGTGGACGCATGTCGACGCGTCGAACGGATTTCGGCCCCTTCGATCACGGCGCCCAGTATTTCAGTGCGCGGGATCCCCGCTTCCGCCAGCAGGTGGACGCGTGGGTGAAGCGCGGGGTGGCGGCGCCCTGGGCCGGTCGGGTCGTTCGCCTCGCGGACGGTGTCGTCGAGGAGGAACCGCAGGGCGTCGACCGTTTCGTCGGCGCACCTCGCATGAACTCCGTGGTTCGCGACCTGCTCGGGGACATCCCGGCGGAGTTCGGCGTGCGAATCGAGAAGCTCCGCTCGAGCGAGCGGGGCTGGACGTTGATCGACGACGCAGGCTTCGAGTTCGAAGGTTTTGATCTGGTCGTCGTCGCCGTACCCCCGGCGCAGGCGCTTCCGCTCGTCGAGGCCTCGACGGAACTCGTGGGCGCGATCTCCAGCGTGAAGATGTGGCCGTGCCATGCGACGATGCTGGCGTTCGAATCACCGATCGCCGTCGACTTCGATGGGGCCCGCGTCGAGAGCGATTCCGTCGTCTGGGCGGCGCGCAATGATTCGAAGGCCGAGCGAGGTGAGGAGATCTGCTGGGTGCTCCAGAGTCGCCCCGAGTGGAGCGAAGCGCACCTCGATTCCGATCCGGAGAGTGTCGGTTCGCAAATGGAATCGGATTTCGCTCGAGCCGCCGGCGTGACCCTTCCTCCGGTTCGCTACCGCGCGACCCACCGCTGGCTCTACTCTCGCCCGGCGTTCTCGCTCGAGGGGCCGACGCTCTTCGACCGGAAAGCCGGGCTCGCGGTTTGTGGCGACTGGCTCCGGGGCGATAAGGTCGAGGCCGCGTTCATCGCCGCCGAGGAACTGGCGGACGCGATCCTGCCGGCGACCGGACTCGGCTGAGCGGTGCGCGGCCTCCATTGGTTCCGCAACGATCTCCGTCTGCGGGATCACGGTGTGCTCTCGGCGCTCTCCGACCGCGTCGACGAGTGGGGTGCGCTCTTCGTCTTCGATCCGACGCTGCTCGATTCGAAGCGGGCGCGGAACCGGGATCGGTTCCTGATCGAGTGCCTTCTCTCTCTCCGCGAGGAACTCGAAGAGCGGGGCGTCCCGCTATGGACCGTGAGCGGCCGGCCGGAGCAGGTGGTGCCACGGGTCGCGCGAGACCTGCGGGCTGATGTGGTGAGCTTTTCGGAAGCGGACACCCCCTATGCCCGCCGGCGTGACGAGGGGGTGCGCACAGCGCTGGAGTCCCGGCACCACCAGGTGCTTTCGCTCCGGGATCATACGGTCTTCGGTCCGAGCGAGATCCTCACGAAGAAGGGCACTCCCCATTCGGTCTACTCGCCCTATCGGCGCGCCTGGTGGTCGGCGTGGTCGGCCGCGCCGCGCTGGCCAGCCACCCGCCTGCGTCTGCCGAAGCGGCCGATCGAGATCGAGTCGGGCCCGTCCGAGGACGCGATCGCAAACCTTGGTCTCCCGGAGACCCCGCGCATCGGCCCCGCCGGCGGAGAAGCGGCGGCGCGGCGCCGGCTGGCCGCGTTCCTGGAGAAGCGCGTCGGTCGCTACGCGACGGACCGGGACATCCCGGCCGAAGACGGCACCGCTCGCCTCTCTCCCTATCTACGCTTCGGCGTACTCTCGGCGAGGCGCTGCTTCGCTGATGCGCTGGCGCACGCGGACGCGAACCCGTCCGCCCGCGAAGGCGTCGACAAGTGGCTCGACGAGCTGGTCTGGCGCGAGTTCTACGCGGCGGTGTTGTCGAATCGGCCGGAAGTCACGACGCGCAATTTCCGCCCCGAGTACGATGCGCTCGCCTGGCGACAGGATCCGGAGGGCTTAGCGGCGTGGTGCGAAGGGCGAACCGGCTATCCGATCGTCGATGCAGGGATGCGTCAACTCGTGGAGACGGGATGGATGCACAATCGCGTGCGCATGATCGTCGCGAGCTTCCTCACGAAGGACCTGCTGATCGACTGGCGCCTAGGGGCCCGTTTCTTCATGGACCATCTCGTCGACGCGGATCCGGCCTCCAACAACGGCGGCTGGCAGTGGGCGGCTTCGACCGGCACCGACCCCCAGCCCTATTTTCGGATCTTCAACCCGACGAAGCAGGGAGAGCGTTGGGATCCCGACGGACGTTATGTCCGTCGCTGGGTGCCTGAGCTCGAAGGCATCGCGTCGAAGTTCCTGCATGCGCCTTGGCTCGCACCCCAGCCGCCGGGAGCGTATCCGGCTCCCGTCGTCGATCACGCGCAGGCGCGAGCGCGTGCGCTCGACGCCTATCGGGCCGCGCGTGCTCGCTACGGCTGACCGCCGAGGAGCGCGTCGACCTGCTCGGTCCGGTAGTCGAAGATGCGATCGAGCTGCCGGCGGACGAGGGGATGGGCGAGACGACCGAAAGGATCCAGCGGCAGGGCGTAGTGGACCGTGTCCTGGATCCGCGTCGAGTTCGACCCGGTGGACGAGAAGCGGTGTTCGTGGTGCCAGAGCGCGAAGGGGCCGAGCAGTTGCTGGTCGACGAAGCGCACGCCGGGCTCCCACACGCTGATCTCGGTGAGCCAGCGGAAACGAATTCCGTACAGCGTCAGCCGGTATTCGATCAGCGCCCCCGGACGCATCTCGATCGGCAGCGGCGTCGCGATCGAGAATCGCAGCTCCGGCGGGGTGATCGCCTCGAGGTTGCCTGCGTCCGCGAAGAACGGGAAGACGTCGTCGAGGGGGCGGTGGAGGGTCTGGTCCGTCTCGATGGTGTAGATCATTGGATGCGGGACACTAGTCTCCGTCCCACGCACGACAACCGTGCGTTCCCGCGCGAAGGAGCGGTTCAGTGAGTGATGAGACGCTTCCGGTCTGGCAGCGATGGCACGACGAGCAGGAGCCCGTTCGGGTGGGCGTTTCGGCCTGCCTGCTAGGCGCGGAGGTTCGGTTCGACGGGGGCCATAAGCGTGATCGCTACGTGACCGACGTCCTCGGGGCCCACGTCGAATGGCGGCCCGTCTGTCCCGAACTCGAGGCCGGGCTGGGACTGCCGAGGCCAGCGATCCAGCTCGTCGGGGGCGATCGGGGCGATCGCCTTGTCGTGCGTGGCGAGGACCGCGACGTGACGGAACAGATGACGAGCTATGCGGGGCCGCGGGTCGCCGAACTGCTGGAGGCGGGGCTCGACGGCTTCGTGTTCAAGAAGGACTCGCCTTCGTGCGGGGTCTTCCGGGGGCGCGTCCGGGCGGAGAAGGGCGGGATGCCCGTCCGCACGGGGGTCGGCCATTTTTCGCGGGTCGTGATGGACAACCGCCCCGAGCTGCCGGTCGAAGAGGAGGGGCGCCTCCACGATCCGTATCTGCGCGAGAGCTTCATCGAGGCCCTTTTCTGTCACAACCGCTGGCGTGTCCTCGTCGCCCGCGGCTTGACGCGGCGGGCGCTGGTCGAGTTCCACGAGGCCCACAAGATGCTCCTGCTCGCGCACGACGTGGCGCGCTACCGCGCGCTCGGCCCGATCGTCGGCAGCTTCGGCCGGGTGCCGGACGACGAGGTCTATCGCGACTACGCCGCCCACTTCCTCGCTGCGATCCGCCGACCCGCTTCCGTCGGGCGACACGTGAACGTGCTCGAGCATCTCTTCGGTCATCTCAAGAACGCACTCACGCCGCGTGAGAAGAAAGAGATCGGGCTCGCGATCGACGACTTCCGTTCGGGTCGGATCCCACTGGTGGTGCCGATCGCTTTGCTCCGCTTCCTCGTGACGTCCCACGAGGCGGACTACGTGGGTGGCCAGCTCTACCTCGAGCCGCATCCTCGCGAGATGATGCTGCGCAACCACTGCTAGCCAAGCGGTTGGCGAGGCCCGCCTAGCGCGGCGCGTCGATCTCGATCGAGGTGGGGCGATAGAGCCCGTCGTACGTCTGTAGCGCTCGGAGGACGGGGAGATCCTCCTCCGGGTTCCGGGCGTAGCGGCTGCAGACCCAGGTCAACCGGAGGCGATCCGGTGGGCCGAGTCCCGGGTGGGCCTTCGCCGCGTAGCAGAAGGGTATGCCGGGAACGCCGTCGAGGCCGGCGGGCGGGATGGCATGGATCCGCCGGCGTTCGGTCCAAGGACCGGCGAGCGCTTCTGCCCGCCGAACGTGGATGGCCGAGGTCCCGGGAGACATCGACACCGCGACGAATCCGTTGCCCAGTGGATCCGGATAGAGGCTCATTTCCGTCGCGTCGCTCTCGAAGACGATCGCCGCTGCGTCGAGATCGAGGCCTGGGTGCCACCGGCCGTCTCCCCCGAGTGTCTCGGCCAAGCCTTCGAGGTCCGCGTCCCCGCGCACGAAAGCGGACAGCAGCCAACGCACGAGGCTGCGGGGGCGTCGGCCATCCCCCCGGTCGAGAAACGCGGCCGCGTACACGTGGGTTCGATGGACGACGAAGGCCGAGACCGGGAAGAGCCCGGGAGCCTCCGAGAGCGCAACGGTCTCGATCTTCCAATCCGCGGGGGCGGCGCTCGGATTGCGGATCGTCGCGAGGTCGACGCCGATCGACCGGAAGGGCATTCGGAAGGGGCCATCGGCCGAGGCGGCCTCGACCCGCAGGAGACCGACGTAAACGCGCCCTTCGTGAGCGAAGCCGTTGAGTGGCCAGTACCAGGGGGATTTTCCCGATCGCTCGACCGAAGCCCGTACCCAAGGCGCTTCCGGATCGGGTACGAAGAACGCGCGCGGGTCAGTGGCTTCGCCGTCCTTCCAGTACGCCTCGAAGTGCCAGCCGCGCTCGTTGCATCGAGACAGGCCGATCGAGTTCGAAACGTAGGGGTAGGCGCGTCTTCCGGGTGACCCCGGCTGCTCGACGAAGGAATCGCCGAAGAGCCAGAGCCGGACGCGGCCGGGCGTATCGTCGAGGGGGATCGAGCTGGCGATGTCTCCCCCGTACCACCCGCCGTGATTCGCGAAATCAGGGAGGCACGCGGTCAGCCGTGCGTCGAAGAGGTCGGGCCCGACGCCGGCGCAGCCGGGGAGCATAAGCACGAGCACGAAGAGCCATCTGGAGCGCGGCATGACGGAAGAGTAGGGTGTCCTGAAGCTCCGGCGCCTGCGCCGCGAATCCAGAGGAACATGGCATGGCCCTTCCCGATCCTTTCGAGGCCCTCGAACTCGTCCCGCTCTGCTCGGCCACGCTCCAGGTGTCGCAGACTTCGATCCTGGAGAACACGCCCCAGGGCAGCCTGATGATCGGGGAGATCGCGTCCTCGACCTGGCAAGGGGAGCGCTTCACGGCGCATCAGCACGGCGCCGCGGCGGCCGACTGGCTCGACGTGGCGCCGGATGGGACGGCCAGCGTCGACGTCCGGCTGACGCTCGCGACCTCCGAGGGTGGGCTGATCTTCGTCGAGTACACCGGCCGAACGAACCTGCAGACCGGCTACGCCTACGCCTGCCCCCGCTTCCGGACCGGCGTCCCCGAGCTCGCCTGGCTGAATCGCGTTCAGGCGGTCGCGAAGGGATATTTCGACGCGGAGAACATGCTCATGAGCTATCCGCAGGTCATGGAGATGCGTTAGCCGCTCCGCGTTGCCCGCGTGTCGTTGCTCTCGTCCGCGGCGCTCCCCGCTGAACAGGGAGTGGGCAGCGTGCGCTCATCGTCTGGGCAACGAGGTGTCCCCCCGCTCCTGCGATTGCGGTGTTGCGCGCCTGCGGGCCGCGGCGACGCTGGCATCCATCTTGCTCTCCTACGTCGCACGCGCGCAAGATGGAGGATGCGACATGGCACGATACGGGTATGAGCGGCTCTCCGCGCAGGACGCGGGCTTCCTCTGGGCGGAGACGCCGAACCAGCCGATGCACGTCGGGGCGGTCGCCGTATTCGAGATCGGCCCCCTCGTCCGCGAGAACGGCGGCGTCGACATCGATTGCTACCGGGAGCAGGTCGAGTCGCGGCTGCACTGGATCCCCCGCTATCGCCAGAAGATCGAATGGACTCCGGTGGAGCGTTGGCCGGTGTGGGTGGACGACCGGAACTTCGACATCGCCCACCACATCCGCCACATCGCGCTCCCGCAGCCGGGCACGCCCGCTCAGCTCAAGGAAATTGCGGCCCGCATCAACGCGCGACGGCTCGACCGCCGTCATGCCCTCTGGGAGGTGTGGGTGATCGAGGGGGTCGAAGGCGGCTCCCAGTTCGCGATCCTGAACAAGATCCACCACTGCATGATCGATGGCGCCGCCGGCGCGGATCTGTCCCAGGTCCTCATGTCCCCCTCGTCGAAGGTCGAGGACGAACCCTCGGTGCCCTATCTGCCCCGACCCGTTCCGACGCGATCGGAGCTGCTCGGGGATGCGATCTCGGAGGGGCTAAGCCGCCCGCTCTCGCTGGCGCGGAGCTGGATCGCACATGCGACGAGTTCTCCGGTGCAGCGCGCGTCGGCGGGAGAGCTCGAAGTGACCACCGCCGACCGACTGCGGGCCTTTGCCGAAGTGGCCGGGCAGGCGAGTTCCGGTGCCTCGCCTACGCCGATGAACGGAGAGCTGGGGCCGCACCGGCGACTCGATTGGTTGACGATGCCCCTCGACGACGTGAAGGAGCTTCGACGCGAGCTCGGCTGCACGATCAACGATGTGGTGCTGGCGACGGTGACGGGGGCCCTGCGCCGATACCTCTTCCGACGTCGGATGGACGTCCGCTCCCTCGATTTCCGGATCTCCGCACCAGTCAGCACGCGCCGCTCGGATCATGACCGGATCCAGGGCAACCACGTCTCGAGCTGGGTCGTCCCGCTCCCCCTGGCCGTCGAGGGTCCGATCGAGCAGGTCGAAGCGATCCAATCGACCACGGAGAATCTCAAGGCCTCGAACGCGTCTCTCGCCGTGGAGACGATCATGGATCTCGCTGAGTGGGTCCCGGGACCGATCCTCGAGCGCGCGCTGCCGGCGATCAGCGGTTCCGGTCCGGTGAATATGATCGTGACGAACGTGCCGGGGCCGCAATTTCCACTCTACCTGGCGGGCGCTCGCCTCCTGGCGATGTACCCGGTGGTGCCCCTGATCCCGGGTGGTGGCCTGGGCGTCGCGCTCTTCAGCTACGAAGGCAAGCTCTGCTGGGGCTTCAACGGGGACTTCGAACTCGTTCCCGATCTCGGGTCGTTCGTCGAAGACGTGGCCGCGGCGTTCGAAGCCCTCCGGAAGGCGACCGTCGGTCGGTATCTCGGGCGCCGGACAGCGGAGACGGCCGAACCTGCGGCGAAGCCCAGGCCGACCGAGGCGACGGAAGACGAACCCGTCGCCGCGGAATCCGTCGCGCTCGTCGAAGAGATCCCGGAGGAGCCAGAGGCCGGAACGGAGATCGGAGAGGACGAGACGGCTGTCGCGGTGAACGGATTCGATCCGGTGGCCACTCCGATCTCCAGCGCCGTCGGCCGCTAGAGCCGGCGGCAGACTGTGCCTGTGTGAGTCACTCAGCGCCTGGGGTTCACCCGGGTCACCATGAAGCGCACCGCGACTCGAACCTCCTCGTCTGAGAGCGAAGGATTGCCGCCGCGAGCCGGCATCTCCCCGACGTCTCCGTAAAAGCCCTGTGTCGCGTGGCCGACGAGCACCTCGAGTCCCTTCTCGATGCGGGGCGCCCAGAGTGTCCGGTTGCCGATCAGGGGTGCGCCGCCGAGGCCGGTGGAATGGCATTGGATGCAGGTGCCGGCCCAGACGACGCGGCCCGACTCGAGCTCGGGATCCGCGAGCGGGGTCTCCCAGAGGCTCGGGTCGGGCAGCGCCACCGCCTCCTTCTTCGGTGCAGTCTCGACGAGGACGCGGAAGCCTTCGCTCTCGAGAGGCTCGGACTCCGAGCACCCGAGAGCGAAAGTGACCAGTGCGATCGGCAGCCAACGCGCCGATCGTGCACGAATGAAGGCGTGGGTCGCTCTCATGACCCGACGGGAATGCGTAGGACGACGCCGCCCATTACGTCGCCGAGGGCGAAGTCGGTCCTCGGCGTGTCCTTGTGTTCGTTGTGGCAGGAAACGCAGGCAGGCGCGACGGCGGTGTCGGCGTAAACCGCCGTGAAGTAGGTCTGCCCGCCGAGCGTCTTCTTCGGCTACGAGCATCTGGGAAGCGATACCGACGCGCGGATCGTGACCCCGTTCTCGACCGCCCACAAGTTCAATGGCTTCGCAGACGTCTTCCTGAACAATGGCGGGCTGCGCGGCTTGCGGGACTTCTACGTGTCGTTCGCGCCGAAGATGCCCTTCAAGAAGTGGAAGGCGCGACTCTGGTTCCACCAGTTCTGGGACGACCAGGGCGGGGATAACCTGGGGCAGGAGTACAACCTCGTCACCTCGTACAAGCTGAACAAGTACATCTCCTTCCTCTGGAAGGCGGCGTACTTCGACGGTGGGAAGAACCGATCGCCCAGGGCGTCCGCGACGAGAAGCATCGTCCAGACGACCTTCAAGTTCTGAACCTTCTTGGGTTCTACAGGGGGCGGCCCGGCGGTTTCAGACCGTCGGGTCGTTCCATTTGCGCCCCAAATAACCGAAATGATCCGCTCCTCGCCGAAGTCGATCGTTCGGATCGACGCGGGCTCACGCCAGGACAGCGCGTGCTACGAGCGAGAGCGCGATGTAGGTCGCGAACGGAGGAGGTGGGGAATTCTCCATCCGAGACGGGCCTACTTCGTCAGGATCAATCGATTGTTGCGCGTCAGGCGAAGAGTATAGATCTCGCCTTCATGCTCGATCTGGACTACGCCCTTCGGACCCAGCATCTCGCGCGCCTGAAGTCGCCTGGTCGCCCCCACGTTCTCATCCGATCGGACCGGCATGTCGTCATTTCCTTCTCGGAACGAACCTGCGGATTCGTTTCCCTTCTCGTTCTGTTCCGGCGAAGTCACTGTGCCCCCTTCCGACCAGAGCGTCGTTGCAGGCCGGCGAGCGCAACCGCGCCGAACACGAGTCCGACGCGGGCGCTGAAGCGAAACGCCTTCGGCCTGCGGGGGATCTCTATCTTTTCGGGGCCCATGAAGAGGAGGTCGCCCAGATCCATCTCCTCCTGGATCTCCCGTGAGTAGCGCTGTCCGTTCACCAGGAGATCTGAGTACTTGTGCGGCAGCTCGGCGATCGAGACGAGTCCGGGCCGGCGCTGGCCCCGGGTCTGGATACGCACGCTGGGAATCTCGTTGAGGTCTTCGATTGGCGTGATCGCCGGGAACTCCTCGATGTCCTGATCCGTCAGGATATCGTTTTCGACCGGGGTGCCCTGATAGATCTCGGCCGGGCGGATCACCGAGTCGACGACTTCAATCATCTCGGCCCGCGGGGTCTCGCCGTCGGTCATGGCTTCGCCTTTCGCCGGTTCGCCGGCGAGCGACGGGTCGGGGGGCATAGGGAGAGCGGTGAGGAGAACCATAGAGAAGGGCTGCGCCGTCGTGACACAAGAATAATTCCAGAGAGGTCGGCACCAGCGGGGCGGGGGGCTGGCATGCGACCCGCTCGGGGACCGGCGGAGGGTGACGAGAACTTAATGAACTTGAAAATCGTTTTCAATATGATTCAATGACGCCCTAGAACTGCCCGCCCTC
>PAQX01000061.1 GCA_002709835.1 Deltaproteobacteria bacterium
ACTTGCGCGAAGGGACGCTCGCTCCCGGACCAACACGCCCATCCGGACCGACTGCTCGTGTCGCAGAAGCGCGCGACGGACGGGACCTACTCGGCGATCGCGAGCGAGCAGGCGATGGACGAGATCGCGCGACGCGTCCGCGAGATCGTCGACGAATACGGGCCGCGTTCCGTGGCGCTCTATCCGGGGACCTACTCGGGACCGCATCCGGCTTCGATTCCTTCCGGCGTCGGATGGATGATCGGTCTCGGCTCGAGGATGGTCTTCACCTCGGCGGCGATCGACCAGCCCGGCAAGCACGTCGCGAACGCAATCCATGGGCGTTGGCTCGGCGGCTCCCACGTCTTCGACGAATCGGACGTGTGGCTGCTGGTCGGAAACAACCCTTTGATCTCGATGTCCGGCGGGATTCCGCCCTCGAATCCCGGCCGAAGGCTGCGCGCTGCGAAGGCACGCGGCATGAAGCTGATCGTCATCGATCCGCGCAGGACCGAGGTCGCTCGCTTCGCCGACCTCCATCTCCAGCCGAAGGCCGGAGAAGACCCGACGGTCCTCGCGGCGATGCTCCACGTGATCCTCCGCGAGCGCCGCTACGACGAGGCCTTCTGTGAAGAGAACGTCGGAGGGCTCGCCGAGCTCGCCGATCGCGTCGCCGACTTCACGCCGGAGTACGCCGCCGAACGTGCGGGGCTCTCCGTAGACGAGATCGCGAAGGCCGCACGGATGTTCGCCGGCGCGCACCGAGACGGAGAAAGGCTCCGGGGCTGCGGCGTCGCCGGCACCGGCCCGAACATGGCGCCCCACGGCAACCTGACCGAATACCTGCTGCTCGCGCTCAATACCGTCTGCGGTCGATGGCGTCGCGAAGGCGAAGTCGTCCCGAACCCGGGTGCGCTCCTCCCTGCTGCGAGCCCGAAGGCCCAGGCCCTCCCCCCGCGCGCCGGTTGGGGGAAGGGCGAGAACCTCCGGTCCCGGGACCTGCCGAACTCCGCCGCAGGTCTGCCGACCGGTGCCCTCGCCGACGAGATTCTCTACGAGGGCGAAGGCCGGATTCGCGCGCTCTTCTGCATCGGCAGCAACCCGGTCTCCGCCTGGCCCGATCAACTGAAGACGATCGAGGCCATGGAGTCCCTCGACCTCCTCGTGACCCTCGACATGAAGATGTCGGCCACGTCCCGCTTCGCCCACTACGTGATCGCCCCGAAGCTCTCCCTCGAGGTCCCGGGGATCTCGGTCTCGAGCGAAGCGATCGAGCAGACCTACGTCGCCCACGGCTATCCCGAACCCTATGCCCAGTACACCCCGGCGATCGTCGAGCCGCCGTCGGGCGCGGACGTGATCGAGGAATGGGAGTTCTTCTGGGGCCTGTCGAAGCGCATGGGCATCGACCTCGTCGCCTACCCGATCCGCGCCGAGACCGGCGCCCTCCGCGGTCGACGGGAAGCCTTCGCCTTCGACATGGAGACAAAGCCCTCGACCGACGAAGTGCTCGACGGCTTGATGAACGGCTCGCGCGTGCCCCTCGACCAGGTTCGCGAAGCGCCCCATGGCGCGATCTTCGACGACGTCGAGATCCGCGTCGCGCCCGCGGATCCCGATCGCGAAGACCGACTCGACGTCGGAAACGCAGACATGATGCGCGAACTCGCGGAGGTCCTCGAAGAAGAGGCGGACGAAGGCGCTTTCCCATTTCGTCTCATCTCGCGGCGTCTGCCCAACGTCTACAACTCGAGCGGCCGAGACATCGACCGTCTGAACGGCCGCAAGCCCTGGAACCCCGCTTTCCTCCACCCCGACGACATCGCCCGACTCGGCCTCGTAAAGGGCGACCTCGTCGAGATCCGATCCCGCCGCGCCGCGATCGTCGGCATCGTCGAGCCCGCCCCCGAGGTCCGCCCCGGGGTGATCTCTATGGCCCATTGCTTCGGGGAGACCCCGAAGGAGGAAGAGGAGGTAGAAGGCGCGGCACGGGCGGTCGGCGCCAACACCAGCCGCCTCGTCGACAACACCGACGTCTTCGATCCGCACACGGGGATTCCGCGGATGAGCGCGATCCCGGTCGCGGTCGACCGACTCGGCTGAGATTTTCCTTCGGCCGGATCCTCGGGGTCGGTCCCGGGGTCCGCTTCGCTGCGCGCGGTCGAACGCGCTCTACTCCTCCGGAAGCGGCCCCGTCCACTGCGCACGCTGGGAGATCTCCAGCAGATTTCCGTCCGGATCCCGGACCATCGCCATCCGCGCGACCGCGCCGAGATTCATCGGGCGGACCGCGACCTCGCCCCCCGCGGCCTCGACCCGTGCCGTCTCTGCGTCGCAGTCCCGGATCTGCACGGTCAGGTAGAGCCAGCCCCGCTGCGCCAGCACGAACCCGCTCGGCGCGTCCGCCCGCTCATCGAAGAGGAGCACCGAGTCCCCGCACCGAACCCGATTCGGCGCCTCCTCTTCGAACCCGAGCACGTTCCGGTAGTACGCCATCGTCCGACCGAGGTCGCGCACGGAAATTCGAACACCAATCTGTGTCACGCCGTCGGTTCCAGTCGGCACCAAGACCACCCGATTGCCGTCCGGATCGGCCATCTCTCGGGGCGCTTCCAGGTCGTCGCGGGCGATCAGGAGCTCCTGGATCCCGGAGCGCTGATCTCCCGAGAGGGCGGCGCGCACGTTCACCTTCACGACCGTGCCGCGCTCGTCGAAGCGGTACTGGACCTGCCCCTTCACCACGGGGATGGAGTGATCGAAGACGAGCCCAGCCTCGTCGCGCCAGAAATCGACGACCTCCGGGTTCTCGCTCACGAGCCCCACGTCGAGCTGCTCCTTCACGATCTCGATCATGTCGGCTTCTCCAGGAACGTCGACTTCGGCGCCTTCGGCATGCTTCGCGCACCCCCGCCACACGCCGCTTCCATTGTCTATGATGAACGGGTCTCAACCGTCGGCGCTCTTCGCGCCCTTCATGAAAGCCTAGGAACCCGCCCCATGCCCATGCCGACCGACATCCCGATCATCGATTGCATGATCGGCTTTCCCGCCAGCGACTTCTCCCAGTACGAGTTCATCCGCAAGCAGCTGAAGGATTCGGAGTCCCGGGACGGTTACGACTTCCCCGTCGAGTACATGTTCAAGAACGTGCCCAAGGAGCTCTACGGCACCGAGAACCCGATCGACGTCACGCTCCACGAGATGGATCGCTTCGGCGTAGAGAAGGGTCTGGTCGGCGTGGGCGGCGACGTTTCGGCGAAGGCGATCAAGGATCACCCGGATCGCTTCATCGCCAGTGGCTCGGTCGACCCGAACGAGGGCATGGACGGCGTCCGTAAGATGGTCCAGCAGTACGAGGAGTTCGGTGTTCGCGCGTTCAGCGCGTTCCCCGCCGGCTGCAACCCGCAGGTCGCGATCGACGCGCCGCAGTTCTACCCGATCTATGCAAAGTGCGTCGAGCTCGGAGTGCCGATCTTCGTCTGTGCCGGCGTCCCCGGCCCCCGCTTTCCGATGGACTGCCAGCACGTCGAGAAGATCGACCGCGTCATGTACGACTTCCCGGAGCTCGTCTTCGTGACGCGCCACGGCTGCGAGCCGTGGGAAAAGCTGGCCATGAAGCTGATGCTCAAGTGGCCGAACCTCTACTACTCGACGTCGGCCTTCGCGCCCAAGCACTATCCGGAAGAGATCGTGAACTATGCGAACACCCGGGGCGCGGACAAGATCATCTATGCCGGCTACTTCCCGATGGGCCTCTCCCTCGAGCGGATCATGACGGACATGCCGAACGTGCCCTTCCGCGACCACGTCTGGCCGAAATTCCTCCGCGAGAACGCTGCGAAGGTCTTGAAGCTCGATCAGTAGAACCTGCCCGCCGCTCTCTCCTTCTCCCAACGCCGCCCGACCGAGACTCCATGGACCGAACCGAACCCGATTTCGACGCCCTCGAAGGCGCCGTCGGCGCCGTGCGCCGCCTGGTCACCCATCTTCGCAAGACGACCGCGGACCCCGACGTGCTGAGCCGGATCGAAAGGGTGGCGAGTGACTTCGCCGACGAGCTCGCTCCCTTCGACTACGAAGGCCCCTTCCAACAGCGGAAGTTGATTCTTGGCCCGGACGACGACGGCCGCACGCCGCCGGCGACGAAGGACGCCGCCGAGTACTTCCCGTACAGCCCGGTCGTTGGCCCCCTCAATCCGATCGCACCCAAGGTCGAGTTCAAGCTCGTTGGCCGGGAGTACCAGGCGACCCACGTGTTCGATCCGCAGTACAACGGCCCGCCGACCGCGGTCCATGGCGGGATCGTCGCCCTCGTCTTCGACGAACTGCTGGGGGCGCTCGGCGCGATCCTCGAGGTCGGCGGCTTCACCGGCACGCTGAACGTCGTCTATCGCTCGCTCACGCCTCTGCACCAGCCCGTCCGCATGCGCAGCTGGATCGACCGCGAAGAAGGCGTGAAGACCTTCATCAAGGGGACGATGCACACGACGGATCCGGATGGGACGGATCGCCTCTGCGCCGAAGCCGAGGGCATCTTCATCCGACCGAAGACCTCGATCCTGGAGCAGGCGCTCGAACGGAGCGACGCGAAAAAGGGCTGATCCCGTCAGGGAAAAGCGCGCAGGCGTCTCCGTGAGCTGGGCCTCCTCGCAGCCTAACGCGGATCCAGCCGATAGACCCAGACCGTACGCTCCGGATCGCGATCGGCGCCCGCGATGTCGTAGCGGGCCTCGATCGCGCGGCGCGCCTTCTCGTACTCGTAGCCGCCATAGGGCAGACGGAGCGCGCGCCGCTCGAAGACCTGGCCGCCGAGGCGGATCCGAACGCGATCGTCTTCACTCACGTGAGCGACCCAGCTCCGACCCGTCGGGTCCTTCGGACCGAGAATCATCGAGGTCGGCACGTAGAGATTTCCGTCGACGCTGCCCCACCAGGTGTTGACCGAGTGCGGATCATCGGGACGGGTCTCGAGCTGCGCGTTCTCGACGCCCTCAGCGAAGGACCAGTCGGTCACGACCGACGGGCCAACCGCACCGTCGAGGGCGCCACCCGGAATCGGACCCAGAGGTCCGCAACCCGCGAACACGAAGGCGACCACGACCGCCCACTTCGCCGCCCAGAGAGCGGCACCGGCGGCGAGTCCCCGCTTGGCGTTTCGACCGGCTCCCTGCCCGGGGCGTCGGCGGATCCGATCCACAAAGCCGTGCGCTTCGCTCATCCTAGCTTCCCTCTCCTCGAAGATGGGGCGCGGTCTGCGAGGCCGACCCGGTCAGAGCGTTGGACGCGAAGACCGTTCCGGTGTGCCGATGTTGCCGCGTTCGGGTCCCAGGCGCCCGCGACCGGCGGTAGGATTGGCGCCGACGAGGGGACGAAGGCGACGAGAGCGCCCTCCCTGTCATACCAAGGGAGTGCGCGACGCCATGCGGGTCATGATGACGGGGGGAACCGGATTCGCGGGCTCGCACACCGTCCGCCGGTACATCGAAGCGGGGCACGAGGTCCGCCTCCTGGTCCGCGACCGCGAGAAGGTCCGTCGGATCTTCGATCCCCAGGGCATCGACATCCCCGAAGAAGACGTGATCGAGGGCGACATCGTCGACCTCGCAACGGTCGAACGCGCGATGGAAGGCTGCGACGCGGTCTATCACGGCGCCGCGCTCGTCGACATGCGGCGCAAAATGGCCAGTCGCGTGCTCGAGACGAACGCTCGCGGCGTCTCCAACGTGATCGGTCACGCGGTCAAGCGAGGACTGCCCCGGATCGTCTACGTCTCCAGCGCCAGCGTCTTCTTCGCTCCCGGTTCCGGCCCGATCCATCTCGACATGGAGATCCAACCCGGAACGACCGCCTATGCCCGGAGCAAGGCGCAGGCCGAGCAGGTCGTGCGCACCCTTCAGGGCACCGGCGCCCCGATCCGCGTGTCCTACCCGACCGGCATCGTCGGCCCCGACGACCCGGGTCTCTCCGACGCGAACGAAGCCGTCTACATCTTCTTCGCCCAGACCGGCGTGACGACGTCGAGCGGCTTCCAGATCGTCGACGTCCGCGACCTCGCCGAAGTGCACCTCCGCCTGCTCGAACAAGAAGGCGGAATGGCGCGCGCCCTCGCAGCCGGGCCCATGCTCGATTGGGCATCGACCTACCGGATCCTCGATGAGATCACGGGCACGCGCCTCTGGCGTTTTCCGATGCCCGGTGCTCCGCTCCGCCTCCTGGGCAGCCTGGGAGACCTGCTCAAACGCTACGTCTACGACTTCCAGTTTCCGCTGACCCGCGACGCGATGGAGTACGCGACGCAATGGCCCGGGGCGAGCGGCGACGAAGCGGCCCGCGAGTTCGACGTCACGTTCCGGAGCGCCCGGGAAACGTACACGGATACCGTCCGCTGGCTCCATGAGGCGGGCCACCTGAAGGCACGCCTGGTCGGGAAGCTCGCCTCGGCGGACTGAGCGCTGCGGCGGAAGGAAACGCTGCGGCGGGGCGAAGGGCGAGACGCCTAACGTCCGGGGACGTGCTTCTCGAACTCGCCAGCGAGATGAATCCAATCGCCGTTCGGCTTCTTCTCGAGAAGCACGCAGCCTAGGAAGTCCATCGACAGCCCCGCGACGTGGCGCACGTCGATCGCGCCGAGCACCACGGCGGCGTGACGCAAGCAACCGCTATGGGCCACGAAGAGGCGCGCGATGTCCGTCGGATCGTCGTCGGGAATCGCATCGATGCTCGCGGCCACGCGGGCGGCCACGCGGGAGCCCGCCTGCATCAGCGACTCGGCCCCGGGGAGAGGAAGTCGGAACTCCGGCATGCGACGCCAGCCCTTCGGCAGGGGCCCCAAGCGCGGATCCTTCGAGAGCAGCTCCGCAATCGCTTCGAACGTGAGATTGGCCGCGCTGCCGAGGCCGCGTTCGATCAACTCGTCGCGCTGAATCACGTGATGCCGCACGCCCGTCTCGGACGCGAGGCCCGTCGCGAGAACGTTCGCCGTCTCCCAGGCCCGAAGCAGCTGGGACGCCTCGATCCGCTTGTCGATCGTGAGACCGTGCTCTTCACAAAGCGCGGCGATCGGGGCGACGGCGGCTTCGGCCTGCGAGCGACCCAGCGGCGACAGCGCGCGCGGCGAATGGGCGCTCGCCGTATTCGGCGGACGATTGAAGTCCCCGTGTCGGATGAAGGCGGCGATGCGTCGACCGCGACTGGTCTCGTTGCCCATCAAACCCTCTCACCTGCGCACGCTCTCAGGGTACCCGGCCCCTTCCCTTCGTACATCGGCTAATCGACACGAAGACCCTTAGAACCTTGCGAATCGAAGTCGTTTGCTGATGGGCAGCTTGCGGTCTTTCTGCCGTCAGGGCAGGATTCTTGCCGCTCATCTCCCGCGGGCGAGGCGATTCAGGGCGCGCTGACGGCGCCAGATGGACAGACGCCGCGCCATGCGTTCCATCCAGGGCAGCCTTCGAGTCTCCCGAAGCACACCTCTTTCGAAGATCTCGATCTGCTCGCCCCCGACCCGTTGCTCCACATCGTCGGCGAGCAGCACGCGGAAGGGACGATCGGGATTCTCGAGGTCGGCGGTATCGGTGATCCGCACGGGCATCTGGCTCCGGTGGCGTTCCGCAATCGATTGCAGCGCGGGCGAAGCATCGAACGCGCCGGGACGGATCTCGCGAATCGAGAGCCGCACCGCGGCGCCGACCGCCTCGAGGTCGACGATGCCACCGGTCCGGTCAGGACGTTCGTCGTCTTCGAGTCCGCCCTGTAACCAGAGGCAGTGGTAGCCGCGGCAGATCGGCGGACGGGTCTCGTGGATTCGGCAGCCGCCCCCGACGCGCTGGTGCGTGCAATCGACGCCCGCCGGTTTCCCGAGCTCGTCGACCCGGAGCACGGTGCAGCACGCGGAACAGGGACCGCAGCTGCGCTCAGCGGCGCGCCGCGCGCGTTCGGCCTCGGCGGAGAGTTGGGCCAAAAAGAAAGCGCCTCGCTCTGCGGCGCCGGGTCAGACGCCTGCGCCGGACGGGCCGCCAGTGCCGAAGAAGACGAGGAGGGAAAGATCCTCGGTGATGTCGCTGAACTCGTGCTCGGTATCCGCAGGGACGTAGAAGATCGAGCCCTGTCCGATCTCCTGGGGCTGGCCGCTCACGGTGATTCGCCCGCGGCCCTTCAACACGAAGTAGACCTCGTCCTCGTCATGGGTCGTCTGCGTGTCCGTCGCGCCGACCTCGAGGGTGTAGATCCCAGCGGAAAGCGAAGGAACGCGTAAGAACTCCAGGTAGGGCGCATCCGACGACTCCGCCGTCGCGACGACCTTCGCCAGATCGAATGACTTCCACGTTCCTTGTTTGCCCATTCGCGACCTCCGATTCGCCACGCCCTTGGGAAGGCGCCTGCCCGGGTTTCCGAAACTAGCTCCGGACGACGAGGGCCGCATGGAAGGCCCGATGGGGCCGTGCATGGCCCGATGCCTCAAGCCGAGGCATCCTCTCTCCGTGCCGACCGATCGCAGCCACCCGACTTCGAACGTCCTCCTCGCGATGGCCTCCATCGTGGTCATCGTCGCAGGCCTCCGGGCAGCCAGCGGCCTCTTCGTGCCCTTCCTCCTGGCGGGTTTCATCGCCCTGCTCTGCGCGCCCTTCCTCTTCTGGCTGCGCGACCGCGGCCTCCCGAACCCGATCGCGCTGATCGTCGTGCTCCTGGGTCTGCTCGGGATCGGCGCCGTCTTCGGTGGCCTGATGAGCACCTCGATCAACGAGTTCACCCGCCTTCTGCCTTCCTATCAGGAACGCTTCGGCTCGGTGGTCGTCTCGTTGACCGCGACCCTTCAAGAGTTCGGGATCGATTTCGGCTCGAACCCCGAAGAGGCGAATCCTTTCGATCCACAGGCGGCCCTCGGCATGGTCGGCGGCCTCGCCGGCAACCTCGGCTCGCTCCTCAATAACGCGTTCCTGCTCTTCCTGATCGTCTGCTTCATCCTGCTCGAAGCCTCGAGCATCCCTCGCAAGGTCAAGGAAGCCTTCGGCGACTCGCCCGAAATGGAGCAGCGGATGACCGAGATCGGCACGTCGATCCGCCGCTATCTCGGGATCAAGACCCTGACCAGCACGCTCACGGGCATCGTGATCTACTTCGCGCTCTGGAACCTGGGGGTGCAGTTCGCGCCGCTCTGGGGTCTGGTCGCGTTCCTGCTGAACTTCGTTCCCGCGATCGGTTCCGTCATGGCCGCGATCCCGGCGGTCGCCCTCGCGATGGTCGACAACAGCCTGCAGACCGCCGCTTTCGTCACGATGGTCTACCTCGGCGTGAACATTTCGATCGGGAACTTCCTCGAGCCCCGCGCCCTCGGAGAAGGCATGGGCCTGTCACCGCTGATCGTGGTCACCAGCCTGATCTTCTGGGGCTGGGTCCTCGGGCCCGTCGGCATGGTCCTCGCCGTGCCGCTCACGGTCATCCTGCGGATCACCCTGGACGGTCAGCCCCAGACCCAGTGGGTCGCGGTCCTCCTCGGTCCCGCGTTCCCGACTCCGACCTTCAGTCGCAAGGCGAAGGCCCGCCGCGCAGCAGCTCAGGCGAGCGCCGCTGCCAACGAAAAGGAGGCCTCCGCATGAGTGGTCGAGACGAGACCCACTCCCTCGCCGTGGGCTACGTCCTCTGGATCTTCGGCTTCCTGGGCGCCCACCGTTTCTACTTCGGCAAGCCTATTTCCGGCACGCTCTACCTGCTGACCCTCGGCCTCTTGGGCATCGGCTGGATCCTCGACCTCTTCCTGATGCCCCGCCTCGAACGCCAGGCGGAACTCCGCTTCAACGAAGGCCCACTCGACTACACGGTCGGATGGGTGCTCCTCACGTTCCTCGGTGCCTTCGGCATCCACCGCTTCTATCTGGGCAAGTGGATCACCGGCGTGCTCTACCTGCTGACCGGCGGCCTGCTCCTGATCGGCGTCGCCTACGACTTCTGGACGCTCAATGACCAGATCAGCGAAGCGAACGCCGAGCGCAGGTAGGCGCTCTCACCGCCGCTCCAGTTCGGAGCGGCGGGACGCAAGACCCGTCGCCGAGCGCCCGCAGGCGACTAATGAGCGGCGATCGTCGCGAAGGCCTGGATGACCTCGTCGGGCGCCTGCACGAGCTCGAGGAGCACGCCCTCCGAGCCGATGGGGAAGTCGTCGTTGCCCTTCGGATGGATGAAGCAGACGTCGTAGCCGGCGGCGCCCTTGCGGATACCACCCGGCGTGAAGCGCACGCCCTGCCCCTCAAGCCATTCGACGGCGGTGGGCAGATCGTCGATCCAGAGACCGATGTGGTTGAGCGCGGGGTCATGGACCTTCGGGCGCTTCTCGGGGTCGATCGGCTGCATGAGATCGACCTCGACCTTGAACGCGCCGACGCCGGTCTCGCAGATGTCCTCGTCGACGTTTTCCTTCTCGCTCGTGTACGAGTGGCCGTAGGTCAGGCCCATGATGTCGACCCAGAACTTCTTCAGCTTGTTCTTGTCGAGGCCACCGATGGCGATCTGCTGGACGCCGAGCACGTTGAAGGGGCGGGAATCGGACATGGGGGGCTCCTGAAAGAGGTCTTTCATCGAACTCGTCTCGCCTGCGGCGGACGGCGGGCGCCGAGACTAGCGGATCGGAGAGGGGGCGTCCGGGCCCGACCGTCCCGGATCTGGGACTGGCCCTCAGGGGCGACTCCGCAAGCCGGCACGACGTGAGCGCGATCGGCCCTCGATCGGGCGGGTCCGCGGCGGTCTCGCCTAGCGCCCGGGCTCGGCGTCCTCGAGCAGGATCTTCAGCCACTCGCCGCCTTCGTAGACCTCGTTGCCGAGCTGGCCGTTGATCAGCGCCGTCTCTGCGGGCGACCAGAGGTTGCCGGTCCGGGCGCCAAAGGACGTCACGTCCTCGCCGCGGCGTGCGAGTTCGACGCGAAGGCGCTCGGTCTTGATCTCCGCTTCCCGCTGTGGATCCAGCGGACCGAAGCTCCTGGCCGAGAGGAGAATCGAAGGAGCGTACCGATCTCCAGCGGCGACCGGACTCGCACCGACGATCCGCCAGGTCGAATCGGCGAACGGAAAG
Source organism: Deltaproteobacteria bacterium (assembly GCA_002709835.1). Classification (GTDB taxonomy): domain Bacteria; phylum Myxococcota_A; class UBA9160; order UBA9160; family UBA4427; genus UBA4427. Next base: position 11,042 of record PAQX01000061.1, read on the forward strand.
AAGGTCACCAGGGCTTCGACCTGCCGAAGCGCGGGGCCGGCGAGAAGCGAATATCGGATGGCCTCGATGTCTCCGAGCCGGACGCGCTTCTTCCTCTGGACCTCGACCGGCACGTCGAAGGACATCTCCTCGACGAAGCCATCCGCCACTTCCACGAGGTCTCCCTTCGGCAGGTCGGAGGTCAGGAACACCACCGCATCGCGACGGGGCGACTGAGCGCCGACCGCGCGCGCGGAATTCTGGGTCGACCAGCCAGGAGGGAAGCGCATCTGGAAGTCGAGGACCGGATGGAGGAAGTAGTCCCCGACGAAAGTGCCGGCCTCGGGGCGGTCCCCGATCACCATGCCGTCGATCTGATCGAGGAGCCGCTTTCGCGTGTCACCGAGGGAGGGGTCCGGTGTCCAGCGGAGCTCACGTGAACGCATGGCGTTCACCCGCGCGCGCTCCCGAGTCCCCGGATGCGTATCGAAGAAGGTCGGATTACGAGGCGCGCCGATCAGGAGACGTTCCCGCTGATCCAGGCGCCGCATGAACGTGGACATCCCCATCGGGTCGTACCCCGCGGCGGCAGCGAGACGTTGTCCGAGTTCGTCGGCCTCTCGTTCCATGTCCCGCCCGTAGGCGGCCAGGGTCTTCGCGCGACTGGAAGGCAGGCTGATCCCGGGCAGGCTTTGGGCAATCACCTGCTGTTGCTGGGAATGCCGCCGAGCGGCGTGGATGATCTCGTGACCGAGGACGCACGCGAGCTCGTCTTCGGTGTTGGCGAGGGCGAGCAGCCCCCGCGACACGAAGACGTAGCCACCCGGAAGCGCGAAGGCGTTCGGCTCCATCTGGTCGACGATCGCGAAGCGGTACGCGAAGTCCCTTCTCGGGAGCGCACGCAGCAGCTTCTTCCCGATCCGCTCGACGTACGCGACGAGCTCGGAGTCGTCGAGCGTCCCGATCTGGGCGGCCACCTGCTCCGCGGCTTCCCGGCCGACCCGGACATTGTCCTGGGTCGTCATGATCACCGTCCGACGACGCTCGCGCTTCCGCTCCTCGGCGGCCTCGCTCCGCGAGCTGCCCGACGAGGCACACCCGAGGCTCACGAAGACCAGGACCGCCAGCGCGAGCCCGACGGACCGGAACAGCGGCCCTCTCTGGCTCACGGCATCTCCGCCAGCCAGTCGCCCGCGTTCATCCAGTGCATCTTCATCTGCATGAGTTCGCCCGTGTAATCGAGCGTGTTCAGGTAGTTCTGGACCAGGTTCGAGAGGAGCGGCGAATTCGCCGGTACGGCGACCCCGAGCGACTCGGTCGTGAACGGCGCCGGAAGCGACGCGAGACCGAGGTCCGGGTGACGCGCGAGCTGGTATTGCACGAAGGGGAGATCGCTGACGATGCCGTCGATCTCTCCCGCGGCGATCTTCGGCACGATCGCTTCCAGATCGTCGATCGCGACGAAGCCGGCGAGCGGGAACAGGTCGAGTATCAGCGACTCCCCCGTCGAACCCGGAAGCGCTGCCCAACGCCGCTCCGGCGAGTTCAGCGCGGAGACGTCGTCGAGGGATTCGACGAGGTCGGCCCGGGTGAGCAGCGAGGAGCCGGAGATCATGTAGGGCCCGGCGAAAGCCACCCGCGCGTTGCGGGCGGGGGTGATCGTGAGACTCGAGACCACGAGGTCGATCTCGCCGGCTTCGAGATCCGAGAGCAGCTCCGAGAAGGGCGTCTCCACGAGCACGAGTTCGACCTGCATCGCGTCGGCGAGGGCTTGCGCGAGCTCGATGTCGAGGCCCATCAGCTCGCCGCGCTGATTCTTCATGGACAGCGGCGGCTGGTGCCCGGACGTCCCGACCCGGAGCGCACCGCGATCGATGATCTCGTGCAGGACTTCCCGCGTCGCGGTGCCGCCGCCGAGCAGCGAACCCATGGACGCGCAGCCCAACAGAAGAAGAAGAAAGAGCGAGCCGAACACCTGAAGCAGCCGGGACGCGCGCACGGAATGGGAACGCCGCATGGGGAGAGGACTCCTCGATTTCAGGATTCGACGCGGAAGATGATCGCGTAGAGAACCGGGACGAAGACCATCGTGAGAACGGTCGCGATCATGAGACCGGCGATGATCGTGACGGCCATCGCGACGAAGAACGCATCGGTGAGCAGCGGGATCATCCCGAGCGCCGTCGTGAGCGCGGCCATCGCGACCGGACGAAGGCGACTCGTACCCGACATCAGGATCGCATCGAGCGCGCCCTTCCCGAGTCCCTTCTGGAGCTCGATCTCGTCGATCAGCACGATCGCGTTCTTGATCAGCATTCCGGAGAGGCTGAGGAAGCCCAACAGCGCCATGAAGCCGAAGGGCTGATCGGTCAGCAACAGCCCCCAGGTCACGCCGATCAACGCCAACGGCACCGTCAGGAAGATCACCGTCGGCTGCTTCAGCGAATTGAAGAGCATCAACACGATCAGGAACATCAGGCCCAGGAAGACCGGCATCGAGCCCGCGATCTTCGCCTGCGCCTCACTGGACGACTTGTACTCTCCCCACCATTCGAGCATGTAGCCCGCCGGAAGTTCGAGTGCCTCGACCGCAGGCCGGATTTCGGATAATAGAGTCGAAGCCGGGATCGTGATCGGATCCGCGTGGACCGTGATCGTCGGGATCCGGTTCAGCCGGACCAGGATGTCGTTCTCGAAGTCCGTCTCGAAGTCGGAAACGATCTGACGAAGCGGGATGGACGTTCCGGCGACCGGGCTCCAGATCTGCAGGTTCTGCAGCTGCTCGACGGAATTGCGCCGCGCGTCCGGCGCGCGGACGACGATCGGAAGGAGCTCGTCGGCTTCGCGGAAGACACCGACCGGCAGCCCCTCGAAGCTCCGCTTGAGCAATCTCGCCACGTCGTCCCGGGTGATCCCGGCGAGGCTGGCCTCCTGTTCCGCGATCACCGGGCGGATCCGCTTCACCTCCCCTCGCCAGTCGGTCCGGATGGCCTTCGCTTCGCCGCTTTCGCGGAGGACCCCTCTGGTCGCATCGGCGAGGGCGCGAAGCTTCGCCGGATCAGGCCCACTGAAGCGGGCCTGGATCTTGCCACCGCCTCCTGGGCCCATCACGAAGCGACGCGCGTAAACGAGCGCGTCCGGGGCGATCTCGACGATCCCTGCTTCGACCTCCTCGAGCAGGGGCCCCAGACGACTGGGATCCTCGACGTCGACGAGGAACTGGGCGTAGGAAGAGTTCGTCTTCTCGGACGCATAGGTCAGCAGGAAGCGCATCGCGCCGCTCCCGACCAAGGTCGTCACGTGCGTCGCACCCTCGAGTTCCGTGAGATAGGCCTCGACATCCTCGGCCTGTCGCGCGGTCTCCCCGATGTCCGTGCCCTGTGGGAGCCAGAAGTCGACCATGAACTGCGGCCGTGTCGAATCGGGAAAGAAGCTCTGTTCGACGCTTCCGAAGCCGACCAGAGAAGCTCCGAACACGAGGAGTACGGCCGCGACGGTCAGCCAGCGCTGCTTGATGCAGACCGAAAGGAGACCGCGATAGGCCCCGTAGAAGCCACCGGAGTACGTTGCATCTTCGTCGCCATCGTCGCTCGTGTTCGCCTTGACGCCGCCGGGCAGCACCGCCGCGGCGAGGACCGGCGTGACCGTGACCGCCGTCACCCAAGAAAGACTCAGCGAGACGAAGACGACCTGGAAGAGCGAGCGACAGAACTCACCGGTCGCATCGTCCGAGGTCCCGATCGCCGCGAAGGCCATGATCGCGACCGCCGTCGCGCCGAGCAGCGGAATTGCGGTCTGCCCGACGACTTCACGAGCCGCATCCTCCGCGTCCTGACCGCGCCCGATCCGGACGAGCATGCCGTCGACCACGACGATCGCGTTGTCCACCAGCATGCCCAGGGCGATGATCAGCGCGCCGAGAGAGATCCGCTCGAGAGCGACCTCCATCGAATCGAGGAAGGGAAAGCTCCCGGCGATCGTGAGGACGAGCACGAAGCCGATCAGGAGTCCGCTGCGCAGCCCCATGAAGAAGAGCAGCACGACGACGACGATCACGACCGCTTCGATCAGGCTGAGCACGAAGCCGTCGATCGCGACGGTGACCGCCTCCGACTGGAGCGAGATGATCCCGAGTTCGATCCCGAGCGGGATCTGGGGCTGGAGCTCCCTCATCCGCGCTTCGAGGGCCTCGCCCATCTCGACGACGTTGCCGCCGGGGGAAGTCGAGATTCCGAGACCGATCGCGCGGTGGCCGTCGTAGCGAAGCACTTCCCGCTCGGGCTCGACGTGGCCTCGACGGATCGTCGCGAAGTCCCGCAGACGAACCTGCTCGCCCGAAGCACCCGTCACGAGGATCGCGCCGATGTCGTCGATCGCTTCGGCGGAGCCGGTCGGGTCGAGGGCGATGTACTCGCTGCCGACTTCGACGCGCCCCGCGTCGGAGACGACGTTGATTGCCTGCAGCTCCCGGGCGATGGCCTGAGGGGGGATGCCGAGCTGCGCCACGCGTTCGCGGTCCGGCTCGACGTAGACGGCCTCGCTCCGATCCCCCCAGAAGTCGACCTTCGCGACGTCCTGGACCAGCAGCAACTCCCGACGCAGGAGCTTGGCGGTCTCGTAGAGCTCGGTCTCGCTGTACTCGTCGCCGTAGATCGCGACAAACACGCCCCACACATCCCCGAAGTCGTCGACCACGATCGACGGACCCGCACCCGGCGGCAGCTTGCCCTGCGCGTCGCTCACCTTGCGCCGCAGCTCGTCCCAGACCTGGGGCAGCGTCGTCTTGTCGTACCGGTCCTTGATCGTGACCGTCACCGTCGAGAGCCCGCGATCGGACTTCGATTCGACTTCCTTCAGCTGACCGAGCTGCTGGGCGGCGATCTCGATCTCGTCGGAGACCTCCTCGGCGACCTCTGCGGCCGAGGCGCCCGGATAGGGCGTCAGGACCAGTGCGTCCTTGATCGTGAACTCGGGATCCTCGAGGCGGGACATCGAGTTGAAAGACTGCAAGCCGGCGGCCAGCATCACGACGGTCAGGACAAGCGTCGTCGTCCGGTTGCGAAGCGCAAAGTCGGCGAGGTTCATGACAGCGCCCTCACTCGGTCGCCCGCGAGACGACCATCCCTTCGTAAAGGAAGCTGATCCCCGAGGTCGCGATCCACTCGCTTCCCGTCAATCCGGAGGTCACGCGGACGCGATCGCCCGCCATCGCACCCAACTCGACCGAGCGCGCCGTCGCCTCCATGGAGGACGGGTCGATCACCCAGACGAGCGCCTCCCCTTCGGCCGTGCTGCCCACGGCGACCGCGGGGACGAAAAGACCGGTCTTGCCGACGACCTCTTTCGATACGTGAACACGTACGGTCGCGGTCATGCCCGTCGCGAGACTGACGTCACCGGGGTTGTCGAACGCAAGCGTCGCGGCAAACGTCCGCGTCTTCGGGTCCGCCGTCGAGGCGAACTCGGTGAGTCGAGCCGGGAAGCGCCGACCCTCGAGGGCTCCGATCACGATGTCTGCGCGAATGCGGTCGCTTCGCTGCTCGAGAGTCAATCCGGGCGGCATTCGTGCGGCGTCCTGCTCCGGAATGTCGGCCTCGACCTCGAAGCGCGAATCGTTCTCGACGACGAGGATCGTCTGCTTGGCCTGGACGTTCTCGAAGTTGTCCACGTCGACCCGAGCTACCTTCCCGTCGAAGGGCGCGCGGAGCTCTGCGTCCTCGAGCGCCTTCCGAGCACGCGCGACGCTCGTCGTGGTCACCTCGTAGTTGCGCTGCTTCGTGTCGAGCTGTTGCTTCGACGTGACGTTCTCGTCGAAGAGCGCCTTCGTGCGCTGGTACTCCGCTTCGGCCGCCCGCTCCTTCGCCCGCTCCGCATCGAGCTTCGCCTGGAAGTCGCGGTCATCGAGGGCGGCGAGCACGTCGCCTTCGGAGACGGGCTGCCCCTCGGTCACGCTCAAGGACTCGAGCTTCCCCGAGACCTCGAAAGCCAACTCGGCATGGCGGCCTGCCTTCACGGTGCCCGGAAACTCGAGGACCTGGGGGTCGTCGCTGCCGCCGAGCTCGAGAATCTTGACCGGACGCACGACCGGCGGCGGCGGGGCCTCTTCTTCACCACATCCGACCAGCGGGATCGCCAATGAGAACGCGAGTATCACGTGAAGGAACCAACGATCCATAGGTGTCTCCTCGATCCTCCCGCGGTCGGGAGGCCGGGCGGAGCGTATCACCGTGACCCGACCGATGCCGTCGAGCAGACGACGTTCGGGCGGGTCGGAAAATCGAAACGATCGATCTGTGCCTCGGTGTCCGCCGAGAGGCGAGTGGCTTCAGCGGCGAGGGTTCGGGAGGCCGGCGCGGATCTGGCGGGAGAAGTCCGGCGACCCCTCGGCCGCTCGGGCCCGTTCGCCGATGTCGCTTCGCTCGCGGAGCTCCTCGAAGGGCAGCCGCGTATCGACGTTGCCCCGTTCGTAGCCGAGCTCGTCGAGGCGGCCGTTCACGAGGATCCGATAGTCGAAGGGGTGCCCCTGGGCGACGTGGCGGACGTGGTGCCGGATCGTCGTCGTACAGTTGTGCGTCGCGGCGTTGTACCAGGCCGGCTCGTCGTGGAGCGCGTTGATCTCGGCGAGATAGTCGAGCAGGATCGCCTTCGCGAGCTCGGGCTTCGCGGTCGTGCGGTAGAGGCGAACGGTCTCGCCACGGTGGTTGGTCCGAACCCCTACCACGTCGTGCTCGTCGGCGACCACGTAGTAGACCTCGAACTGTCGGAAGAAGCCGAGGACCGCCGAATAGGCCTCGCCCGCCTCCTTCCTGGTTTCGATCGAGATCGCCAGCGGCGGGGCGTCCCCGAAGTCCCAGCTCGCGATCGTATGGGCGATCATCGGCGAGCCCCAATACGACATGTAGAGATCGACGCCTTCGAGCTTCGAGAGATCCCAGGTCCGCGACTCCCAGCGCTCCTCGGTGATCTCCTCGCTTCCGGCCGCGTACCTGAAGTTGCGCACGTTCCGAACGACCAGGCGATCGCCGTCGATCGCCGCCCGCGGAAGGCGGGCAACGTCGCTCAGCCACTCGCGGTCGTTACTCGCCTCGAGCGAGAGCCACCAGGCGAGCACGAACAGGAAGGGAAGCCCCCCGACCGCGACCTTCAGCACACGGGCGAGCGAACGCCGCGCGATCCATGCGGCCCCGACGAGACCGGTCACGAGGGCGAGCCACGCCACCCCGTCGTCGCGCCCGTCGATCCAGACTGCGGCGAGAGACCAGACGTTCGCCAGCAGCAGGAAGAGGCCGGCGACCCCCAGCATTCCGCCGCGCAGCAACGAGATCATCCTCGATCCCGAGGCGGGGACGTGCATCGATCGGCGCTCACGGAAGGACGAGCTCCGTCGGTCCCCGGCGAACCAGACCGACGTGGGAGAGAAGAATCCGCCGCAGCTCGGAAATCGTCCAGGGGTGCTGCAAACAAGAATGCCCGCTGTGCACGATCAGCTCGGAATCGACGTCGGTGATCTGGGCGCTCGTGAAACGGACGACGCCGTCGGACGCCTTGCGGCGATCGTCCGGGTCTTCGAGGTCCGGATCGCCCCGGACCGCGATGATCGAGTGGCGCCGGATACGCGCGTCGACGGGCGTCTCGACGAGAACCGAGAGGAAGCGACTCCCCGGCGACATGTTGTCGATCGAGCCGGAGGTCCGGGCGAGCTGACGGCGCGACTCGCTCTCGACGTCGTCTCTCACCAGATCGAGCGCAGCGTCCGCGATCGTGATGGGGCTTCGAGCGAAGCGGCCGACCCACCTGGCGATGTCCCAGTTCGCCACGTAGCTGCCGCGGTGGGGCGTTGCGATGAACACGACGCGCTCGACCATCGGCAGGGGCTCGACGAGCAGCGCGTCCTCGAGGATCACCCGGTTCTCGGGCTCGAGCGTGGCCTCCTCCGGAGACTCGTCGCTCAAGAGGCGCCAGAACCGCTCGCCGGAATCCACCGCCATGAGCTTGGTGAGCAGCCCGCCCTGACTGTGTCCGACGACGATCGCGCGACGAAGCGCCGGATCCCGACCTTCCGGATCGAGGCTGTCGATCAGGTCCTCCATCGCGTTCCGCAGCAATGAAGCCGAGTAGGCGATCGGATTGCCGGTGTTGTAGTCGAAGAGCCAGAACTGGAATCGGCGGCGGATCTCCGCGTCCGCCGTCAGGTCGTTCACGATCTCCGCCCAGGTCGAGCTGCTCGAGAAGGTTCCATGGACGAGGACGACGGGGATCCGGCCGGGCCGGTAGGGCTCCAGGGAAACGAGGCCGTCCCGCTCCCGTGCGAGATCGCCGATGAAGAAGTGCTTGAGGTCGCGCCAGAAGGGATTCTCCTCGGCCATCATCGACGCGATCGACGATGTGGGCTCCATCTCGAGGGGAACCTTCACGCCGTCGATCTCGACCTGCTCTCCATCGGCCGCCGCGTGCAGCTCGAGACGAGCACGGATCCGTTTTCCGCGGCCGGTCGCAGAGGTCCTGGCAGCCGCCGTATCGAAGCGAAGCAACGCGGAGACGGGAAGGCGAAGGCTCGGCTTCAGGTACGAATCGCGGCGGTCGTCGGGCTCGACCGGTTCGAGCAGTGCCGCCAGAGGAGCGCCGATCCCTCTCCATCGATAGCGGTTGCGCAGCCCCTCGACCTCATACTCGGAAACGGGCACGAACCCGATCAGCATCCGGTCGCCCCAGATCAGACTGGACTCGTCGAGCGTGATCTCCAAATCGCCAACGGGCAGCGCAATGGTGCCCCCCCTCAGTCGGACTTCGTTCGAGTCTGGGTCGAGGAAGGCGAGCGTGACGCTCCGGTTGTAGAGATCCGCCGCGAGCCGCAGGCGAGGATCGAAAGGGCTCGAGACCAGCGCGGGGTCAGCGGGAAAAAGGAAGACCCAGGCATAGAGCGCGGTCGCCAGGTAATAGCTTCGGTCGCCGCTCTCGCTCGCATGCCGGAACGAGAGCTCCGCCAGCGAGATCAGCGCCTGCCGCGCGATCGGGTCGCCGCGACGGACGTTGCGGAGCAGGATGTCGTGAACGAGGGCGATGACCTCCTCGGGTCTCTGCGCCGCGTCCTCCTCGAGATCGGCGATCCGGAGAACGTTGCGGGTCTGAGCGCTCATCCGATCGGAGGTGAGCACGCTCTCCGCGAGCGAGCGCTGGACCGAACGCGGGTCCACGCGGTGGACGCCGATGGGAGCGGCGCACGCACCGAGCAAGCCGATCAGCAGACACCCGATCACGATGGGCCGGAACCGATTTGCCGAGTTCATCTCCACCGGTCTTCTCCCTCGATCCCTCGAGAACCGCCGTCGACGCTAGAAAGGAAGCTTGACGGCGGCGCCCACGTACCAGGAACGCTCGAAGTCCGAAACAGCGACGTTGTTCCCGTTCTGGTCCTCGACGCGAAGTTCGCCGCCCAGGACCGGGCCACCGAACGCCTCGACCGTGATGCCCGATTCGAGGGTCTTCGCGACCGTGAACGTGACCGGGAAGCTGTTCTTCTCGCCGACGCCGTCGCCGACGCCCGGCAGCCGCTTGTCCAGCCGGAATCGCTCCCGCTCGCGACCAGCCGCGACGCTCAGCTGCCAACCTCCTTCGAAGGCATAATTGAACTTGGCCCGACCGCCGCGCGAGGTCCAGCTCTGGGTCGTGAAGGTCAAAGCATCGGTGATGTTCCAGGTGATCAGAATGATCGGCTGAATCAGCGCTTCGTCGCCGAGCGCGGAGATCGCGAGGACTCCCAGCCCGACGAAGAAGCGGTCGTTCGGGCGCCAGTCCCCGCCGACCAGAATTCCCCCGCGGATCGCGTCCGCGAATCGGCTTCCGCCCTCTCCGGAGAACTCGCCGACGGCCCCGCCGAAGATGCCCCACTGTTCATCGAGGGCATATCGGAGTCGGGGCGCGGCGCGAAAGACGTGGATGTCGTCCCAGGCATCCCCCGCGTCGAGGCCATCGAAGCGATACTCGAAGGCGCGATACTCGGAGGCGATCGAGAAGCTCCAGGGGGATTCGTCCCCGAGTCGTCGGCTCGCCAGCACGTTTACGCTCGGGTGAAGGACATCGAACTCCCCGCTCGGATTATCGAGATCGCTCCATCCCTGGTAGTCGACCGCCAACATCGCGCGGCCCTTCCATTCACTCGCATGGCCGCTTCCGGCGACTGCGGTCAGGCACGCGAGGAGGAGGACGGTCGTCATGATGCAAAGTCGCGGGCAAGCTTGCGGGCGCAGGCACGGAGTCGGCATGACACTCCCTTCTTGACGTCGGGCGCCGGAGCGTAGCCGTGCCCCATTCTCTTGGCCCGTTGGGGCGCGACGGGCTCTTCCTGCTCGCGTGCCCTTTTCCTTCCTTGGAAAGCGTCGAGAGCAACGGCTCTCCCGGGGGCTTTCGGCGAAAGCGATCTCCGGGCCGTCCCGCTCCCCTTTCGGCAAGCGTTCGGCGATCCCGCGCGCGTCGCGAGGCCTCCCGGTCAGCGCGAACCCGACGGCGGCGTGCTGTATGTCGCACGAACCCGGAGAGGCGACCTCGCGCCTAGCGGCGCCGTCGGCCCAGGGTCGTCAACGACGCGAAGGCCAGCACAAGCGGCAGCGTGCCGCTGGGCTCAGGGACGGACACCATCTCGACGTCCTGGGCGAGGTAGTGGGCCATCGTGCCGGCGCGGCGGGCGGCCCACGACTCCTCCGCCTCCGCGACTGCGCTGCAGCTCATCGCGATCCGAGGGAAGAAGAAACTCTGCGTAGTCAAGTTGACCTCGAAGACGTCGCGACCGGTCGTGCAGGGCACGCTGGGCGGACCCGTCGCGCCGCTGCCGTCGCAGGCCGGATCGAGGAGGATCGGGACGACGGAAGGGCCATTGCTGCGAAGCGGATCGAGGATCACCGTGTCGATCGTCTCGTCGGCCAGGCCGTAGAACGGCGAGGCCTCGGCACAACCGTAGCCGCCGCCCGGTGGGTCACTCGGCGCGCTCTGCAGCGGGAGCGCGCGGAAGATCTGGTTGAAAGGATTCTCGAGGATCGGAAGCGTGTCCTCGATCGGGAGGTCGGCGATCGCGTTCGCCGTGTCCATCCCGCCGAAGACGACGCGACCGAAGGCGGTGAAGCCGACGCCGTCGGTCGTGTCGAGGAAGGGGTTGTCGACGAGATTCACGAACCACTGATTCGTCGCGCTGTTCGGCTGACCCCCGAGGCGCGCCATCGCGATCGTCCCCGCCGTGTTCGAGAGACAGGGCTCGTTCTGGATCGCGGGGTTCGTCGGAATCGACTCGTAGGCCCCGGCGTTTTCGCGGAAGCCGCCGCCTTGGACGACGAAGCCGGGAACGCTGCGGTGGAAGATCGCGCCGTCGAAGTCGCCGCCGTTCACGTAGTCCATGAAATTCGCGACGGTGGTCGGCGCCATGTTCGGGTAGAGCTCGAGCATCATCGGCCCCACCGAGGTCTCGACGAGTACCCATTCCGGATCACTGAAATCCGGCGTGCAGCCACCGATCTGGGCGCTCGCGTGCGTCGCGCCAAAGAGGGCGAGCAGGACGACGGTCAACTGGAGACACTTCGGCATGGGTTCTTCTCTGTTCGCGGATGGAGCCGGCCACAGTATGTGCACATCCGCAGCGTTCTTGGCTCGCCAATCTCGGAAAACTGCTCGCAGGATGCCCCTCGCGCGGACGCTCACGAATCGGCAACTCGGCGTGGAACCCGCGGCGCCCGAACAGGAAAATCGGGACACGACGCGATCGGAGGTGCGTGCTCAGCCGCGATAGCCCCGCGCGACCAGATACCGCTCCGTCGAGCCCTTCCGGGTCGACTGAAGCTTCACCGTCTTCGCCTTCGCGAACGACTTCCGCATCCGCTGATCGACCTGCTGCGCCTCGGGCCCTTCGAGGATCTTGATCACGAAGTCACCGCCCGGCGCGAGCACCTTGGGCAGCAACGCCTCGATCGCCTCGAGCAGGCGCTCTTCGTTCGCGCGGTCGGCCTCTCGCACGCCCGTGAGCTTCGGGGCCGCGTCCGACAGGACGACGTCCGCGGGCGCACCACCGATCGCCTCGACGAGACGCGCAGGCGTGTCCTCCGCTTCCAGGTCCCCGACGAGCGCCGTGGCGTTGGCCTGGGGCAGCGGCGGGTCGAGCTCGGCCAGATCGATGCCCACCACGAACCCGTTCCCGCCGACGAGACGGACGGCGACCTCCATCCAACCTCCCGGCCAGCAGCCGAGATCGAGGACACGGTGACCCTTCTGGAGGATCCGGAACTGCTTCTGGACCTCTTCCAGCTTGTAGGCCGCGCGCGAGCGCAAGCCTTCCTTCTTCGCCTTCTGGTGGAGGTGGTCTTTGCGCTGGTAGCGGGCCATGAGCGGCGGGAGGCTATCGGATCCGCAGCGGCGATGCGCTCCGAGGCGCTGCGGAATCGCCTGAACGCGCTGCACGCAGATCGGAGTCGTTTCGAATCGCAGGACTCAACGAGGCGGGATCAGCTTCTCCCGCTGCATCCACTCGATCCACTCGACGAGCATGTCCTCCGAGTCGATGCAGTCGGCGAAGCCCGCCTGACGAAGCTTGATCGTCGAGAGCATGTTCGGCGGCGCCGCCTCTTCACGTCCGAGTCCGAAGTGGACGTCGGCATAAATGAACGAGTCTCCGACGAAGTCCATCAGTCCCGGCGCGCGAAGTCCGTGGGTCGCCACGATCTCGTCCCACACCCGTGCCTTCGCCGGCATCGTCTCCGCGAGCTTCTGGGGTGCCGGCGGACCGACCTCCATCCCGAACGCCTCTGCCAACCTCGGCCAGACGTTCTCCCAGACGAAGACGTCCCCGTTCGACACGTTGAAGATCTCGTTCCGCGCCGCTTCAGCCGTCCCGCCCCACTGGAGGGCGCGGGCGAGAAGCCGCGCATCCATCGCATCGACGGGGCCCGTCGCGCCGCCCGGAAAGCCGAGCCCGCGCCCTTCGTGTTTCTCGATCGCGGCGTAGACTGCGACCGGCGCAAGCGGGTTCATCGGGGCGCCGAAGGCGTGCCCGTAGATCACCGGCGGCCGCCAGACCGTCCAGGTGTACCCTGCAGCGGCCGCACGCGCGCGCAGCAGATCTTCCTGGAGCCAGTAGAAGTTGGGGTGATCGTGGCGCGGCTCGCGCTCGCGTCCGGGCACGCGCATCCGCCCGACGTGCGCGCCGTACGCTTTCGTCCCCTGCAGGAGCGACACGTGCTCGAGCGCGCCCCGGGCTTCGACGCCCTGCAGAAGATGCTCGAGCATCCGGCGGTTGATCTCCATCTGGTCCGGATCGAACCAGCCGCCGAGCAGCCCTTCCTTTTCCTGGAGAGCGGCGAAGACGACGTGGGTGAAGGGTGGAAGCTCCCCGAGACGCGCGGCACAGGCGGACGCGTCGAGGAGATCGAGGGGCACGTGGGTCCCGACGCGGAGATCCGGAGCCCGGCGCGAGACGCCGTAGGCCTCCCAACCCTGCGAGGCGAAGTGCTCGAAGGCCGCGCGACCGACGATCCCACTCGCGCCGACGACGAGCACCCGCTTCCCGTCGCTCACCGCGAAGGCGCTCCGAAGCGCGCCCGAAAATCGGTGAGCACGATCTCGTACTCCTCCGCCGCCATGAAGTCCGCGTCACTCATGCCCTTCTGTTCGTGGTCGCGGTACCAGACCACGTAGTCGGGCATCTCACTCGCGTGCTTCCCGTAGTGGGTCGAGTAGGTCCTCATCGCGATCCGCGGCGGATCGACTGTCGTGTCGAACTCGAGGAGGCGAAGCCAGCCGTCCCCGAGCCCGACTGGCAACCCTCGCATCGGGTCGCGGGGCTGGCCCGCGTCGAGCCCGACCTGCCCCCGGTCCTGATAGTCCGCGAGGACCGTGTGGACATCGAAGCCTGCGACGTTGTCCTCACGCAGATAGGCCTGGCCGTGATAGTGCCCGCACAGGACGAGGAAGATCTGGGATTCGACCGCGATCAGCTTCTCGAACATCTGCCGGGGCGTGTTGTGTTCGCCGTGGGCGAGGGTGAAGTCGAGGAAGCTGCCGTCGATCCGCGTCGCCTTGGGGCTCAGGTAGTCGTGGGTCGAGACGATCGTCGGCAAGCCCGGATATTTCGCGATCACCTCGCGTGCCCACGCGAGAACCTCGTCGCTCGCCTGCATCTCGAGAGCGAGGTGAAGGAAGCGGTAACCGCCCGCTTCGAAGACCTGCGCGCTGCTCGTTCCGCCGCCGAATGAATCCACGTACCAGGGCGCGTCGGCGAAGAATTCGGAGTCCGCTCCGAATGCGCCGAGGAAGCCTTCGAGACCGCCCACGTGGAGGAGTCCGAGGTCCTCGACGGTGAAGGTGATCTCCTCGGGTCGCTTCGTCAGATCCGGCGGATGCGTGTGGACGTTGTACATCGCGTCATAGTCGTGATTGCCGGGCGGGATACCGAAAGGCAGACCCGCGTCGGCGACGAGCCGATAGCCGGCGATCGCGGTCGGGATCTCGACCTTTGCGACCTTCTCACTCGGCGTGAAGTGGGCATCGAAGAACGGATTCGCGACCCGCTCGTGGCCGATCGCTTCGTGACCCGGATCGATCCTCTTCGTCGGGTGCTGCCAGGTGTCACCGACGCTCGCGACGAAGGCGATGTCTCCACCGCGACTCCGCGCGTGATCCGCGACCCAGCCGAGCTGCTCCAGGAAGAGCTCGGACGCGTCGATCGCGAAACCCTCGGCCTTCTGGTGGGTGTAGTCGGTGTAGTTCTGGGTGTCGGGGATCATCGCGATCGTGAATCGCTCGCCCCCGCCCCCCTCGATCTCCGAGCCCGCGCATCCGAGCGCGACGACCGCGAGGCCGAGCGCTGCCAACCAAGTCCGCATCCGAGTTCCTCCTCCACCGCGCCACGCGGCCCCCCCAACGATTGCAGACCCTCGCGTCCGTGGCAGCCACGAACGAATGAGGCACGCTTGCTCTCGCCCCCCGCGCCCCATAGACGGAGATTCCCCGATGGCCATCGAAGCCCTGCGTACGCCCGAGGAACGCTTCTCGGTTCTGCCGTCCTTTCCCTACGCGCCCAACTACGTCGAAGACCTTCCGGGCTACGAAGGTCTGCGCATGGCGTGGATCGACGAAGGACCGGCCGATGCCGAAACGACCTTCCTTTGTCTCCACGGCGAGCCCACCTGGTCCTACCTCTACCGCCACATGCTGAAGGAGTTCGTCGCCGCAGGACATCGCGTCGTCGCCCCCGATCTCTTCGGCTTCGGGCGCTCCGACAAGCCCGTCCACGACGCCGACTACACCATCGACTTCCATCGCGGCAGCCTGCTCGCCCTGGTCGAACGCCTCGACCTCACGAACGTCGCCCTCGTCTGTCAAGACTGGGGCGGCATCCTGGGCCTCACCCTCCCGATGGACACGGGCGACCGCTTCACCCGGGCGCTCATCATGAATACTGGCCTCCCGATCGGCGAGTTCCTCTCAGAAGGCTTCGCGTTCTGGAAGAACTTCGCGGCGACGGCTCCGGAGATCCCGGCCGGTGGACTCGTCGTCGCCGATATCGGCGACCCCGCCAACATCTTCGATGCCCTCGCCTACGACGCGCCCTTCCCAGACGACTCGTACAAAGCCGGCGTGCGGCGCTTTCCTCAGCTCGTCCCCGTCGAGCCCGACATGGATGGTATCGACCTCATGAAGCGCGCCCGCGCCTTCTGGTCGACGGACTGGACCGGCGAGAGCTTCATGGCGATCGGCCTCCGCGACGGCGTGCTCGGAAAGGACGTCATGGAAGAACTCCGCGGCGTCATCCAAGGCTGCCCCGAAGCGATGGACGTGCCGCAAGCCGGCCACTTCGTGCAGGAATACGGGGGACCGATCGCGAAGGCCGCGTTGGCCCATTTCGGCCTCGCCTAGCTGCGCGGTCGCGATCGCCCCCACGTCGAAGAGATCAAAGCCAGCACCGCGGGGACGCAGCCGATCCTCGAACTCTTACGACGGGAAGCTCGGCCTCTCGTTCGGGGGCCTGACAGGCGCACGAGAATATGGCACCGTTCGTGCCAATATATGGACGGCGGAGCCTGATCGATGGACATCCTCGAAGCCTCGGACGACGCCGTGCGCGCGCTGGCCGACTACCCGTTCGAGAGTCGCTACGCGGCGGTGCCCCGCGAACCCGGCACGAGCGAAACGCTCCGCGTGCACTACATCGACGAGGGCCCGCGGGACGGCCGACCCGTCGTCTTCCTCCACGGCAACCCCGGCTGGAACTACATCTGGCGCGAGCAGGTGAAGGCGGCGGCCGCCGCCGGCTTCCGGGCGATCGCCGTCGACCACGTCGGGATGGGCCTCTCCGATCGCCCCACCGAGCTCGACGACTACACCGTCGCCCGTCACGTCGAGTGGCTGCGCGCGGCGCTTTTCGACGTGCTCGACCTCCGCGAGCTCGTCTTCGTCCTCCAGGACTGGGGCGGAATCCTCGGCTGCCGTCTCGTCGCCCTCGAACCCGATCGCATCGCCGGCGTGTGCTGCTCGAACACCGGCTTCCCCGAACGCGACCCGTCGATTCCGCTCCCCGACGAGATCGACGCGAGCGGTCCCTTCGCGGCGTTCCAGGCCATGGCCGCCGCGACCCCGGTCTGGGAGCCTTGGAATCTTCTTCCCATGGTGACCGTCACCCCGCCGACGGAAGACGTCATCGCCGGCTACCGCGCGCCCTATGCGGGATCCGCCGCACGCGGGAGCCAGGCCTATCCCGCGCTGTTGCCGACGCGACCCGACAACCCGATGCTGCCCGACAACTTCGAAGCGTGGAAGGTGCTCGAGCGATTCGACCGGCCCTTCGTGACGATCTTCAGTGCCCAGGACCAGATCGCGCCCCACGGCTGGAAGCCCCTGGTCGAGCGGATCCCGGGCGCGAAGAACCAACCCCACCAGATCCTCGAAGGCGGCGGCCACTTCCTCCAGGAAGACATCCCTGAGGCTTATACGAGTGCCGTCGTCGGCTGGCTCCAGTCGACGTTCTCCTGACTCGCCGCCCGATCGCCGGATGAAGGATGCCCCCATGATCTACGTAAAGCAGAGCTACAACCTCGATCCCGCTGCCCCTTCGACGCGCGACCGCGTGGTCGACATCGCGAACAAGTACGTCCTGCCCGCGAACGAGCGACTGGGCGCGCGACTCGTCGGCGCGTTCTTCGCCCACGAGGAGTGGTACAACCAGATCATCCACCTGACCGAGTTCGACGACTTCGCCGCCTACCAGACCTACCGCGAGGCGGCCGCGAGCGATGGCGACGCGAACGAGGGCGTGGCGCAGCTGACGAATCTCGCGCCGGAGCAGCGGATCGAGATCCTCGAACCGCTCGGCCCGGTCGCTCCGCAACGTCTACACCAGGCAATCGCGGATTCCTCCGAGAAGGCCGTCGGCGTGTATACGTTCGCGATCCTCGACGTCACCCCGGCGAAGATCGAGCAATTCACCGCCCTGCTCGGAAACGCCGCGGCGGCGCTGCCGATCGTCGCCGCCCTTCGCGATGTTTCGGGCAACCCGTATCGGGTGACCGACCTCTGGGCGAGGGACACGGGCACGCCGGGCTATGTCCCGAACGACGATCAGCAGGAATCGTTCTTCGGCCCGCTCCGTCAGGTCGCGCCGCGAGAGAAGATGATGCGACTCCACGTCATGCCGTACTCGCCGCTTCGATAGAAACGACCATGCCCAACGCCCGACCGGACTTTGCAAACGAGCTGAGCGAGATCGATCACCCCCACGCCGAGGTCATCGACCCGACGACGCGGCAGGTCTGGCAGAGCCTCGAGCCCTGCGGTCCCGACGAGCTCGCGCGCCTCGAGCTCCCCGAACCCCTTCGGCCCGCCGGAACCGGGATCGCCGCGATGGACGAACACTGGTTCGATCGCTCACCCGGCGCGACGAAAGACGGCCCGATGGAGACGCGGCGGATCGGCGACGTCGAGTGGGGTCGGTGCGCGGCACCGAAGTCCGCCCCCACCCGGCCGTTCGGCGAAGCGGGGCCGCTCGAGCTGAGCGTCGACAAGCATCACGCGCTCCGGTTCGCCGCAGGTCGCAGGGTCCCCGTCCTCCGAACGGCCGAGGGAGCGTTCTTCGTTCACGTGATCGTCGGGGGAGACACCTCGACGGTCGGCGTTCTCGGAAGGCCTTCGAAAGACGGACTGGTCGTGCCCGACGGCTGCCACCTGGGCGAAGTCGCCCTGGAGCAGGACTGGGTCGTGCGTCTCCCGAACCCGACGCGCGCCCTCTTCTTCTCGAGCGGAGACAGCTTCCAGGGACCCCTCGATGCGCTCCCGGCGTCATGGGCGGAAGTCGAATGAGCACCCTCGCCATCTGGGGCAGCGCCGCCGCCCTCTATCTCGGTTTCAGGCTCTGGTACGACGGTTTGCGACGTCGCCCGATGACGAGCGCAGAAGTCGACGACTTGATGCAGCAGGCCGAAGAGAGCGGATTCGACGGGGCGAGCGACCTCGCGGAGATCCGTCGCTTTCTCGAGAAAGACGATGGTCGTGAGTTCGTCATGCTGAACCTCGTGAAGCTCCACCGGGATCTCGTCGCCCATCCGGAGACCGGAGAAGAGAAACCCGCCCGAGAGATCGTCCAGGAGTACATGGCGGCGTTCCTCCCGACGCTCCTCAAGCGCGGCGGCGTGCCCATGATGCAGGCGCGCAAGGTCGGGCCCTACGTCGACTCCTGGGGCGTCGAAGCGGATCCCGGCTGGACCCTGATCGGCGCCATGCGATACCGGAGCCGCCGCGACTTGATCGAACTCGCCATCGATCCGCGTTTCCGGGACGGGCATGGTTTCAAACACGCCGCGATCTCGCAGACGCTTTCGTTCCCGACCCAGCCCCGACCGATCGGTTTCATGGGGCCACGGATCTGGGTCGCCCTCGTGCTCGCGCTCGGCGCCGCGCTCCTGCAGATCGTGACGGCCTGACGGGCTCGGCTCACTCAGCGCCGCGCTCAGACGCCAAAAGGCCGCCGGGATGCGTCCCGACGGCCTTCTGAATCGATCAATCGTGAGGCGCCGACCCTATTCGGCCGCCTCCTCCGCGGGGGCTTCGGCGTCGTCGCCTCCGGCCTTCTGGCCGGGCGGAGTGCCGAGACCCTGGTCGCCCTTCTTGATGGCGGTGCGGATCTTCACGAGACCATTCTTGTGTCCAGGCACGGCACCACGGACGAGCAGGAGGTTGCGCTCGCTGTCCACGCGGATGACCTCGAGGTTCTGGGTCGTCGTCCGCGCGTTGCCGTGCTGACCCGCCATCTTGAGGCCCTTGATGACCTTGCCCGGATCCGCGCCGGCACCGATCGAACCACCGTGTCGGAAGAATTCGTGGGTACCGTGGCTGCGCTTCTTGATCGCGAAGCCGTGGCGCTTGACGACGCCGGTATAGCCGCGGCCCTTGCTCGTCCCGATCGCGTCGACGCGCTGACCGACGCCGAAGATGTCGACGGTGATCTCCATGCCTTCTTCGAGGGCTTCCGCTTCATCCTCGGTCAGGCGGCACTCGGAGAGGTGGCGCTTTGGCGCCGCGACACCGTGCTTCTCGAAGTGGTTCTTCTCGGCCTTGGAGAAGAGGGACTCGCGGCGCTCACCGAAGGCGAGCTGGACCGCGGTGTAGCCGTCCTTGTCGCTCGTCTTCTTCTGAACGACGACGTTGGGACCGGCCTCGAGGACGGTGACGGGGACGGCTTCGCCGGACTCGGCGAAGACCTGGGTCATGCCGAGCTTCTTGCACAGCAGTTCGATGGCCATGGCGTGGATGTACTCCTCGTCCGGATTGGAACGCCCCGTGGTCGAGTGCGTTCGTCGCGGGCGATGCTTCCCGGGTCGACTCACCCGACCACGTGTCGGGATCCTCTAGCGGGAGGGAAGGCGGGCCCAAGGCCGCGCCGCATCGATTCATTCTCGTCTCGGGACGCCGACCGGGAGGCCCGGTGGGTCGCGAGAGCGCGGCAACTTATCACAGAGAACCGGGTGGGGCGACCTGGATCAAAACACAACAAAAATAGGATTTTTTGATGCGTCCCGGGCCGCGGGGGCACTCATCCGGAGCCGGTCCTGAGAGAATCGGCGCGACGCAAAAGCCACCGAGGCCGGGTCGGATCGGGGCAGGCCCGATCGCAGTCAAGGACGGATCCCTTTCGCAGCGGATGGGTTCGATCAGGTAGGATGAGGCCCCCGCGGAGCCCGTTCTTGCCCCGCTTCCCCGCCGAGCCGGCTCGACCGAGAACCCCTTGTCCCAGTCCGCAGAGACGTCGTCCGATCGACCCGAATCCGCCCGCGCGCGCCTGCGGCCCGTTCTCGTCCTTGCCCTCGATGGGGCAACCTTCGACGTGATCGAGCCCATGATCGCGGCCGGCGAGCTCCCGAATCTCGCAGGCTGGATGGCCGAGGGCCAGCACGCCCCGCTCCCTTCGACGATCCCCCCTGTGACCTTCCCGGCCTGGACGTCGTTCATGACCGGCCTCGAACCCGCCGAGCACGGGATCTTCGACTTCACGCAGAAGCGCGAAGGCCAGTACCGGCTGCAGTTCGTGAATGCGACGGACCGGCAAGCGCCTTCGATCTTCAAGCGCGTCTCGGACGCGGGCGGCGAAGTGCTCGTCCTCGGGATGCCTGCGACGCATCCTCCGGAGCCGCTCGAGGGGCTGCTCGTCTGTGGCTTCGATGCGCCGGTCTCGACGGGAACCGACGAGCGGAGCGCCTCGGATCCCGCGCTCTATCGCGCGATCGCCGCCGAGGTCGGGCCGTGGATGAGGCCGGAGCTCGACGAGACGGCGAAGGCCGATGACTTCCACGAGCGCGCGGTGGGCACGCTGCTCTCCCGGATCGAGCGCAAACGAGACTTCACCCTCGAAGCGCTCGAGCAGCTGAAGGCGCGCCGGGGCGGAGCGCTACCGGCACTGACCATGGTCGTCTTCTCCGAGAGCGACACCGCGGGCCATCACTATTTCCGCGACCACGACCCGACGTCGCCGCGACACGATCCCGGGGCGGGGCCGGCGAGACGAGAGGCGCTCCGCGACGTCTATCGCCGACTCGATGACGCCTGCGGAGAGATCCGGGCCGCCATGCCGGAGTCGCTCTGCGTCGTTCTCTCCGATCACGGGATGGGCACCGCGACGGACAAGATCGTCCACATGAATCGCCGTCTCGCCGAACGCGGCCTCCTCTTCCGGCGCGAGGGATTCGGCCGCTTCATCGACCGCCTCGCCCGGCGGGCGCGGGACCTCGCTCTCGCCTGGCTCCCCGCCGCGATCGCCCAGGCTCTCTTCCGTCGGGCCCGCACCGCCGCTGCGGAGCTCGAGAGCCGTGCGCGTTTCGGCGGGATCGATTGGCGGCGCACGGTCGCCTTTTCCGAGGAAGCGAACACGAATCCGGGGGTGTGGATCAATCTGGCGGGTCGAGAGGCCCGGGGATGCGTCCCGCCGGAGCAATACGAACGCGTTCGCAATTCCGTCATCGAGGCGCTCCTAGACTGGAAGCTGCCCTCCGGTGCCCCGGTCGTCCGTCGGGCGCTCCGGCGAGAAGAAGTCCACCGCGGCGCCTTCGCGGACCGCGCGCCGGACATCGTCGTCGAGCTCGCCCTCGAAGAAGGCCATGGTCTCTCGCTCGTCCCGACCCCCTGGTCCGAGGGAGGCGCGCAGGGCGCGGGGATCCCGAGCNTCCGGGTCCTCGCGAGCGACGATCACGGCGGAGGTCGCGGCCNGGGAATGAATGGAACCCATCGCGGNGACGGGATCTGGATCGCGCAGACGCGAGAGGGAGTCACGCCGGCAGCGCCGCCCGCCCGNCTTGCGACCGTCGCCCCTTGGCTCGCCCAAACGATGGGCCTAGCCTGGGNCGAAGCCGCAGCGGGGGANGACGCGGACGCGACGGNTCCCCGCCAGGCCTATGAGCCGGATGAGGAAGACATGGTCGCGGAGCGCCTTCGCGCACTGGGGTACCTCGATTGAGTGCGCCCCGGCTCTCACTCGTCTTCCCTGCCTTCAACGAGGCGGAGAATCTTCCGACGCTCCTCGAGAGCGCGACGAAGACCGGAGACCAGCTCGGCGTCGACTTCGAAATCGTGATCGTCGACGACGGGTCCGAGGATGGAAGCAAAGCCGTACTCGAGCGATGGAGTACGCGGGACCCACGGATCCGCAGCGTCCACCATGCAACGAACCGGGGCTATGGGGCGGCGCTTCGCGCGGGTCTGCGGGAAGCCCGAGGCGACTTCGTCTTTTTCAGCGATGCGGACCTCCAGTTCGACCTACGGGAGATCGCCGACCTGCTGGCCCAGGCAGACGCCCACGACGTCGAGATCGTCGCCGGCTACCGCGCACCCCGGCGCGATCCCTGGGTCCGCCGCGTGATTGCCCGCGCCTGGGGCGCCCTCGTCCGCAGCCTCTTCGATCTGCCGGTCCGAGACATCGATTGCGCCTTCAAGGTCTTTCGCCGGGAGGTGCTCGACGCGATCCCGATCGAGTCGGTCGGCGCCTTCGTGAACACCGAGATCCTGGTTCGCGCCCGAGCCGCCGGCTTTCGGATCCGCCAGGTCCCGGTGACTCATCATCCGCGAAAATCCGGCCGACAGACCGGCGCCCATCCCCGTGTCATCTTCCAGGCCCTTTCCGAGCTCGTCGGGCTCTACGGAACGCTCGGCCAGGCGGCGCGCGCGCCCCGGCACGACTGAGCGGGGGGGCCGACGGTGCGACTCCTTCTGGTGGGCGCCTTCCCCTACCCCCACCATCAGGGTTCGCAGGTCTACTTTCAGGAGCAAGCGGTCGCGCTCCGTTCGGCGGGCGCCCAGGTCGAGCTGCTGACCTATGGGAGAACGGACGAGGCGGCGCCGGAAGATCCGGAGCGCTGGCGTGCGCTGGACGGATTCGTTCACCACACCCTCCCGCCCGCCGCGCGTCCCCGTTCCACGGCATCGGGACCCTCGATTTCAAAAGTGCGGGCCGATCTCGAGATGCGTCATCGATTGAATAACGCATATGCGTCAAATTACTCTGCTATCGCGTCATTTGACGCGATCCTCGCTCACCACTTCGAATCTTGCGTCATTTCTTCTGCGGGGCGCGTTATCGAGCAGCCTCATCGAATCCCAGTGGTCTATTGCGTGCATACGCTGCTCGGTCACGAGCTCTCGGCATACGCAAAGTCCTTCAATTTCAGATCTTTACGAAATGACGCGACCTCCAACGGAACCGTATCGCTTCGCGTCAAAAGAAGCCTCGATAGAGTTGGGCGCCGGCTCGATCGCTGGGCGGCCCGTCGCTGCGACGGTTGGATCGCTTTGACGCAGTCTGCCGCACGCGTCATGGAAACGCACAGTCACGGCCCTGGGGAGATCGTCGCGCCCCCCCTCCCGGATCCGCGTCATCGTTTCTTCGATGGGCCCACACAGGCTCCCCTGCCGCAGGGGTCCTACTTCCTCTACACCGGCAATCTCGACGGCTACCAGGAGCTCCACCTGATCGAGGGCGCCGCCCGAACACTCTCGCACCGCTTCGAGACGCCCCCTCGGATCGTGCTGGCGAGCTTCGACCCGTCGGTGGCAGATCCGAACCGCCGCTGGGCGCCGGGGATCGAGCCGCGTCACGTCGCGAGCGAGGCGGAGATGCAGGCGCTCACGGCGGCCGCCCGGGCAACGATCGTCCCTCGCCTCGCCGTAGGCGGATTTCCGATCAAACTCGCCAACAGCCTCGCGAACGGGACCGCAGCGATCACCTTTCACGACCGGGAATGGGGCCTCGAGGCTGGCACGAACGTCGAAGTCGCGGACCCCGCGCGACCGGTCGAGGGACTGGCGGACGCGATCGGCCGGCTTTCGGCGGATTCCGAGCGGGCCGAATCCATCGGGAGAAAGGCGCGCGATCGCTACGAGGCGGCCCATCGCCCGGCGGTCACTGCAGAGCAGACCCTCGGCCTGATCGAAGAGGTCCGAATCGCGGCTCGAGGCGGCCACTGAATCAGTCGGGCTCGAGGCGGCCACTGAACCGGTCGACAAGAGCCGAACCCGCGGGATTCCGTCGACGCACGCGTGCCATTCACCGCGGGAGCCCTAAAATCCGCTCGACCCGGTCCCCCCGTTCGAGGGGAACCGGGTTTTCGGCGTTTTCGTCCCCTCGATTCGCGGGCGGGGCGGCCGCTGCCGAAGCCAGCACGAACCGAGGACGGCCCGCCGAGATGAGCGCGGACGCGAAGAACGGAGCCGAAGAGAAGGCGGGGCCTTCGAAGGTCAGGCGGAGGCGATCGCCCAAGCGCGGCGATACGCCCTTCGACCGGTTCGTCCGCGAGGCAGGGCTTCACGACCTCCGCCGGATCACGGGCCTCCGCGGGGCCGCCGGTCGCGTCGCCGCCAGCCACCTGATCCGAGCGGCTGAAAACGCGCCGGTTCTCTACGTGACGCCCCACTCCCGCGCCGCCGACACCGCGATCCTGGCGCTTCGGAGCTTCCTTGGCGAACGCGAGGACGCGTCCCGGATCCGCGCCTTTCCGCGACACGACACCCTTCCCTTCGACCGCTTCTCGCCCCAACCCTTCCTCGTGAGCCAGCGAATGGAGGTCCTCCATCGCCTCGAGGAAGCCGCTTCGGGCGAAGCCACCGAGCCGCCGCCGATCGTCGTCGCTCCGCGCGCGGCACTCTCCCTTCGTGTCCCGTCCCGTGCCCTGCTCCGCCGCTCGACGATCCGCGTCTCGGTCGGACAGGAGATCGATCGGGACGAGCTGCTCATCAAGCTCGTCGCTCTCGGCTATCAGCGCATGGCCCTCGTGGAGGAGCCCGGTGAAGTCGCGGTCCGCGGCGACATCGTCGACGTCTTCCCTCCGCACCTCGCCACCCCGGTTCGGGTCGAGCTCTGGGGCGAAGAAGTCGACTCGATCCGAAGCTTCGACCCGGCGAGTCAACGCTCCCAGCAGAAGACTTCGACGGCCCTCCTCCCGCCGCCTCGGGAGCTGATCTTCGATCGCGACGCGGTCATCGACCGGTCCGATGCGCTCCGCCTCGAAGCGGCGCAGCAATCGATCCCGGAGACCGAAGTCGACGAGCTGGTCGATGCGATGCTGCGCGGACATGTGCCGCCTGGGGCGGAGTCTCTCGCGCCCCTCCTGCAGCCCGAGCTCGAGAGCGCCTTCGACTACTTGCCGGAGAACACCCTCGTCCTCGTCGAGGAACCGGAAGAAGGCGCCGCCCGCTTCGAGCAGGTCCACGGCGAGATCGAGGCCAACCACGCCGCCGCGATCGGCGAACGGCTGACGGTTCCGCTCGAAGACCTTCTGTTGGCGCCGGACGACGTGACCGAGGCGCTCGACGCCCGCACGCCGACCTATCTCGAACGACTCGACGTCGTCGATGAGCACGGCGAGGCCGGTCGGCACTTCGTCGACACCCGGACCCAGGACGACCTTCGACGCGCCCTCACGACTACGCGCAGCCACGACCGCGCCCTCGCCCCCCTCGTCGACCAGGTGAACGCGTGGCTCGCCGACAAGTGGCGCGTCGTGATCGCGTGCTCGTCGCTGTCGTCGGCGGATCGTCTGAAGACGCTGCTCTTCGACTACGAGCTCGAAGGCCAGGTCGCGACGGATCCTCGCCCGATCTGGCACTGGTCCCTGCCCGGCCGCCTCGAGTTCCGCGTCGTAGAGATCTCCGAAGGATTCGAGTGGCCCGATCAGGCCCTCGCGATCGTCACCGACGAAGAGATCTTCGGTGTTCGTCAGAAGAAGCGGAACCGGACCGGTTGGCGCGAAGGCCAGAGTCTCGATGGCATCGCCCAGCTCGCCCCGGGCGACTTCCTCGTCCACCACGACCATGGCATCGGGATCTACAAAGGGCTCCACGAGCTCTCCGCCGGCGGACGGAGCAACGAACTCCTCGCGATCGAGTACCTCGGCGGCGACAAGCTCTTCCTCCCGGTAGACCGCCTTTCCCGGGTCCAACGCTACGGCGCCGCCGATGGCGTGAAGCCGCGAATCGACAAGCTCGGCGGCGAAACCTGGGAAAAGATCCGAGGCAAGGTCAAGGCGAGCCTGCGCAACATGGCGGGGGAACTGCTGTCACTGCACGCCGCGCGGGAGCTCGCGCCGGGTCACGCCTTTGCGGGCCGCGACACCGCCCTCGAGGAGTTCGAAGCGGGCTTCGGCTTCGACGAAACGCCCGATCAGATGGCGGCGATCGACGACGTGATCGGCGACATGCAGCAGTCGAAGCCCATGGATCGGCTCGTCTGCGGCGACGTCGGCTACGGCAAGACCGAGGTCGCCATTCGCGCAGCGTTCCGCGCGGCCCAGGACGGCAAGCAGGTCGTCGTGCTCACGCCGACGACCGTGCTCTGCCAGCAGCACTTCGAGAACTTCCAGAAACGCTTCGAGGATCACCCGATTCGCGTCGACATGTTGTCTCGTTTCAACACGGGGAAGGAATCCAAGGCGACCCTCGAAGGCCTGGCGACGGGCCAGGTCGACGTCGTCGTCGCGACCCACCGCATTCTCGGGAAGAACGTCCAGTTCAAGGATCTCGGCCTCCTCGTCGTGGACGAAGAGCAGCGCTTCGGCGTCGCCCACAAGGAGCGGATCAAGAAGCTCAAGAAGACCGTGGACGTCCTGACGCTGACCGCGACGCCGATTCCGCGCACGCTCCAGATGGCTTTCACCGGGATTCGTGACCTCAGCGTGATCGAAACGCCTCCGGTCGACCGCCTCGCCATCCGTACGCAGGTCTGCAAGTTCGACGAGGGCCTGATTCGCGAAGCGATCCTGCGCGAGATCCGCCGCGGCGGTCAGGTCTTCTTCCTGCACAATCGTGTTCAGACGATCGAAGCGATGCAGGAGATGCTCGAGCGGGTCGTCCCGGAAGTGCGAATCATGATCGCGCATGGCCAGATGAAGGAACGGCAGCTCGAGGACAAGATCCATGCGTTCATGCGCAAGGAAGCCGACGTGCTTCTGTGTACGACGATCATCGAGAGCGGCATCGACATGCCGAACGTGAACACGATTCTCGTGAATCGCGCCGACGCTCTCGGCCTCGCTCAGCTCTACCAGATTCGCGGCCGCGTGGGGCGGAGTACGCGCCGAGCCTACGCTTATCTGCTCGTGCCGACCCAGGTGGGCGCGCTCTCAGGAGACGCGCAGAAGCGCCTCGAGGCGATCCAGGACCTGAGCGAACTCGGCGCGGGCTTCCGCCTCGCGAACCTCGACCTCGAGATCCGCGGCGCCGGCGACCTTCTGGGCTCCGAACAATCCGGCAACCTGCGCAGCGTCGGGTACGAGACGTACATGGAGATGCTCGAGGAGACGATCGACGAGCTCCGCGGGACGGCTCATGAGGAGTGGCTCGATCCGGAGATCAAGCTCCCGGTCGTGGGTCGACTGCCCGACGAGTACGTCGGTGACGTGTCCCAGCGCCTCGTGTTCTACAAGCGGCTGTCTTCAGCGCGGGATGAGAACGAGGTCGCGCTGATCCGCGACGAGCTGCTCGATCGTTATGGGCGGATGCCGGCGGAAGCGGAGAACCTCCTCGAGGTGATCCGGCTGAAGATTCTCGCGCGGCGCCTCGGCATCCTTCGGATCGAGACCCTGCGCGGAGAGCTCGTGCTGCAGGCTGCCGCCCAGAGCAAGATCGACCCGGATCGCCTGATCCAGCTCCTCACCCACGCGCGCTCGGGTCTTCGGGTCACGCCGGATCAGAAGATCGTCTCGAAGGTGCCGGGACCCGAAGGAGGAGCCCCGGCGCTCTTCGATGCGACGCGACAGCTCCTGGGACAGCTCTCGGCAGCCTGACACAAGCCCCCTCGCGCGTGACGAAGATGCCCGCGTAGAAGCGCGGGAAGCATGCTCGTCTCAGGAAGCGAGGGTCGAGCCCGTTCGTTCGTCTCGCGGTCCGCGCGCTTGGAGATCGAGTACGCCCGAAAGGCACGCTTCGAGCGAAGTTCCGGAGGCGATGGACGGGACGCCTAACCAACCCTCGCGGCCTGGGCCGGATGGAGTCGGACCAGCGTGTCGACGACGCCTTCCCGCCCCGCGCGGACCGGATCATCGAGCCACCAGAGAATCGTGCCGACCTCCATCGCCAGGTATGCGCGAGCCGCGAGGTCCGGGTCGAGGTCGGGGTCGAGTCGACCGGCCGCCTGGAGCCGGCGAAGGCCGTCCGCCGTCGGTCGGCTCGATTCGGAGACCACCGGCCCGTGGGCCGCGGCGCCCGCCCGCTCACGGCCGAAGGTGACCCGGTAGGCCTCGGCATGGGATTCCGCGAAGGCGACCGCGGCCACCGCCGAGGCACGCACCTGCTCCTCCGGATTCGTTCCGGCGCCCCGGGTGGCCTCCACCCGCGCGTTTCGAAGCGCGCCGATCGTCCGCATCTGGATCTCCCTGAGCAGGGCGTGCTTGTCGGGGAAATGGGCGTAGAAGGTCCCAATCGCCAGCCGAGCCCGTTTTGCGATCGTGTTCGTATTGACGCGTTCGGTCCCGCGGCGGGCGAAGAGGTTCAGCCCGGCCGCGAGGAGTCGGTCTTCTGCGTCTTCGATCCGGGGTCGCGGCATGCCCGTATTCTAGATGATTAATCTCTCACTTACGATTCCACTCAGCGAACTGGCTGATCGAGCTCTCTCAGATCTCCAGAACCTATTCCGATTTATTCATCACTTATATATAGATGGGCTCAGTTCGATCTCAGCTTGGCCCTCGTGAAAATGCACAGGTTCTGCACCGGCCCTGCCGATCAAACCACGGCGGAATCTTCGGCTCTGGCTTTCACTCGCCGGGAGACAGGACGGAATGGCTATGGGCAGGACCATCGGCATCATTCAAGCGCGCATGGGCTCCGAGCGTCTGCCCGGGAAGATCCTCGCGCCGCTCGAGGGTCGGCCGATCCTGAGTTTGCTGGTCGACCGGCTCCGGGCCGCCCGGGTCGACGAATGGTGGCTGGCCACCAGCGACGACCCCACCGACGACGTGACGGAGGCCTGGGGCTTCGAGCTGGGCCTGCGGGTCTTTCGCGGCCATCCGACCGAGGTGCTCTCTCGTTTCGTTGCGATCGGAGAGGAGACCCAGGCCGACTGGCTCGTGCGAGTCACGGCCGACAATCCCTTTCTCGACGCACGTTGTGTCGACCTCCTCATCGATGCCCGGGATGCGAGCGAACGCGCCAAGCAGGCAGACCTGCTGAGGCTCCACGGCGGACTCTTGCTCGAGAACGAAGCCGGGACCCAGACCACACCGCGGCTGCCCGTCGGCTACGGCGTCGAGCTCGTCCGACGTGACGCCCTCGAAGGCGCCGGTCGCGAGATCCCGGCGGCCGAACCGCACCACCGCGTCCACGTGACGTCCTGGCTCGCCGCGAACGCGAACCTCCACGCGGTCCCGACGCCCCTCGAGTGGCCCGATCGGCCCGCCTGGCGCTGGACCGTCGACACCTACGAAGACCTCGCGATGGCGCGGAGCGCCTTCCAGCTCTTCGCCGCGGACGGGGCGAGCATCGACTATCCGGCGATGGTCGAGCACCTCGATCGCCATCCTGAGATCACGGCGATGAATCGACACGTCGGGCAAAAGAAGCTGGAAGAGGGATGAGCGTGCAGCCGAGTCACTCCGTGCTGTCGAACGATGCGATGACCGGCCTCGGGATCGGTGTGAGTGGCGGGGGGACCCACCTGGGTCGCGCCATCGCACTGGCCCTCGCAGCGGCGGGCGCGGAAGTCGTCGTGTTCGGACGCCGCGCCGAACCCCTCGAAGAAACGCGGCGGCTCGGCGTCGATCTGGCAGGGCACGTCCATACCGAGCTCGCCGATCAACACCGTGACGAAGACCTCGCGCGCGTGCTCGATCGGCTCGCGAAGGAAGCGGGCGCGGTTCACGGCTGGGTCAACAACGCCTGCGGCGTCGCAGCCCATTCGTCCGGCCGACCCGCGACCCTCGATCGCCTCGAACGCAAGGCCGTCGAAAAAACCCTCGAATCGACGCTTTCCGACTTGATCCTGGCGACCGAAGCCGTCGCGGCACGGATGGGAGGGCAGGGCGGTTCGATCGTGAACGTGTCCTCGATGTACGGCCTCGTATCGCCTCAGCCTGCGACCTACAGCGACCACCCCGGCTTCCACAGCCCACCCGCCTACGGGGCAGCGAAGGCCGGTGTCGTTCAGTTCACGCGTTATGCGGCGACGCACTATGCGAGCGCCGGGATTCGGGTGAACAGCGTGAGCCCCGGCCCCTTTCCGATGGAAGCAGTGCAACGCGAGCGCGCCTTCATCCAACAGCTCGAAGCCCGCGTGCCGCTCGGACGGATCGGAGCTCCGCACGAGCTCGCGGGTCCCGTCGCCTTCCTCCTCTCGCCGCTCTCGAGCTACGTGACCGGCCACGACCTCGTCGTCGATGGAGGATGGACTTCTTGGTGAACACGGACCTGACGACCCGGCAGGGAAGGCGCACCCGCGATCCTCGACGGCTCACCCTCGGTAGCGCCCAGTGGGGCATGCCGTACGGCATCGCCAACCGCGAAGGTCCGCCGGACGACGCGCGCCTCGAAGCCATGCTCGTGCGCGCCCGCGACGCCGGCGTCCGCGCGATCGACACCGCGCGCGCCTACGGCGAGAGCGAAGCCCGCATCGGCGCCGCCCTCCGCGACCTCCCCTCGAGCGAGGGCTGGCGCGTCATCACGAAGCTCGCTCCCGACGTCCACGAGACCGACCTCGGCCTCGCCGACTGCCTCGAGCGCGTCTCCACCAGCCTTTCCGGCAGCCGAGTCGCCCTCGGCGAGGACACCCTGCCGGTCGTCCTGCTCCACCGCTTCGCTCACCGTCATGCCTGCGGCGGAAAACTCTGGCGCACCCTTCTTGCGGAGCGAGATGCGGGCCGGATCGGCCAGCTGGGCGTCTCCGCGGCGACGCCGGAGGAAGCCTGGGCCGCCCTCGAGGATCCGGACGCGGAAGTCCTCCAGGTCGCCTCGAGCCTGCTCGACCTGCGGCTTGTTCGGCGGGGGTTCTTCGCCCGGGCCAGAGAGCTCGGCCGAACGGTCTACGTCCGAAGCGTGTTCCTTCAGGGTGTCGCGCATCTCGACCCGGCGACGCTGCCCTCCTTCCTTGCGCCGGCCGTAGAGCCGCTCCGGATGATTCACGGCACCGCCGCCCAGCTGGGCGTGAACCCCAGAGCGCTCTTTCTGGGTTTCGCCCGGGAGTTCCTTCCCGGCGCCCATCCGATCGTGGGTTGCGAAAGCGACGCCCAGCTCGCCGAGCTGCTGGAGGATTGGTCCGACGACCGAATCGATGGCGCCGGGCTCGCCCCCCTCGTCGAGAGCTTGCCGATCCTCGGGGCGGACGTGGTCGACCCCGCTCGGTGGCCGACCGTGGATGCCGCGCCCTCGGCGAACCAGACGAGGGTCGGGAGCGTCGCTACCATCCGGCGCTGAAGCGGCCCCGGGGTCGCCCTGGAGGTCTTTTGCGCTCCCTGCTCTTTTCGTCGCGATCCCTGCACCGCACGCAGCCGTCGGTCCCGCTCTGCGGGCTCGCAGCGCTGTGCATGCTCGCCGTCACGCTCGTTTCGCCCGCCGCCGCCGAGGAGCAGCTCGTCGAAGGGATCGCCGCCCAGGTCGGCAACGAGATCGTGCTCGCCTCC
This sequence comes from Deltaproteobacteria bacterium, assembly GCA_002709835.1. Taxonomy (GTDB): domain Bacteria; phylum Myxococcota_A; class UBA9160; order UBA9160; family UBA4427; genus UBA4427. Next base: position 42,631 of record PAQX01000061.1, read on the forward strand.
GAAGTCCTCGAGATGTCCGCTTCGGTCGAGGAGCGCATGCGCCAGGCCGGGGCACCGCCTTCCGAGATCCTCAAGATGCGACGCGATGCGCTCGAGCGCCTGATCGACAACAAGCTGCTCTCGTCCGTCGTCGAACGACTCGAACTGACCGCCGACCGCGAAGAGATCGACGGCGCCATCGAGGCCATCGCCGCCGAGAATGGCCTGAGCCTCGAACAGCTGCTCACCAGCGTGACGAGTCACGGGCTGTCGGTCGACGAGTACCGCGCCAAGATCAAGGGCGAAATCGAGCGCGGCAAAGTCGTGAACGCGATGGTCCGGTCGCGCGTCTCCCTCGATGAAGAAGAGGTCGTTGCGCTCTTCGAAGAGCGCTTCGGAGATCAGCCCGAAGGGGGCGAAGAGATCTACGTCAAGCACCTCGTCGTGATGCCGGAAGGGCGCTCCGCCCGAACGGCGGACGAAGCCTGCGCGCTCGTCCGCGAGGCTCGCGAACGCATCGAAGGCGGCTCGATCGACTTCGCGACGGCCGCCCGCGAGATTTCGGACACCAACGTCGAGCGCGGCGGGGACATGGGCTGGCTCCACTCGAAGGACCTCGCCGGGTGGATGAGCGGTCCGCTCGCCCGCCTCCAGTCCGGGCAGCTCTCCGAGCCGATTTCCATGCCCTTCGGCTGCAACCTGCTCCAGCTCGTCGACCGACGCACCTTCACGCCGATCACCTACGAACAGGCCGCGCCCCAGCTCCAGCAGTACCTGATCGGGCAGAAGACCGAAGCCCAGTACGTGGAGTGGATGGAAGTCCTCCGAAAGCAGACCTACATCGACCGCAAGGGCGCGTTCGGTGGCTAACGGCCGACGTTAGTCCTCACCGCGATGCCCGACGGAAGCCCGAGCGCCGTAGTCCCGACGAGCCTGGTTCGCGATTCGACGCCGGAAAGTGTCGTCTCCGCCGGCTGGAGCACGGGACCGGATCGTCTCGCCGGCGATTTCGCGACCATCGCCGCGCTCTCCGAGAAGGGCGACCCGCAGGAGATCAAGATCCTCGGGGCACGGACGCACAACCTCCAGAACGTCGATCTCCGAATTCCCCGCGGCCGATTCGTCGTCGTCACGGGCCCCTCCGGCTCGGGCAAATCGAGTCTCGCCTTCGACACGCTCTACGCCGAGGGCCAGCGGCGCTACGTCGAGAGTCTCTCGACCTATGCGCGACAGTTCCTGGACCAGCTCTCGCGACCCGACGTCGACGAGATCGAAGGCTTGTCTCCCGCGGTGGCGATCGAGCAGAAGAGCGTCGGGCGGAGCCCGCGCTCGACGGTCGGCACCATTACCGAAATCGCCGATCACCTCCGCCTTCTCTACGCCCGTGCCGGGACGGCCCATTGCTGGGAATGCGATACCCCCATCACGAGTCAGGGCCTCGAGGAGATGGTCGACCGGGTCCTGGCGCTCGACGAGGGAACGAAGGTCCAGATCCTGGCGCCGGTCGTGCGCGGTCGGAAGGGCCAATACAAGAAGGAGCTCGACCAGTTCCGCCGCGATGGTTTCGTGCGCGCGCGAATCGATGGCGAGATCCACGACCTCTCCGAAGAGATCGAGATCGCCCGCGGCGCCCGCCATGACATCGAGATCGTCGTCGACCGACTCGTCCTCAAAGAATCGATCCGGCCGCGGCTCTCGGAGTCGCTTTCGACCGCGCTCCGACTCGCCGACGACCTCGCGATCATCGACGTAGTCGGCGACGAGCCCTGGTGGCTCTCCAGGAGCGGTGCGTGTCCGACCTGCGAGAATTCCTTCCCTGAGATCTCGCCGCGCCTCTTCTCCTTCAACAACCCGTTCGGCGCCTGCGACGGCTGCAACGGACTGGGCCTGATCGAGGAATTCGACCCGGCCCGGATCGTCCCGGACGACTCCTTGTCGCTGGGCGAGGGCGCGATCGCGGCGTGGGATCTGAGCGAGGCGCGCGGCTACTACCGACGCCTTCTCGAAACGATCGCCGAGGATCACGGGATCGATCTCGAGAAGCCGTGGAAGAAGCTCTCGAAGAAAGCCCGCGGCCTGATCCTCCATGGCGCGGCCGACTACGAGCTCGAGATGGCGGTTCCGGTCGCGGGGCGTGGGCGGCGGCGGCGAACCCGGACCGAGAAGCTCGTCCGAATCTTCGACGGCGTCCTCGGCGACCTAATACGGAAGGAAGAGGCCGCGAGTGGCGCCGCGGCGACGGCGCTCAAGAAATTCAAGCGAGAAACGCCCTGTCCCGACTGCGAGGGGGACCGGCTCCGCGTCGAAGCGTGCTCCGTTCGGCTCGGGGAACACTCGCTGCCCGCACTTTCACGACTCGCGATCTCGGACGTGATCGCGTTCCTCGACGCGATCGACCTCCCGCCGCAGGCGGCGCGCATCGCGGAACGAATCCTCGGCGAGGTCCGCGAGCGGCTGGGCTTCCTCGAGCAGGTCGGTCTCGGGTACCTCACGCTCGACCGCCGAGCGGCGACGCTCTCAGGCGGCGAAGCCCAGCGCATCCGACTCGCGACCCAGATCGGCGCCCGGCTGATCGGAGTGCTCTACATCCTCGACGAACCGTCGATCGGTCTACATCCCCGGGACAACGACCGACTCCTGGAGAGCCTCGAAGCCCTCCGCGATCTCGGCAACAGCCTGATCGTCGTCGAGCATGACGAAGCGACGATCCGTCGCGCGGACCACGTGATCGACGTCGGGCCCGGCGCCGGCGTCCACGGGGGGCACATCGTCGCCCAGGGCGCGCCCGCCACGCTCCCTGGCGTGCCCGACTCGACGACAGGCGATTTCCTGGCCGGCCGGCGCCGCTTCGAAGTCCCGACCCGCCGGCCGACCGACCCCGAGCAGGTCATCCGGCTCGAGGGCTGCCGGGCGAACAACCTGAAGAACGTCGATCTCGAGATTCCGCTCGGCTGTCTGACCGTCGTGACCGGCGTGTCCGGATCGGGAAAGTCGACGCTGATCAACGACACGCTCCATCGCGTGCTCGCCGGCGCGCTCCATGGCGCGCTGGCGACCCCCGGCGCCCACGACCGGGTGGTCGGCCTCGATCGGATCGACAAGGTGGTCGACGTCGATCAGCGCCCGATCGGCCGCAGCCCCCGCAGCAACCCGGCGACCTATAGCGGCGTCTTCTCCGCGATCCGCAATCTCTTCGCGGGCCTCCCCGAGTCCAGGGTACGCGGCTGGGAGAGCGGCCGTTTCTCGTTCAACGTGAAGGGCGGGCGATGCGAGGCCTGCGAAGGCGACGGCGCGATTCGCGTCGAGATGCAGTTCCTCCCCGACGTGTTCGTGACCTGTGAAGTCTGTGGCGGGCGACGTTACGACCGGGACACCCTTGGCGTCCGTTATCGCGGCAAGTCGATCGCCGACGTCCTCGAGATGACGGTGAATGAAGCGCTCGAACTCTTCGACACCGTCCCGGCAGTCGCGCGCCCCCTCCAGAGTCTCTCCGACGTCGGCCTGGGCTACGTCCACCTCGGACAGAGCGCGACCACGCTCTCCGGCGGCGAAGCGCAGCGCATGAAGCTCGCCAAGGAGCTCGCACGCAAGAGCACCGGCAGCACGCTCTATCTGCTCGACGAACCGACGACGGGTCTCCACTTCGTCGACGTCGAGCTGCTGCTCGGACTCCTCACGCGCCTCGTCGAGCGCGGCAACACCGTCGTCGTGATCGAGCACCATCTCGACGTCGTACGACACGCCGACCACGTCATCGACCTCGGCCCCGAGGGCGGCGCGGACGGCGGCGAGATTGTGGCCACCGGGACGCCCGAAGAGGTCGCGCAGGTCGCGCGATCCCATACGGGCCGTGCCCTCGCCGGAGCCTTCGACTGATGTTCCCGAACCCGGATCACGACGATGACGGACCCGATCCGAACGAGCCCTATCCCGGGATCGGCGCCTCGCTCGTTCTTCTCGTGATGGCGATGGTCGCGTCGGTCTTCACCGCGGTCGCCCTCCTCGGCCTCGGCGAGATCGCCGCCCAGGGCATCGGTCGCGCGATCGGCTTCGCCGCCGTCGCGAGCATGGCGATCCAGCGCATTCCTCCGCCCCACGCGCAGCGCCTCGGACTGCGCCGCCTCGAGCCAGAGGCGATCCCGCTGATCCTGTGTCTGGTGCCCGCCGTCTTCTTGATGAGCGAGCTCGACAACTATGCGTACGACTGGGCGCCCGACGAGCCGAGCCTGCTCGAAGCCCTCGCGCCGCCGGTCGCCGAGGACGACGCAGCGGTCGACGCGTCTGCGATGTCCGACGAAGACGACGACGCCGAATCCGAGGAAAACCTCATCGAAGACGCGCCCGTGCGGCAATGGATCGATCCGTCGGATCCCTGGTCCTTCCTTCAGGGCCTGATCCTGGTCGCCGCTCTCGTTCCCCTGATCGACGGGTTCTTTTTCTTCGGCGTGCTCCAACAGGGCCTCGTTCGAAGGCTGGGCCTCTTTCAGGGCGCGTTCTTCGCGGGCCTCTTCTGGATGCTGATGCGCGATTATCCGATCACCGGCGCGACCCGCTTCATGGTCGGCACTGTCTCGCTCCTCGCCATGGGCTGGCTGCTCGGCATCGTACGCGTCGCCACTGGAACCATCCTGGGACCGATCCTCCTCTCAAGCGGGTGGGCCGCCATCGGCTTCATTTCCGGCGCCTACACGGGCGTGATCGAATGGCCGGGCATGAACGTCGAAGGGACGCACCTCCCGTTCCTGCTCGTCGTCGGCAGCGTCGGGATCGTCGCCTGGGCGACCTGGACCGTCGCCGGCGAAGCCGTGCGGCAGCACGAAGCCGCCCAGGTCGCCGAGGGCACGGGGCCCCCCGAAGACGGACGTCGCACGCGCACGAACGTGCACGAGCTCCGCCCGCCGGACGACTGAGCCGGTGCGCGGCGGCGGCTAGTCGCTCGCTCGCTCCACCCTAGGGCGGACGGCCGCCCACACGTCGGCGGCGATCGCGTGTTCGTCGCGGTCGGCGGCGATCCGGACCAGTCCGTCGACGTCGAGGGTCGCGAAGACCTCGGCAACGCGCTGTTGGAAGGGCAGGTTCTCGAAGACCGGCTCGCGGGTGCCGCCTCGCGCGTCGACGCGA
>PAQX01000062.1 GCA_002709835.1 Deltaproteobacteria bacterium
CGATCACCAGTGCGATCTCACTCGCCATGCTTCGTCTCCTCGACGCGCGAAGCGAGCACTAGACCAACCGGAAATCCACGCCGCCGAGCGCGATCGTCTCCCCAGCCCGGGTGCGATCCGTCGCGTGCAGATCGATCCGCGCGAGTCCTTCGAGCTCGCCCGCTCGCGCGGCTTCGAACTCGATGAAGCCCTGGTCGAGATCGATCCGGTCGACGCCGCGCTCGCTGACCACGACCCTCTCTAGGATCTCGCCCCAGCGTGCCGCGAGCTTCTCGGGTTCGGGGCTGCGAAGCGTGATCGAAACGAGCCCGTCGACGACGTCCTGTCGCACGTACTGGCGCCAATCCGGACCGGCGCCGGCCCAGGAGTCCACCGGCTGCGGGTTGTCGAAGGAGATCATCATCCCGCCCGTATCACGCGGGTGGAGATGGACCCCCTCCCACGAGTCACCATCCGCCGGCTCTTCGGTCACGAGCTCGAAGGCGATCCGGATCCCGAGTTTCTCGACGCGCGCGCGCCACGGCCCCACGTCGTGGGTCTGCAGGATCACCATGTACCCGCCGTCGCCGCCCTGTCGCTCGAGATGGCGGCCGCCGGGCGTATCCTCGCGGGTCGGGGCGAGGATCTCGATGAAGGTCCGCCCCATCGGAAGAACCGCGTTCTCGAGTCCCCAGAGATCGACCCCGGGATCGCGGAACGCGACTTCGAGACCGAGCCTCTCGTGGAAGGCCTTCTCTGCCGCCGGCAGGTCGTGCACGATCAGGGTGATCTGCAGGAGTTCGAGTCGTCCCGTCGCACTCATGGGGCCTTCCTCCGCCTCCCGCGCGTCCGCACCCCGTGCGCACGCGAGCTAACGTCGGCCTCGAGCTATAGCCCACCGCGACAGGACCCCGCCGATGAGCCAACCCGACGGATCGACCGTCCTCTACGAAGTCGGAGACGGCATCGCAACGATCACGATGAACCGCCCCGAGGCGCGCAACGCGTTGTCGCGCGCCCTCCAGCGCGACCTCTCCGCCGCGTTCGCCGGGGCCGATGCGGACGACGAAGTGCGCGTCGTGATCCTGACCGGTGCCGGCGTCGCGTTCACGGCCGGCGTCGACCTTAAGGAGTTCGGGGAGACCGGCGGGCAGAATGACGGCGAACGTGCCGACATCTGGACAGCCATGAGCGCCTGTTCGAAGCCGATCGTCGGCGCGATCAACGGCCCCGCGATCACCGGCGGTTTCGAAGTCGCCCTCGCCTGCGACGTCCTGATCGCCGGCCGCAGCGCCCGCTTCGCCGACACCCACGGCCGGGTCGGCGTCCTCCCGGGCGCGGGCCTGTCCCAGCGCCTCTCTCGCGCAATCGGGATCTACCGCGCCAAGTACCTCTCGCTCACGGGCAACTTCCTCGACGGCGAGACCGCCATGGAGTGGGGGCTCGTGAGCCATGTCGTCGACGACGACGCGTTGATGGACACGGCACGCCAGGTCGCTCGGGACATGCTCGGTCTCCAGCCCCACATGCTGCCGGCCATGAAGCAGGTGATCGACGACGGCTTCTCGATGACCTTCGGAGAGGCGATGCCCATGGAATCGAAGCGATCCCGCGCGCAAATCCGGGACGCCGACGCGTGGCGCGGTGCGGGAGCCGCTTTCGAGGGCGTGCGCGAGCGCGGACGCTCGCAGAACGAGTAGGACGAACGCGTGGGCTTTCTTCGTGCAATCGTGCTCGGGCTGCTCGGCCGCTACGGCACCGAGCTCCGCTTCCCCGTTCTCTTCTTTGTCGTCGCCTGCCTGCTCGCCTTCAACATGGTCCTGCCGGACCCCGTCCCCTTCATCGACGAACTGATCCTGGGACTGATGACGGCGGTGCTCGCCTCCTCGAAGCGAAAACCGCTTCCTCCGCCGACCGACGGATCCGAGCCGATCGACGTGACCGCGCGCGTCGAGCGGGTCGACGACGAGGGCTAGACGGGCCCGGCCCCGCTATTCGACGAGGACGTTGGGCTCCCCGAACCCCGCCTGCTTGCAGGCCGCGAGGTAGAACTGGAGTGTGGTCGACGCGTCGACGACGCTCACGATGTTGTCGTTCTCGTCGAGATTCACGTTCGCGCCGTACATGTGGAACCAGACCCGGGTGTCGTCCTCGACGCACTGAAGCGTGTGGACCGATCCTGCGGGCTCGTAGAGAAACGAACCCGCACGGTTCACGTAGTCGTATTCCTTGTACTTCCACGCACCGGAAGTCGTGTAGCCGAAGACCGGACCGGTGTGCCGGTGGCGCATCACCTCGTATCCGGCCTGGAAGATGTTCTCGATGATCCAGAGGTTCTCGCCGAGCTTGACCTGAAGGACCTTGAGCTGAGAGCCGTCGCCGATCTCGACGAAGGGCAGATCGTCGGCGCCGATGTGGATCGATTCGGGAACGAGGGGAGCGGCCATGGATGACTCCTGGTGAAGGGAGAGGAAGGAAGGCCCTGGTATTCTGGTCGGGCCCGGACGCTTCGAGCGTACCACTCCCCCGGGCCTCGCGAGGTCCCCCATGTCCGCCGCTTCCCTTCTCCCGCCGATCGCCGAAGGCTTCCTCGAGGAGGCCCGCGCCCTTCAATCGCGCGTCGTCGACCTCCGCCGGAGCATCCACCGGGAGCCCGAGATCGGGGTCCACAACCCCGCCACGCGACAGAAGGTGGTCGACGACCTCGCGGAGCTCGGCCTCGACCTGAAGCTCCACGAGCAGACGAGCGGTCTCGTCGCGGTCCTGCGCGGCGGCCAGCCCGGCAAGCGGATCCTGCTTCGCGGGGACACCGACGCGCTCCCGCTGCCGGAGGAGACCGGGCTCGCGTTCGCAAGCGAGGTCGACGGCGCGATGCACGCCTGTGGCCACGACTCGCACACCGCGATGCTCGCCGGCGCCGCCCATCTGCTTGCCGCGCGACGCGACCAGCTCGCCGGCGAGGTGATCTTCATGTTCCAGCCCGGCGAGGAAGGCTTCGGCGGCGCCGACGTGATGCTCAAGGAAGGCATGCCCGAGTTCGATGCCTGCTTTGCCCTCCACGTCGCGCCCCAGATCCCGACGGGCCGGGTCGGTTGCCGGCCGGGGGCGATCATGGCGAGCTTCGACGACTTCGAGATCGAGGTGCGCGGCCGCGGTGGTCACGCTTCGATGCCGAGCGACTGCATCGACCCGATCCCGATCGCGGCGGAGATCGTACTCGCGCTCCAGAGCTACGTGACGCGCCAGATCCCGCCTACCGATCCCGGCGTTCTGACCGTCTCCCAGATCCACGGCGGCACGACCAGCAACGTCATCCCGGACGCCGTCCGCCTGAACGGAACCATGCGGGCACTTTCGGACCGCACGCGCGCCATGCTCCTCGAAGCCCTCCCCCGCATCTGCGAGGGCATCGCCGCGACGCACCAGGCCGAGGCCATCGTCGACATACAGGGCGGCTACCCGGTCGTGATGAACGATCCGGGCTTCGACGCCTTCGCACGGGAGACCGCCGTCGAGCTCCTCGGTGAGCGCGCCGCGATCCTCCTCCCGTCCCCGATCATGGGCGCCGAGGACTTCGCCTACGTCCTCCAAAAGGCACCCGGCGCGATGATGCTCCTCGGCGTGCGCCCGCCCGGCGAGACGGATCCCGCGCCCTGCCACTCGAGCCGCATGATGCTGGATGAGGACGCGATGGCCTTGGGCAGTGCGCTCCACGCGACGATCGCGACCCGNTTCCTNGCCGCCGGCTGACCTCTCTCTGCCCGCCCGAACGCACCGAATCCCCTGCTAGACTNCNGCCGCCNGCGAGCCGGGGNCNCGNNCTCGAACGCCCGGGCCCGCTCCGCCGCGCGCGGAGCTCGTCTCGCCCTGCGTCCCGCAGGCTCAGGACTCCAGGAGAACCGACGTGGATTGGGAACGCGTGATCGGACTCGGTGTGGCCGGCAATTTCACGGGCCACCTCGAGCAGGCCGGCGAGGCCGATGACTTCAAGGATCTCGTGATCGAAGATGCCAACGCGCCGAAGGGGGTCTTCCCCTTCTACGTGCCGGGCCAAGGCGACCATTTCCTCCACACCTTCCCGATCTCGAGCGACACGATCCGCCTGGGCTCCGACGACGAGAAGCACCAGATCGAGCCGGAAGTCTCGCTGTTGTGCGATCTCGCATACGAGGACGAACGCGTCGTCGCCGTCACGCCGCGGCGCGCGATGGCGCACAATGATTGTTCGATCCGGCGAGAAGGCGCCAGGAAGATCAGCGAGAAGAAGAACTGGGGCCCTGACACGAAGGGCACGAGCCTCTCTTCGATCGAGATCGACCGTTTCGAAGCCGGCGGGATCCTCGACCACTGCCGTATCGCCTCCTTCCTTCTCCGCGACGGCGAGCTTCACGACTACGGCGTCGACTCGCCGGCCTCCAACTACAGCTACATGTACGGCCGTCTGCTCGACTGGCTGGTCTCCCGGCTGAACGATCAGGTCGAGGAGGGCCCCCTCGAGAACCTGTCCGATTGGCTCCAGATCAGCGGTCGCCCTACACAGGCGCTGATCTCGATTGGCGCGACGCGATACACCGACTTCGGTGAGACGACCTTCCTCGAGCGCGGCGATAAGTCGATCGTGATCGTCTACGACGGCCGCACGATCGATGCGGAGGCGGTCCGCGCGATCGCGCGCGGAGACGCCGAAGCGCCGAGCGAGGGCATCGCCGTCCTGCGTCAGAACGTGATCTGACCAAGCACCTCCCCCTTCTTCCCTGCCGGACGTGAACCCGTGATCGGAATCAAGCTCGCTCTCCTGATCGCGATCCTCGTCGCCGGCGCCTCCGGCGCGGCGATGCCGCTGCGCCGCCGGGAGGCGACCGGAGGCGAACGTCTGCTCGGCTGGGGGAACGCGTTCGCGGCGGGGGTCTTCCTCGCTGCCGGTCTCGTGCACATGCTTCCCGATGCCGACCGGACATGGACGAGCCTCGGGCACGACTATCCAACGGCCTTCGCGCTCGCGGGGCTGGCCTTCGTATTCATGCTCCTCGTCGAGCACGTCCTGCTCCCGGAGCAAGCGCACGAGGAAGTGCACGCGCCTTCGGGCGAACGATTCGCGCGGATCGCCGAACGCCATCAACACAGCGGCAACGCCCTCGCCGCCTACGCCGTCCTGATCGCGCTCTCCATCCACTCCCTTCTAGCGGGCCTCGCCCTCGGCGCCGAAGCCGACCTCTCCCGAGCCCTCGTGATCTCGCTGGCGATCATCGCGCACAAGACCGCAGCGGGGTTCGCCCTCGGCGCCTCCCTCGCGCGCAGCGGACTTCCGGCACGGCAGAGCTGGACCCTCGTCGCGCTCTTCGCCTCGGCCACGCCGGCGGGAGGGCTCGTCGGCGCGATCGTCGGCGAAGTCGTCGACGGGCACCTCGGCTCCGGCCTCGAAGCCGCCTTCCTCTCGATCGCGAGCGGGACCTTCATCTACGTCGCGACTTTCGACATCCTGCGCGACGAATTCCCCGCCCGTGGGGGGCGCTTCGCGAAGTGGTGCGTCGTCACCGTCGGCGTCGCCGCGATGAGCGCCCTCGCGATCTGGACCTAGACTTCCTTCGCGCTGCCCCAGTATTGGTAGGCGGCGATCGGCGGCGCGTCCGGGAGGGCCATCTGATCCAGCGCCTCGATCGCGAAGCCCGCCTCCTCGATCAGCCGCGGCACTTCGCGGTTGATGTGACAGCCCCCGGCGAGACGCTTCCAGAGCGGATTCCAACGATCCTGCCATTTGCGGAGCTTCGGATCCGGCGACGCGCCGTGCTCGGCGAAGAGCAGCCGCCCCCCAGGCTTGAGGACGCGCTTCATCTGCTCGAGCGCCCGCGAGAAGTCGGGGATCGTGCAGAGCGTGAAGGTGAGGAGCACCGTATCCGCGCTGTCGTCATCGAGGGGGATCTCCTCACCCGGGAGCCCGATCCATTCGACGGGGAACGGCGCCTGTTCGAGACGCGGCGCGGCCTTTCGCCGCATGCCCTCGGAAGGCTCGAGGCCCCAGACCATCTCGACCTTGTCTGGATCGTAGAAGGGCAGATTGATCGCGGAGCCCATGCCGACCTCGAGGATCCGACCGCGCGCTTCCGGAACGACCTTCTCTCGCTGCTTCAGGATCGACGGAGTCGAACACGCGGCGTCGAGGACACGCGGAAGGATCTTGTTCTCGTAGAAGCCCATCGCTGCTCTCCTCGGAGTGTGGGAACGTCCCGATGGAAGCAGAAGCAGCTCCCCCGCGCTCGACCCACGGGTCGTGCGGAGGGACGCGGCCTTGTGCGAGAGTCGAGCGCGAGCCAGCGTGGAAGAGCCTCCGGATGAACGACGAACGACGACGAGTGCGAGCGACGAATCGCAGGGCGGCGCTCGCGCTCCTCCTGATCGCGGGCCCGTGCCTCAGCGCCTGCGTCACGCCCTCCTCGACCCGCCCCGAGAACCTGCCGGCCCACATCAACGACGTTTTCCTCGATGAGGAAATGAACGTCGACGGCTTCGTCGAGCGCTTCGAAGGCGAATCTCGGGCGGTCTACGCCCATCGCGTCGCGATCGTCGAGGCCCTCGACCTCTCGCCCGGGGACGTGGTCGCCGACATCGGTGCCGGAACCGGCTTCTTCAGCTTCCTCTTCGCCAAAGCAGTCGGAGCGAAGGGACGGGTACAAGCGGTCGAGATTTCCCCCCGCTTCCTGGATTACCTGCGAGCGCAGTCCGACGCACGGAGCGTCCAGAACGTCGACGTCGTCGCAGGCACGACGAATTCGGTCGAGCTTCCAGCGGGCGGGACCGACCTTGCGTTCATCTGCGACGTCTACCACCACTTCGAGGCGCCAATGGAGTCCCTCGCGAGCCTCTACGACGCGATCGAACCCGGCGGCGAGCTCGTCCTGATCGAATTCCACCGGATCGAAGGCGTGACCAACGAGTTCATCTTCGAGCACGTGCGCGCCGGCCGCGAGGTCTTCCAGGCGGAGATCGAGGCGGCGGGATTCCGCTTCGAGGACGAGATCGAGCTCGAGGGCCTCGATGACAACTACATCCTGCGCTTCACGCGCCGCTGATCCCCCTTCGAGGAGAAAGCCATGTCCCTGCCCTATTCCTGCGACCCCGAAGACCACGTCCTGACCGAGCTCGTCGACCACGTGCTCGTGGTCACGATCAACCGCCCCGACCGGATGAACTCGATCGGCGGCACGGTGATCACGGACCTGTCGCGGATCTTCCTCGAGGCGGAGCACGACAACGACGTGCGGGTGATCCTCTTCACCGGCGCGGGCCGCGCTTTCTGCTCCGGCCTCGACCTGAAGGACGTGTCGTCGGGCAAGACGAATACGAACGCGATGGGCCCGACGAAGATCAACGAGACGCCGCCGATGGTCATGCGGCGGATGGACACGCCGATCCTCTGCGCCCTCAACGGCGCTGCGGCAGGCTACGGAATGGACATGGCGCTGGGCTGCGACATGATCATCGCTTCGGAGAAGGCGCGCTTCGTGCCGCCGATCCGCCGCGGCGCCGTCCCCGAGAGCGGCGGCACCTGGCTCCTTCCACGTCTCGTCGGTTGGCAGAAGGCCAGCGAGATCGTGATGCTCGGCCGCATCCTCGAGTCCCAGGACATCGAGCGCCTCGGCCTCGCAAACCGCGTCGTCCCTCACGACCAGCTGTTGGACACGGCGATGGCCTGGGCACAGGAGATGGCCCACAACGCGCCGCTCGCGGTCCAGGCGGCGAAGCGAACGATGCGCCAGGGGCTCGACTCGACCTTCGAGGTGAACTCGCAGGCGGTGATGGCGGAAATCCTCCAGCTCTTCCGGACCGCAGACTTCAAAGAGGCGATCACTGCCTTCATGGAGAAGCGCGAGCCCGAGTTCGAAGGGCGCTAGGACGATTTCGAGCGCCTCGGGTCGGATTCCGACCCGATCTCGGTTCTTCGGCGGACAGCGGGGCGCCACTGGAAATCGAGCGGAATGGCAGCCCCGATCGGCTGATCTAAGCTCGGGCGCCGCCCACCCCGGGCACGCCCCGTCCCCCACCCGAAGGCCCTCCTCGTGCTCGCCCGACACCCGTCCCTCTTGCTCTTTCTGGTGATCGCCACGCTCATCGGGGTGCCGTCGAACGGCGTCGCCGCCGAGCGTTCGTTGATCCTTGCGACGACGACCAGCGTCCGGGACTCGGGCCTCCTCGACGCGCTGCTTCCGGCGTTCACCGAGCAGACCGGGGTCGAAGTCCGGGTGATCGCGGTCGGCACCGGCGCGGCGCTTCGCATGGGCCGCGAAGGCAACGCCGACCTGCTGCTGACGCATGCCCCGGCCGCCGAGCAAGCGCTCATCGACGACGGCGTGGTCACCCGCCGAACCCCCTTCATGCAGAACTTCTTCGTGATCGCCGGCCCAGCGGAAGACCCGGCCGGGATCGCGGAGGCGCCTTCCCCCGAAGACGCCGTGCGGAGGATCTTCGCCGCCGGCGCGGGCTGGGTCAGCCGGTCGGACGATTCCGGCACGCACAAGCGCGAGAAATCGCTCTTCCGAGCGGCGGGTCTCGACCCTGAAGCCGACCGCGACGGTCTCGTGCACACCGGCAGCGGCATGGGACTCTCGCTCCAGGTCGCGGGACAGCGCCAGACCTACATCCTCAGCGACATCGGAACGTTTCTGGCGTTCCAGAAGCGCGTCGACCTGGTCGTCCTCTCGCAGCCCGGCCCCTCGCTCCTGAACACGTATTCGATTCTCCAGCTCGACGCCGACCGCTTCGAACGCCCGCTTCACGGCGAGGAGGCCCGCGCCCTCGAGGCCTATCTGCTCGACCCGGCCGTGCAGAAGGCGATCGGCGGCTTCGGCATGGACAAGTTCGGCCGCGCCCTCTTCACGCCGCTCCACCCGACCGCGGACGGAAGCTAGGCCGGTCGATGGGCGCCGAATGGCAGGCAGGACCGGTCGCGGAGATCACCCTTCGCACGCTCTGGGTCTGCGGTGCCGCGCTCGTGCTCGCCCTCTCGGTCGGCGTACCGGTCGGAATCGTGCTCGGCACGCGACGCTTCTTCTCGCGCGCCCTGGTGATCTCTTCGGTGAACGCCGGGATGGGCGCCCCGCCCGTCGTCGTCGGTCTGGTCGGCGCGATCCTCCTCGCGCGGAGCGGCCCCTTCGGTGAGTGGAACCTGCTCTACACACCGTGGGCGATGATCCTGACCTCGACGGCGATCGCGCTGCCGCTCGTGATCGGCCTGACGCTCGCGGCCGTGGGCTCCCTCGACGAAGAGTGGGAGTTGCAGGTGCGCACTCTGGGCATCTCCCTCCGCTGGCGAATCTGGTTGCTGCTCCGCGAGATCCGGATGGGCCTGCTCGCCGCTGTGATCGCCGCCCTGGGCGGGATCCTCTCGGAAGTCGGTGCCGTGAACATGGTCGGCGGCAACATTGCGGGGGAGACGCGAGTTCTCACCACGGCGATCATGATGCACACGAGCATGGGAGAGTTCGAGATCGCACTCGATCTGGCGACCGTCCTGGTCGGGCTGATGCTCTCGATCGCGCTCGGGCTGACCTGGCTCCAGCTCTCGGGCCGAACCCGGTGAGCATCGCGCTCGAAGCCCGCGAGCTCGTCTGTGCCCGAGGGCGAGGACGGAGTCGCTTCGAGCTGCGGGTCGAAGCGCTCGATCTGAATGCCGGGGAAGTGCTCGTTCTCCTCGGCCCGAACGGCGCTGGCAAGAGCACCCTGCTCCGCGCCCTCGCTGGCCTCGACCCGACGGTTCGCCCCGGTGCGGTCGGCGGGGCCGTAGGCCCGGTGACCCTCGTCTTCCAGCGCCCTACCGCGCTCTCCGGGACTGTGGCGGGCAACGTCCGCTCCGCGCTTCTCGGCAAGGGCGTCCCCGAGCCCGAGCGCAGCGAGCGGGTCGCCCGCGCCCTCGCGCGCTTCGACATCGCTGGGCTCGCGGACCACGACGCCCGCACCCTCTCCGGCGGCGAGCTCCGCAGGCTCGCCCTCGCCCGGGCCTTCGTCCTCGAGCCGTCCGTCCTGCTCCTCGACGAACCCTTCGACGATCTGGACGCCGAGGGGCAGCGACTGCTCTCCCTCGACCTTCAGCAGGCCATCGCCGAGACCGGCGTGGCCGTCGCGATGGTCACCCACGACCTCCGGCGCGCGCTCCTCCTCGCGGACCGCATCGCCGTGCTCGCCGACGGCCGACTCGTCCAGCACGACGAACGNGATGCCGTGCTGCTTCAGCCCGATACGCCCGCCATCGCCCGCATNGTCGGCATGATCAACGTGGCCGAGGGNCGCGTGGTCNGNCGGGAGGGCGANGTCNACTGGGTCGAGATCGANCGNGGCTTCGAAGTCCCGACGGCTTCGNCGCTCGAGCACGGCGCGCGGGCCTGGGTCGGGATCCGNCCCGAGCATCTGAAGCTCGACGTCGGCCGCGGAGACGGCCTACCGATCGGCAAGGCACAGGTCGAAAGCCTCCTTTCGGATGGCCTCGCCACCGTCGTCTCCCTGCGTGTCCACGACCGCCGCTTTACGACCCACCTCCTCTCCGGGCGCGGACTCGCCCGAAGGCTGCGCGCAGGCGACGACGTCGCCCTCGCCGTCCACCCCGACCAGGTCCACGCCCGCCCGCTCGGCTGAAGCGGACCAACCTCCCGGAACCCCTCCCGACGAAACGCTTCGGCTCGGCGGTTCGCACGGCGCATCCGACTTGCCGGTCGGCTTGCGTGTCCTGTGCAACTCACGCGCAGGCTCGCGCCCATCCGGCCTTTTCCCTCAATCACGACGCGGGCGATCCCGATCCCCCGGATTCACGGTCCACACTCCGGCCGGCCGTCACAACGTGCCCTGCACGAGGGAAGCCATGGCGATCTCACCGATGAACGAAGCGCCAGAGTACCCCGAGCACCGCCTCGCGCGCCGGCGCGCGCGACGTTGGAAGCGCCGCGCCCGCATCGCCGGCCCCTTCCTCGGACTCCCGCTTCTCTTCGGGACCCTCGCTCTGTCCGTCGACCTGATCACGTACACCCCGACGCCGGAGCCCGCGAAGCCGCCGTATCGAGCGACGCCTCCGGCGCCGCAGGCCAGCCCGGACGCGCGCCTGCCTACGCCGAGTACCGTGCTTTCGACGGCCGTGCCCGTCGTCGTCCCTCCGGCACCGACCGCCGCGTACGGCCTCGACCTCGCGCCGGACACCCACGACGCCGCCCCGCCCCCGACCTACGCACTCCGCTGAACGGACGGCGCGCTGCGCCGGCGTCTCAGTCCTCGGACGTGGAAACCGCGGCGACGAGCGCCAGGTCGCCCTGCTTCACGCTGCCGACGTCGAATTTCTTGGCGGAGGCGGCCATGCGCGTGAGCGCAGCCGCGATCGGCATCGCCGGTTTCACCTCGCCCTTCTTCGCGCGATGAAAGCGGACCGGATTGATCCGTGCGACGACGTAGGTCCGAAGGTAGGGGCTCTTGAATCCCCGCTCCTGCAGGCCGGTGATGATCCGGCCCACCTCGCCGTTGATCTCTTCGATACGCGATGCGTAGCCTTCCCGTTCGCCGAGACTCTTCTTGAGCGTCTTGGCCTGGAACCGATCGACCTTCTTGAGGAAGGGATTGAACGCGCCACCGGCGAAGCGCCCCTGGCGTTCGTAGACGATGCCGAGGGTCAGGAGCTCCGGGGCTTCGAACTCGTTCGCGAAGTCGATCTCCTTCGCACGGGGACGCGCCTCCGCGAGCGCGCGCGCCATCCGGATCACTTCGAGGCTTCGATCCTTCAGGTTGTGCGCCTTCTCCGTGTTGAGGGCGAGGATCTTGAAGGAGAGCTCTTCGTCCGGCGAGATCAGCGCGGTGATCTGCTTCAGGCCGAGAACCTTCGCCGCCGCCAGCCGGTGGCGGCCGTTGGGCGTCCACAGCCCCCCCTGCGCCCCGCGCACGACGATCAGAGGATCGAGGAAGGAGCCGCTCTCCTCGATCTTGGTCGCGAGCTTCTTCACGTGGGTCGGTGAGAGGTCGCGCTGAAAGGGGGTCGGCTCGACCGCCTTGAGCGGCAGACTCGCGAGGAGGATCGGTCGGCCCGAGAAGGGTTCGCGGTAGGCGCTGATCGGATGACCGCCGGCCTCGCGCACCTCGTTCGCGAGCGCCGCGATCCCCGGCGCATCCAGGGAGAGAGCGACCTCTCCCGCTTCGAGCCCGCGCTTGGCCTTGCTCGGCGCGAGGCTCTTCCCCGACTTCTTCCTGGCGGCCTTCTTCTTTGAAACCTTCTTCTTCGCAGACTTCTTCCGGGCAGTTTTCTTCGCAGTCGCCTTTGCGGGGGCCATCGCGCGAGTCTAGCCAGCGGCGGATCGGGAAGCCGGCCCCGATCCGCCGCCCGCGTTTCGTCTCAGTGCAGGGCGTACTGCACGCCCACGGTCGCGACCCAGTCCGTCTCGAGGCCGGGGCCATCGAGATACTGGTAGGCGGGCACGCCCGCTTCGATCGCGAAGCGGATTCCCGCCAGCAGCCCTTCCGGGACCATCAGGTTCACGCCAGCGAGAACGTCGAGGCGCTGGAACGCGCGTCTTCCCGGATCCTTCGTCGGGATCGTCGGCATCGGACCGACCGCCGGATCGCTCCCGCGGTAGTTGAGCGCCTGCCGCCACTCGGCCCGCAGGCTCGTCGAGACCCAGCGATTCCACTGGTACCCGCCCCAGGCGGTGAGAGCGTATTCGTTGCCCTGACGGTACTGGGCGTGGTTCTCGTTCAGGCGGATCTCGCCGGTCGCCTGGGCGCCCCAAGCGACCTGCCCCTGTCCCCCGGTATAGGTCAGACCGGGCAGGAAGTCGTAGCTGCCCGAGCCGATCTGCATCGGAAAGGGAAGCCGGACCTTTGCGCCGCCGGAGGCGGGCGTACGGACACGACGGTTGATCGCGCCACTCGGGAACGAGAACACCACGTTCGCGTGCACCTTGTGCCTGGGCGTATCGGTTCCGGCGCTGGAGGCCGCCTCATGCCCCTCGTGCCCGTCATGCGAGCCGCCCCCGCCGCCGCTCGACCAGAGGTCGATCAGTGCGCCGGCGCGGATGTCTCCGATTCCTTCCGAGCGGGTCGTGAACTCGACGCCCATCCGGGTGCGGTGCTCCATGTCCATTTCCACGTAGGGGACCATGACCATGAGCGTCACGCGGTCGACCGGCGCGTACATCGCGCCGAACATGTGCATCCGCATGTCCATCTTCGTGGGCGTGACCATGAACTGATTCAGGACGTGGTTTCGCGAGCGACGCTCGTCTTCGTCCCGCATGCCGTTCATGCCCATGTGCATGTAGCGATAGGAGAACATCAGCTCTCCCTTTTCGTGGGTGTGGTCGCCCATCACGCCGATCGGGGCGTGAGCGGCCGGACCGCTGCCCGCCAGGGCGGGCGGGGCCGCGATCGCTGCGAGGCAGACGAGCGCGGCGGCGAAGTGGCGGGGGCCACTTCTTCGATCGATCGATTCCATCTTCATCATTCCTTGCGCCGCGAACGCGCGAACGCGCGCGCGAACGTCAGCGCGGCCGGCGACCTCGGGTCGTCGACCGCCACGTTCATGTCATCGCACCGGGGAGGTGCGACGGGAGGGGAACGAACGGAATCGCTAGATGGGTACGGCGTCGTCGACTACGAAGGCCGCCGGTTCGCGGAGATCGATAGGCGTCCGCCCGTCGACCACGAGGGCAGCCGGCAGCGCCGCGACGTGGACCGCCGGAATCGTCGCGCCGAGGCGCGCGAGGGCGCCGCCGACGAACGCACGCGTCTCGGCGCAGCCGCATCGACAGGTCGGCACGAGCGCGAGCCCGGGGCGCGCCGCGGGCGGCTCCGCCTCGACGGCGTGGGCGTGGGCGTGCGGACCGTGAGACGACGCTTCCGCAGGGCCCGAATCCGCCGAGCCCGAAGAGGGCGAACGCGGCATGACGTGGCCGCCGTGGCCCTGGTGTCCCGCGTGGGGGTCGGCATCGGGTTCCGCGTGGGCCCTCGCCACGTTCGTCTTCATCGTGGGCTCGGCATGTCCCGCATGTGCGAGAGCCTGGCCGTCATGCGCGAGGGCCTGACCGTGGCCATGGCCCTGCCCCCCATGAGCCGAGGGCGCGCGTGCCGACGGGATGCGGGCCGCCTCGCGGATCCCCGCGTCGACCGGGGTCTCGCAATCCACGAACGCCGCAGCGACGTAGCTCGTGAGGACGAGGAGCGAGATCAGCGCAGTGGTGAGGGGGGCGTTCCGACGCACACCGGCACGATACCGACTGGCGGCCCGAGCTTCGATCCCGCTCGGCGACACGAATCGCTGCATCCGCCCGCTTCGGCCGAGGGGACGAATGCCGTATGGACGGCGAACGAGCCGGGGGCTACACCCCGGCGCGAGCATACGACCGCGCGAGGAGGCGCCACGATGGCCACGCCCGAGACGACCAGCGAGACCCGATGTTTCGGGGGAATTCAGAAAACGATCCGCCACGCCTCGGAGGCCACCGGGACGGAAATGAACGTCTCGATCTTCCTGCCCCCCCAGGCGACGACGGGCCCGGTGCCGGTTCTCTACTACCTCTCGGGACTGACCTGCACCGAGGAGAACGTCACGGTCAAGGCGGGTGCGCAGCAGCACGCGGCCGAGGCGGGTCTCGCCCTCGTCATGCCGGACACGAGCCCGCGCGGACTCGACCTGCCGGGCGAGCACGACGATTGGGATTTCGGCAGCGGGGCCGGTTTCTACGTGAACGCGACCGAAGCGCCGTGGAAAGATCACTACCGCATGTACGACTACGTGACGGAGGAACTCCCGGCCCTGGTCGGCGCCTACGAGCCGATCGACACGGCGCGCGCCGCGATCACGGGCCACTCCATGGGCGGCCACGGTGCCCTGGTCGTGGGGCTTCGCAACCCGGATCGCTACGCGTCGATCTCGGCCTTCGCCCCGATCGTCTCGCCGACTCGATGTCCGTGGGGTCACAAAGCGCTCGGCCACTACCTCGGGGCCGACCGCGAGACCTGGTCCGCCTACGATGCTTCCCTGCTCGTGACGAACCCGCACCCGAACGAGATCCTGATCGACCAGGGCCTCGCCGACGGCTTCCTCGAGGAGCAGCTCAAGCCGGAGCTCTTCGAAGCAGCGTGCGGCGCGTCCGGCCAGGCCCTCCGGCTCCGGCGACAGGAAGGCTACGACCACAGCTACTTCTTCATCGCGACCTTCATGCCCGACCACGTCGCCCACGCCGCCAAGGCACTGGGGTTGCGCTAGACGCGATCGCCCGGGCGCCTAGGAGAGCTTCGAAAGCGCCTCCAGGTTCGCTTGGGCCTCTTCGGCGATGTCGAAGAGACGCACGCGATCGAGGCCGAGCCTCTTTCCGCGGGCGACCAAGTCTCCGTCCAACCCCTGCGCGGTCTCGGGAAAGCCGTCCTCGACCCGGTGGGCGATCGTGTGGCCGAGGTTCATGGCCTCGGCGAGCAGCGCGGCGTCGCCCTCGACCTCGTCAGGCGCGTGGTGACCGAGCACCGCGTCGCAGAGGGCCTCGGAGAAGCCCCAGGACGCGAGGACCATCGCGCCGAGCGAGGCACCCGTCGCGTCGAGAATCGATCCGACGGTGGATGCCGACAGCGAAGCCCCATCCGCCTGCCAGACGGGCAGCTCGGCCACAAAGGCGAGCACCACCAACTGACCGAGGTCGTGCAGAAGGCCGGCCAGAAACCCCGCCGTCTCCCAGGGCGGAATCTCCGAGGCGATCTCCTGGGTCGCACTCGCGGTCAGCAGCGAATGCCGCCACATCTTCTGTGCCGCTTCCCCGAGCCCGGGCGAGCGGAGCAGCGTCGAGCGTAGGGCGACGACGACGACGAGGGTGCGGGCCTCGCGAACGCCCATTCGCATGAGGGCTTCGCGGACGTTCGGGACCTCGCTCGCGCCGCGGAAATACGGGCTGTTCGCGACGCCCATGATCCGAGTGGCGAGAACGGGGTCTCCATTGACCGCCTGAGCCAGCTCGTCGAGATCGACGTGGGCCTGTCCGATCAGCCGCACCACGCGATGGGTCGTCGGCGACAGCGAGGGCAATCGAAGTCGCTTTCGTTTGATCGCACGCTCGAGCAACGTCGCCCAGCGGCCCTGACTCGCGTCGGAGGCGGCCAGCGCGCGCACGCCCGCAATCGCAGCTTCCGCGTATCGTTCCGATCCGTGGGAACCGAGTCCTTCGTCTCCGATTTCAGTGGCCTCGACCGACATTCCACCTCCAGCAGAGGTTTGCGGCGCTGCTGAACGACGACTTGATCGCGCGGATTACCGATCCCCTCTCCCCCGCGATTCTCGGCGCCCTGAGCGCGCCCGGAGCCCCTCCTCCCCAGGGGCACCGTCCTTTCGACGACGGCCTTCGTTCCGCTCGTGAGCTGCAACACGCGGATCAAGCCAGACCGCGCCGATGCCGATTCGAAGCAGGCGGGCGCGGCAAGTCCCGCTGCGAGGAGCACGATGCGCAACGGCTTCGAAAAAGTGGCGATCATGATGGGCGTGGGCCTCCTGATGATCGCCGGGTTCGCCGACGGCATTTTCTCGGATCTCGAATCGGATCCGCCGACGTCGTTGGCCACCCACCTCGATCGTCCTCCGGCCAGGAGTGACGCCACGAACGGCACGTCCCGCGCGACCGGAAAAGGCGCGGCGATCGCCCCGGAGAAGGCGACTCGTCGGGTGCCCGAAACCGACGCGCTCGCGGCCCGCGAGGCGACGGCCGCAGTCGAACGCGAAGCCGAAACCGATCGCCCGCTTCATGCGCGCCTCGAACGTGCGATCGCCCGCGCCGAGTCCGAGCGCGGCTTCACGATCCACCCCGGCGTCGTCGACACGGTCCTCGACCGCGGCGAAGTCCGCATTCTCTTCGCCATCGCCGTCGATGATCACGGCGCGGCGCGAGCGACGCTCGCCGCGCAGGGCGGCGCCTCCGAGGGGACGGACCCGGACCTTCGCTTCTTCCCGCTTCTCGATCAGGGGGCCGCCCGGGTCGATGGAGAACAGCTGTTCCAGCTGATCGAGTCCGGCCTTCTGCCGTCGATCGACCTCGACGAGATCCACAGCCCGAGCCTCGCCACGACGATCCCCTTGATCCGCGCCGACGAAGCCCACCTCGCTGGCCACGACGGCACCGGCCGGACGATCGCGATCCTCGATACGGGGATCGAGACGTCCCACCCGATGTTCGCCGGTCGCATCGTCGAAGAAGCCTGCTTCTCCCTCCTCGGCAGCTGCCCCGATGCCTCGCGATCGATGACCGGTGCCGGCGCCGCCGCTCCCTGCAACGCTCCCGGCTGCGGCCACGGCACGAGCGTCGCCGGAATCGCCCTCGGTCGTGCGGAGGACGACAGCCTCGTGGGCGTCGCGCCGGACGCCGACCTGATCGCGATCCAGATCTTCAGCGACCTCGGCGGCGGCACGATCGGTGCCTACACCTCGGATATCGTCGCGGGCCTCCAGCACGTGCTGGGTCTCTCGGTGAACTACGCGATCGACGTCACGAATCTCTCCCTCGGCGGTCGGACCTATCGCAGCCTCGAGGCCTGCGAGGCGAGCGCCTCTTCGACGGCCTCGGCCGTCGACCGTCTCCGCGACGCAGGCATCCTGACCGTGGCCGCGGGGGGCAACGACGGTCTCGTAGACGCGATCACCACCCCGGCGTGTCTGGGAGACGTGATCGGCGTCGGCGCCACGACCGATGCCGACCTCGTGCCGGGATACTCGAATTCCGTCGACCTGCTGACGATGCTCGCGCCGGGCGCGTCGATCGAATCCGCAGCGGTCGGCGGCGGCACGAGCTTCGTCGGCGGCACCTCGATGGCGGCCCCCCACGTGAGCGGCGCAGTCGCGGTGATCCGCGAACGGCATCCGCTCGCCACGCCCGCCGAGATCGAGAACGCCCTCGTGCTCGCAGGCGTCGCCGTCTACGACCCACGCGGGGACGTCACGCTCCCGCGCCTGGACGTCCAGGGTGCGATCGACCTCCTGACCGCAGCCGCCGATGCAGCGGTCGGTTCCGACAGCGGCGGGGGCGCCAGCGCGCCGTCCTCCGTCAGCGATGGCGGAGGCGGAGGGGCATGTGGCCTTGTCGGCCTCGAGCCCTTCCTCGTCGTCGGCACGATCCGCCTCCTGCGCGGACGGAAACGTCGCCCCGAGGTCGCGATCGCCCGCTAGCCCGGGGGGGCCGGATCACTATCATCCGGATCTCGGTCATGCCAAGGAGTTTCAGCCGATCGTCTTCGGTGAAGCGGGCCGCGCCGTCACATGAGCAGGGCAGGATCGAGAAGGGGCCCTCCGGGAGATCCGTCTCCGCCAGGACTTCGCCGATCACGAGCGCGCCGATCGGCGTGAGGCTGGCCGGCTTCAGGACGAAGGGACAGCCCACAACCAGCGCGGGCGCCACTTTGTGCGCCGCGAGATTCAGCGGGAAGTTGAACGGCGAGATGAACGAGCACGGTCCGGTCGGCACCCGCTTCCAGGCACCGCTGTAGCCGCCGGCGTGAGGGCTGATGTCGAGGGGCATGACCTCGCCGCCGATCCGCACTGACTCCTCCGAGGCGATCCGGAAGGTGTCGATCAGGCTGACGCCCTCGCCACGGGCGTCCTTGATCGGCTTTCGCGCCTCGATGCGGAGGGCCATCGCGAGCTCGTCGAAGCGCTCCT
>PAQX01000063.1 GCA_002709835.1 Deltaproteobacteria bacterium
AGCTGGTCGTCCGTCGAGACCTCCGGCGTGGCGAGCACCGCGCTCGTGTTGAAGACGTTGAGAGATTTGTTCTCCATCGCGCCCATGTTGAAGTCACCGACCGCGACGATCATGTAGATGTCGAGGTCGTATTCGAGACCGAACTCGTCCTCGTCCCACTTCATGGCCCGCTGGAGGCTGTGCAGCGCGTGCTCGCACTGATCGATATTCTGGGGCTCGACCCAGATCTCGAGCTTGACCTCCCGGCCGGACGCGGTCGTGTAGGTCCCCTCGTGACACCGCAGGTCCCCGGCGACCAGCGCGAAGAGGTAACTAGGCTTCGGGAAAGGATCCTCCCAGGCCACGCGATGGCGCCCGTTGCCTAGATCCTGTTCGGCGGTCCGGTTGCCGTTCGAGAGCAGGACCGGATAGCGCGCCCGCTCCGCTTCGATCGAGACCGTATATCGGGCCATCACGTCCGGACGATCGAGGAAATACGTGATGCGCCGGAAACCCATGGCCTCGCACTGGGTACAGAAGTTCCCGCTCGACTTATAGAGCCCCGAGAGCGCGGTGTTCGTCTGCGGGTGGATCGCGACGACCGTTCGAAGTTCGAAGCGCGGCGGGGGCGCGTGGATCGTGAGTTTTTCGTCCGCAACCTGGTACGCAGACTCCGCGAGCGCCTCGCCGTCTATCGCGATCTCGCGGAGTTCGAGGGCTTCGCCGTCGAGGACCAGCGGCGTCACCTCGCCTGCCGGCGCGTCCTCCCGTCGCCGGAACGAGATCCGCGCTTCGACGGTCGTCTCGTCCTCGCCGAGGTCAAAGGCCAGGTCGACGGTGTCGATCAGGTAGTCCGGTACGCGGTAGCTGCTCCGCAGAACCGGTTCCGGCTTGCTGCCGCTGCCGTCAGAGCTCATCCGGGATCCCCCCAAGTTTCCGCGCGCACAGTAGAAATTGGCGATAGAGGGTGCAAGGCAGTAGCTTGCGCGATCTAATAAAAGGGGGTTCGCGAGGCATGCACTTCGACGATCGGCGCGCCCACGAAGGCACCCGAGCCGCACTCCGCGCACTCCGGGTCCCGGTTCTCCTCCTCCCCCTCGTCGCGACGATCCTCGGCTGCGCCTCGGGAGACGGCGTCTTCGGCTTCGGCGGGCCTCCGCTCCGGGTCGGGGTTTCTCCGGACTACCCGCCGGTCATCTTCGAGAAGGACGACGCAATCCTCGGGATCGAAGCCGACCTCGCCCGGCGCGCGGGTGAAGCCCTCAAGCGGCGGGTCGAGTTCGTACGCATCCCCTTCCCCGACCTGATCGATGCGCTCGAAGCCGGGGAAGTCGACGTCGTGATGAGCGGACTCTCGATCACGCCCGAACGCGCGGCACGGGTCCAGTTCACCGTTCCCTACATGGAGGTCGGACAGCTCGCGATGATCCGAAAGAGCGACATCGCGCGCTTCGGACGACCGCACACGATCCGTCGCGCCGGATCTCGCGTCGGCTACCAGCGGTCGACGACCGGCGAGCGCTACGTCGCCGAAGCCCTCCCCTTCGCCGAAAGCTTCGCCTTCGACTCCGTGGAGGCGGGCCTTCGGAGCCTGCGAGCCGACCGGATCGACTACTTCGTCCACGATGCCCCGACGATCTGGCGAATCGCCGGGGGGCTCGACCATCGCGACCTGATCGGACTCTACCGACCGCTGACCGAGGAAAAACTCGCGTGGGCCGTACGGCGGGAAGACCAGCAGCTGCGGGCCGAGCTCGATGCGACCCTCTCCCGCTGGCATCGCGAGGGCACGATCGAACCCATCGTCCAACGCTGGATCCCGGTCCGCGTCATCCGTTAGGCCTCGTCCGAGCGCGGCCGGTGGCGCCTGCGGCCGGATGGCGCCTGCGGCCGAATGATCAGGAGGCGCCTTCGCGAGCGCCGGGGGTCGTGAGCAGTCGCTCGAAGATCCGCACCATCGTCTCCACCTCTTCCATCGGGACGAACTCCCGTGAGGTGTGCGCGACGTCGATCGAGCCGGGTCCCAGCACGATCCCGGGAAGCCCGGCACGCCCGAAGACCCCCGCATCCGTCCCGAAGGCAACGTGGGCAGGCTCGCCGGAAAGCCCCTCGGCGGTCATCGCCTCGGCCGTCGCCACCGTCGCGAGCGCATCGGCCGCGGTCTCGAGGGGCGGTTTCTCTTCGGAGCAGGCCTCGACGACGACATCCTCTGCGAGGCCGGCGTCCTCGAGCGCCGCGGCGACCTGCTGCTGAACGCTATGGGCGGACTCGTCCGGCAGGGTCCGCCGGTCGACCCAGATCCGCGCCTCGTCGGGGACGATGTTCGGCGCCTGGCCACCGCGCACGACGCCGACGGACAAGGTCGCTGGGCCGAGCTGAGGATGCGGACGCGTCGTGAAGACGGCGGCGCTCGACTCGATCGCCAGAATCGCCTGCGCGAGGAGCACGATCGCGTTCCGCCCCAGGCCGGGATCCGAGCTGTGACACGCGCGGCCGTGCGCGCAGATCCGCGCGTGGACGACGCCCTTGTGAGCGTTGATCAGCCGCAGATCCGTGGGCTCGGTCGCGAGCACCCAGTCGGGTCGACGGTCGCCCAGAAAGTCGAGGACATCGTTCACGCCGAGACTGCCGAGCTCTTCGTCCGCTTCACCGACGATCAGCACGTTCCGTCGAAGCGTTCCGTTTGCGAGCACGCGCTCGAGCGCCTCGAGCAGCGCGGCCATCCCCGCCTTCGTGTCGCACGAGCCCCGACCGAGGATCCGGCCGCCCTCGACGACGGGGTCGAAGGGATCGATCTCCATGCCGTCGACGGGCACGGTGTCGATGTGACTCGCGACCAGCACGGTCTCCGCGTCGGGACCGGCCACCGCTTCGGCGATCACGCTCGTCCGTCCGTCCTGACCCACCAGAGAGGCATCGAGCCCCAGGCGACGGAGTCGCTCCGCGAGATCCTCGGCGATCGCGTGCTCGCCCACGATCTCCGGCGGCAGATCATCCCGCCCCATCGGGTTCACCGATGGAATCGCGATCAGGTCGCGCAGGATTCGAAGACTGGGAGAGAGGTCGGGCATGGTTCGCTCCGGCCGCAGTCTATCGGCCGCTCCCGCCCCGCGCCCGGCGAGGCGCTCTGTCCGCTGCGGCGACGCAGTGCGCCCTTTGCGGAGTTCACGACGCTCCCTGCCCGGTGCGCCCGCGCTGCATCTGCGACAAGATGGCGCCACGCAGAGGGAGGTTCGAGAGCGATGCAGCGGGGCGTCCTGTTCATGATCGCCTCGGCGCTCGCCTTCAGCGCGATGTCGATGCTCGTCAAGGTCGCCGGCGAACGACTCCCGAGTCAGGAGATCGTCGTCGCGCGCGCCCTCGTGAGCCTCGCCCTCAGCTGGTCTCTGCTCCGGCGCGCCGGCGTGTCACCCTGGGGCCGCGATCGGAAATGGCTCTGGATCCGGGGACTGCTCGGTTTTGGCGGGCTGTCGTGTCTCTACGGGGCAGTCACGCATCTGCCGCTGGCGGAAACGACCATGCTCCAGCATCTCCATCCACCGCTGGCCGCCCTCTTCGCGGGGCTCTTCCTGGGCGAGCGCGTCCCGCGTCGGATCTTCCTCGCGACGGCCGCGAGTCTCGTCGGCGTCGCGCTGATCGCGAAGCCGGGCTTCCTCTTCGGCGAGAGCGCAGCGGGGCTCGACTCGCTGTGGGTGGGCATCGCTCTGCTGGGCGCGATCTTCACCGCCGCGGCCTACGTGGTCGTTCGCAAGCTCTCGCTCGGGGGCGAGGACCCGCTCGTGATCGTCTTCTACTTCCCGATGGTCACGCTGCCGGTCGCGCTGCCCACGATGGGGACCGACTTCGTGTGGCCGGTCGGTGCCGAGTGGATCCTGCTCCTGGGCATCGGACTCGCGACCCAGGTCGGCCAGGTGACGCTGACCCGCGGGCTCGCGATCCTGCCCGCCGCGCACGGAACGGCCCTGTCGTACCTGCAGATCGTCTTCGCCGTCGGCTGGGGCTTCCTCGTCTTCGGACAGACACCGGATGCCCTCGCCTTCCTCGGCGGCACGCTGGTCGTGGGGAGCGCCCTCTGGCTCGCGCGCGCACCAACCCACCGGACACGCCCTTGATCCGGGCTCAGCGCGCTCCGGGGCGAATCACGCCGGCCTCGCCCTCAGGCGCCCCAGGCGACGCCGGCGGTCCACAACGCATCCCGAACCGGCTCGGTCAGGTCGGCCGCGCGACCGGTCCGCGGGAGGAGATCCTGGGCACCGGCCGCTCGGGCCACCCCGCGGAGCGTCGCCTCGGCCGGGTCGCACGCGATGAGCACCGGAAGGCCCGCCGTCGTCGGCTCCTCGGCGATCCGAGCGGCCACGTCGAGTCCGTCGAGTCCGGGCAGAGCGCCGGCGACCACGACACAGTCGGGCCGGTCTTCCACGGCACGCTGGAGCCCCGCCAGGGCATCCCGCGCTTCGATCACCTCGAGGCCCTCGCTTTCCAAGGTGCTACGCGCCCACGCACCGAAGTCAGGGCAGTCATCGATCAGCAGCACTCGCGCCATGTAGGGTCTCCATCCGAGTGGGCAGCCCCCCTCGGCCATGGCGTTCTCATCGGCGATGATCCGAGATGCATGATGGAGAATTCGCGATCCCGGTGAACATTCCCAGTTCAGCTAGGGGATTCCGCCGAGCTCTGACCCGGTTTTCACAGGCCCAACGAGGGCATTCCCCCGCTCAGCAATACACCGGATTCGATACGGACAAGGCGGGGGCGGTCGGCGGCATTCACCCTGAAGCGCAGCGAAGCAGGGCGCTGCACGCCCTCCCGTGCAGAGGGGGCGGCGGCCGGCGGGAGCCACGACCCGCTAGAGACGCGCGTGTCGGAGCTCGGTCTCGAGGATCGCGACGCAGCCGAGCGCCTCGAGCGCATCGATCACGCGCTGAGTCGTCGCCTTCTCGACGAGGACCTTGACCGAGAGCCAGGCCGCGTCCTGAAGCGGCGTGATCGTGGGGGACGAGAAGCCCGGCGTGATCGCCGAGGCTTCCTCGATCCGCGCGGCCGGGCAGTTGTACTCGAGCAGCGTGTAGCGAGAAGCAGCGAGGACCCCATCGATCCGCCGCAGTAGCTGGTCCCGGAGTTCGGCATCTCGAGGCGTGCTACCTCCGATCAGGACGGCCTCGGCATCGAGGACTTTTTCCAGCTCGATCAGGTCGTTCTCGACGAGACTGTTCCCCGTCTCGACGATCTCGACGATGCCGTCGACGAGGCCGAGCAGGACCATGACCTCGACGGCGCCCTGGATCTCGACGATCCGCACGCCTTCGGCGCCGATCGCCGCGAAATGATCCTTCGCGAGGTTCACGAACTTCGCGCCGACGACCTTGCCCGCCAGATCACCCGAACTCGCATAGGGCGCGTCCTTGTGGACGGCGACGGACAGGCGACAGCGGCCGAAGCCGAGCCGTCGATGTTCGACGACGTCGACGCGCTTCTCGAGCACCTGGTCGCTTCCGGTGATCCCGAGATCGACCACCCCCTCGGCGACGAGCACGGGAATGTCGGCGGTATTCGTGAAGATGATGCGGATCCCGGTATCGGAGCAAACCGAGAAGAGGCGTCGACCGGAGACCCGGAAGCGAAGGCCCGCGCGCTCGAGGGTCTCGAGGGCGGCATCGCGGAGACGGCCTTTCGAAGGAATTGCGATGCGCAGTCTTTCGTCCGGGATCATCACCTCAGCCCTCCTTCTTCGCGCCCCGAGACGCCTTCTCTGCGAGTCCGCCGATTCCGAATCGGCGCCCGAGCTCGGCGAACACTTCCCGCGGATCGACGTCGCGCGCCGCCAGGCCGACCCAGAGGTGGAAGATCAGGTCCGCGGCCTCGTGGGCGACCGCCGAGTCCGACTCGTTCGTCCCGGCTTCGACGACCTCGCCCGCCTCCTCGCGGATCTTCGCACCGATCGCGGACCAGCCTCCGTCGAGAAGCTGGACCACGTAGGACCCCTCCGGCCGTTCGTCGCGGCGGGCGACGACGACTTCGTAGAGGCGCTCGAGAATCTCGGCGGACGCGTCCGAGGACATCTTCGCTCCGAGGCTGCGGGTGGAGGGATCGCCGCGCAGATCGCGGCTCGGGGCGCCGGAGTCTAGGCCAGAATGCGCGCCGAGCGACCGCGGCGAGCTGCTCGAGCCCGCCAGCCGCGAATCAGAGCGACGGTTCGCCCGCGCATCCGTCGGGCGGAAGCGCCGCGTATTCGGCGGGCGACGCCCAGCGCGGCAGCGCGCCGATGACGGACCGGTAGAGCTCACAGCGCGTGGCGCGATCGAGTTCCGCCTCTTCGACCAGCCGCGCGAGGACGGTGTCCCGACCGAGGCGCGTATCAGCCATGCGCAGCCCACCCCCGCTCGCATCGTCCAGCAGCATCCAGCGGCCATCGCCGCCTCCCGTCGGATCGGACCAAGGCATCCATTCCGGCAGGTCCGTTCGGGTCCCCCGCCCTGGGCGGCCGTCCCGCGCGAAGGCCGCCCAGTACTGCATCATCGCTTCCGACAGACGCTCGCGCTCCGCTCGGTTCTCTTCCCGATAGAAGGCCGCCGACAGGAGCGGACTGCCCACGTCCCAGGTTCCGAAGAGCAGGGGCAGCTCGAAGCCGTGCGAAGCGCCGAGGAGCTGCGCCAGGTCGAGCCCGACCACGGGCGGCAGCGCGTCGTAGTCGAAGCGGTAGGCGAAGAGTCGGCCGTGCCCCGAGCGCGCGAGGGCGGCGAGAGGCTCGTGGACGCCCTGTATGATCCGGCGATCGGAGAAGAGCCGAGCGCGACGCTCGAAGTCCTCGGAATCGCGGATATGGAAGAGGAGACCGAAGCGGCGCGCGACGTGGGCGGGGTCCGTCGCCAGGAAGAGCTTCCACTCGTCCCGGGTCGCCCCCGCGAGCACGGGCACGTCGTGGAAGCGCCCCGCCTCGAAGGCCGAGAGCCAATCCTCCTCGGGAAGCAGCGACCCGTCCCGGAACGGCTTTGGCACCTCGAGCCGCGACGAAGCCTCGCCCTCGCCCCGATAGGCGAGCATCAGCTCGCGGGGCGCCCGCGCACGCAGGAACGCACGCAGGTCCGACGACGGAAGATCCGCGGCGTACGCGCGTGCCGCGGGCGCGTCCGGCACGACCCCCGCGTCGACCAGGAGCCGGACGACGACCTCCGCGCTGCTGAACCGATGCCCCGGCGCGTCGGGGTCGTCCT
Source organism: Deltaproteobacteria bacterium (assembly GCA_002709835.1). Classification (GTDB taxonomy): domain Bacteria; phylum Myxococcota_A; class UBA9160; order UBA9160; family UBA4427; genus UBA4427. The sequence goes on from PAQX01000063.1 coordinate 7,191, forward strand.
TCGGGTTCTCGGCCTCCGTGCGCGTGGCCGACCGCAGGCTCCCGCTCTGAGAGAGGGCACGATGAAAGAGTCCGCGCGCGGCCGGGGCGAGCATCAGCGCGTAGACGTCGAGCCCCCCCGCACTCTCGCCGAAGATCGTCACGTTCTCCGGGTCGCCCCCGAACTCTTCGATGTGATCGCGGACCCAGCGAAGCGCAGCGATCTGATCGAGGGTGCCGAAGTTGCCACTCGCTTCGAGCGCATCCGCGGCCTCGGCCCGCAGCGCGGGATGACTGAACCACCCCAAAGGCCCGAGCCGATAGGCGATCGAAACCACGACGACGCCCTGGGTCCCGGCGAGCCGCGCACCGTCGTACATCCCCAGGCCAGGCCAGCCCCGGACGTTGCCGCCGCCATGGATCCAGACCATCACCGGCAGGCGCTCTGCGCCTGTTGGAACCTCTTCGGGCTCGAAGCGCGGACTCCAGACGTTCAGGTAGAGGCAGTCCTCTTCGCCCGCGAACCCCTCGCCCGTCTCAGCGGGAACGCCAGCCAGCTCCGATCCGGACTGAAAACAAGGGCGTCCGAACTCGAGCGCATCACGCGTCTCGGCCCACGGCTCCACAGGTTGCGGCGCCCGCCAGCGCAGAGGGCCGACCGGCGGCCGCGCGAAGGGCAGCCCGGCCCACGCGTGGGTGTCTGCAGCAGACGCGAAACCGACCACGGTCCCCAGGGCGAGCAGGCGCTCGGAGGAGACGTCGGCGATCGGCGTCGGGGTCTCTCCCGGGACGAGGAACCGCAGGGAGTCCTGGACGAGCAGTGCGAGGAGACCCACGCCGGCCAGTGCGATTGCGAAGCCGAGCCGACGTCGAACGCGGTGGGGCCTGCTCGCCTCCGCCTCTTCCGTCGCCGCCATCTCGCCCCCCCCTGAGCCGCCTGGACCGAGCGCAGGCTATCACGACGCGCCTCCGTGAGCGATCTGGGGACAGAAGCGGTGCGTTTCACATCAGTGGCGCAGAATGCACCAGGGTACTCAGGTTTTCTATTTTCCCGATACTTTTCAGATACTTGCGTCGATCTATGCCCGTCAAGCGGTGATAAGTGGTGCAGAATACACCAGCTGCGACCACTCGACTCGCCGTGCCAGGACAAGCCTGGGATCTCATAACCCCCTGCCCTGCCTAAGCAAAACGGATCTCATGGGCTCTTGGCACGCACCATGCATTCGAATAGCAGCGGATAAAGCGGGAGCCGCCAACTCCTGTCAGCGACGGTCGGGTTCTCCACTTGCCCTCGCGCATCCAGGTCGATCCTGTCCCCGGACGAGGATGACCAGCCAGTAAACCAGGGACGAACGAAGGAGTCCGGCTCGATTGAGCACCGAGCCGGCGGTCTGAGCAGCCGATCCGGAAAGCGTCCACGCCAAACGCCCCGACGTCGAAAGACGCCGGGGCGTTCGCGTTTCAGAACACCGCCCTGCCTACAGGCATTCCTGCCCCGAAGCTATCTTCTTGCGGTCCGATCGATCGGGAGAACGCCTTGCCGCCCGACTCTTCGTATGACCTTCGCGGCTCCCTGCTGGCGCTCGCGACCCTCGTCTCGCTGCTCGCCGCCCCGGTTACCCAAGCCTCGGTGATCGAGGACGTGCCCTTTCCCGACCAGATCGCATCGGGGGCCGGCTCGCTCGACCTCTATGGCCTCGGCCTGCTCCGCTACCGCGTACTCTTTCGCGGCTATGTCGGAGGGCTCTATCTGCCCGACGGCATCCGCGCCGACCGGCTCTTCGAAAACGTCCCCAAAGCCCTCGAGCTCTACTATTTCTGGGACATCGAGGGACGCTTCTTCGGCGGTGCCGCAGAAGCACTCCTGAAGCGCACCCTGCCCCCGGAACGCCTTGCCGCGCTCCGGGGCCGCCTCGACCGACTGCACGCGTTGTATCGCGACGTCGAGGAAGGCGACCGCTATCGGCTGACCTACAGCCCGGGNGTGGGCACCACCGTCGCCCTCAATGGAGAACCGNTGGGCACCATTCCAGGCGCGGATTTCGCCGCCGACTATTTCGGCATCTGGCTNGGCGAGGAGCCCCTCGATCGNNCGTTCCGNGATCAGNTCCTCGGCGGGCTNTCNGAGGAGCGATGAGCAGGGTCGCGATCGAGCACATTCCNTTCGGCGCGTCTTCGAGCGCAGCNTGTGCGCCGATCCTCGCGGCCTGCCANGCCGTGCGTCGGATCGTCTTCGTCGANGAGCAGCAGGTCGAAGCCGCACTCGAATGGGATGATCTCGACGAGCTCGCCGAGCACTTCCTCGCGCGCAGGGAAGATGACGGGACGCCCGTCGGCACGGCCCGGCTCCGCATCGTCGGGGGCCACGCCAAGGCGGAGCGCGTCGCCGTTCACGCGACGGCACGAAAGAGGGGCGTGGGGCGTCTTCTGATGGCCGCCCTCGCCGATCGGGCCCGCGAAGAAGGGTGCGACGAGGTCGTGCTCCACGCCCAGCTGGCCGCGCTGCCCTTCTACGAAGCCCTGGGCTACGAAGCCGAGGGCCCGGTCTTCGAGGAGGCGGGCATCGATCACCGCAAGATGCGCCGGCGACTTCGCGCCCACTGAGCGTTCCCTAACGCACGAACCCTCCGAAGCGATACCGGAAGGTCCGCCCCGCCCAGAAGACCTCCACGCTCTCCGGCCCTTCACCTTCGCTCTCCGGCCCCTGCCAGTCCTCACGAAGCAGCACGATGCGCTCTTCGTTGCGGGGGAGCCGGTAGAAGTCCGCGCCATGGTGACTGGCGAAGCCCTCGAGTCGCTGGAGCGCGTCCTCTTCCGCGAAGACTTCGGCGTAGGACTCGATCGCGACCGGCGCGCTGTAGATTCCCGCGCAGCCGCAAGGCGCTTCCTTCGTATGCCGCGCATGCGGGGCGCTGTCCGTCCCGAGGAAGAAGCTCGGATCGCCCCTCGTCGCTGCCGCGACCAGCGCTTCGCGATCGCCCTCTCGCTTGAGGATCGGCAGGCAGTAATGATGCGGTCGGATCCCGCCTTCGAAGATCGCGTTGCGGTTCAGCAGGAGGTGCTGAGGGGTGATCGTCGCGCCGACCCGAGACGACGACTCGGCGACGAAGGCCGCCGCGTCTGCCGTCGTGATGTGCTCGAACACGACGCGGAGTCCTTCGTATCGCTCGACGAGGGGCGCGAGGGTGCCCTCGAGGAAGATCCGCTCCCGGTCGAACACGTCGTCTCCGGGCGCCGTAGACTCCCCGTGTACGAGAAGCGGGAGATCGTGCCGCTCCATCGCCTCGAGCACCGGCGCGAGGGCGTCGAGTCCTTCGACCCCGGCCGAGGAGTTCGTCGTCGCCCCCTTCGGATAGAGCTTGACCGCATGCACCACGGGCGATGCGGTCGCGCGCGCGATCTCTTCGGGCGACGTCTCTCCCGTCAGGTACAGCGTCATGAGCGGCGTGAACGCCACTCCATCCGGCACCACGGCAGAGATCCGCGCCGCATAGTCTTCCGCCTGCGCCGTGGTCGCCACCGGCGGGTCGAGGTTCGGCATCACGATCGCCCGGGCGAAGACACGGGCCGTCGCACCGACGACCCGTTCGAGCATCGCGCCATCCCGCAGATGCAGATGCCAGTCATCGGGTCGGCTGAGTTCGAGACGGTCGGGGAGCGGGGACAAGACAGCGTCGCTTTCGAAGAGACCGAGCCGGAGGGCGTCGGGATTCCTAGACTGCAGTTTACCCGTCGGTCCCGCTCGTAGCACGCGGAGTCCGAGAGTCTGGAGTTCCCTCGAGTGCCGCTTTCGCCGCCTCTCCCGCGCCGGCCCTCCCACGAGCAGTCTTGCTAGGTTGTACACCGGGGGGAGCCATGGCCCACGACGTCGTTCGCGTCTGTTTCGTCTGTCTCGGAAACATCTGTCGTTCGCCGACGGCCGAAGGCGTGATGCGCCACCTCGTCGAGAACGAGGGCCTGGCGGGCCGCATCCTCGTCGACAGCGCTGGAACCGCTGCCTACCACGTCGGCGAACGCGCGGATCCCCGCTCGCGCCAGGCCGCACGCGAGCGAGGCATCGCCCTCGCCAGTCGAGGACGCCAGTTCGAGGACGGCGACTTCGATCGCTTCGACTACGTCCTCGCGATGGACACCGAGAACCTCTCGAACCTGCGCGCCCTCCCCGGCGCAGACACCTTCGAAGGCGTGCTCGCGCTGGCCCGGGATTTCGACGCGGCGGCACCGAGCGGCGCCGATGTCCCCGACCCCTACTACGGCGGAGACAGCGGGTTCGATCACGTCCTCGATCTCTGTGAGGCTGCCTGCCGCGGGCTGATCGACCATCTCCGCGACGCGGGACACATCGATTGACCGTCGACGCCGCCCTCGAAGCGGCGCTCGGTTCCGCGCCAATCGACTCGCAACCCGTCGAGGGCGGCGACATCGGGGAGAGCGCTCGAGTTGTGCTCGACGATGGCCGCACCCTCTTCGTGAAGCGCTATCCGGGCGTGCCCTCTCCCTCGCCGGACGTCCCACCCATCGCGGTCGCGGAGGCCCGCGGACTCGCCTGGCTCGCGGAGGCCCACGCCGAAGGGCTACGCATTCCTCGTCCCGTCGCCCACGGAGACGACTGGCTCGCGCTCGAGTGGATCGAGTCGGCCCGCCCCGCCCGCGACCACGACGAACGGCTCGGACGCGGACTCGCTGCGCTCCACGCGGCCGCGCCGGACGCCTTCGGCTTCCCGACCCCGAACTGGATCGCTCGTCTTTCGTGGCCCAACACGCAGTGCGAAAACTGGCTGGATTTCTACGGGCAGCAACGCCTCGCGCCGCTCGCTCGCCGCGCCCGCGACACGCGCACACTGTCGAACGAGGTCGGTCGCGCTCTCGACCGGCTGATCGAAGACCTGCCGCGCCTCGCCGCGTCCGACGAACCGCCCGCACGTCTGCACGGCGACCTTTGGTCGGGCAACGCGATCTGCGACGAGCGCGGTGGGCCGTGCCTGATCGATCCAGCGGTGTACGGCGGCCATCGCGAAATCGACCTCGCGATGATGCGGCTCTTCGGCGGGTTCGGACCGCGGGTCTTCGCCGCCTACGAGGAGGCCTGGCCCCTCGCGCCAGGGGCGGAGGCGCGGATTCCGCTCTACCAGGTCCTCCCACTCCTCGTGCACGTCTGCCTTTTCGGCTCGAGCTATCTGGCCGGCCTCGCCCGCGCGATCGACGAAGCAACCGACGCGTAGGCGCTCCGCCCACGCCGGGCACGCACGCGAACTAGCGTCTGGCGCCGCGCGTCAGCCCGGCCGCGTGATAGGCGACGAGCCCCGCAGCGACGGCCACGTTCAGGGACTCGAGGGGCCCCGCCATCGGAATCGAAAGACGGTGGTCGAGCTGACCTGCGACCTCCTCGGAGAGGCCGCGCGCCTCACTGCCGAGAACGAAGACCGAACGATGAGCCGGTTCGACGTCGAAGAGCCCGGCGTCGCCCCCGGAATCGAGCCCGTAGACCTCGAAGCCTGCCGCTTGGAGCGCCGCAAGCCCACCGACCAGAGTCTCACACCGGAGGATCGGGCAGGCGAAGACCGACCCTACGGCGGCGCGGACCACCAATCCGTTCACCCACGGCTGCCCGACCGTCGGCCAGACCAGCCCCTCGAGCCCGGCCCCCACCACCGATCGCACGACCATGCCCACGTTCTGGGAGTTCGTGACGCCATCGAGGGCGAGCAGCCGGAGCGGCTTCCGGGCGTTCCGACCGGTTGCGGCAGCGAGAAACGCCTCGACCTCGGTGACCTCCAGGAGACGAACGCGCGCGGCGACCCCCTGGTCGTGGCGTGCCGCATGGGTCCAGCGCGAGAGCTCGTCGCGGGTGACTTCTTCGAGCGGGACGTCCTCGGCACGCCCGGCGGTCTGGAGCGCCTTCCGGTCCTGAGGGGGCGTGCCCTTCGCAAAGCGGACCAGGGAGACCTCGACGTGGGGACTCGCGAGCGCGTCGAGAACGGGGTGCCGACCGAAGATCACGATCTCGGTCCTTCCTCGATGGGGATCCCGGCTGGCCATCGCCCAAGCATCCCCGATCGCAGGACCGACGGCGAGGGTCAGGCGTCACGAGCGGGGAGATGGACCTTGAAGGTCGTTCCGCGACCGGGAGCGCTCTCGACCGTGATCGCCCCCCGACTCTGGTGGACGATGCCGTAGGCCACCGCGAGTCCGAGTCCGGTTCCACCGCCGAGCGCCTCGAGCGCGTCGTTGGGCCCTTCGCTCCCCTGACGTGCGAGGTGCCCTTTAGCGAGCACCACGGCCAGGTGAGCGTTGAAGTCGTGCGCGATGCCCTGCCGCGAGCGGACCGACCGCTTCCCTCGGGCTCTCGCCGCTAGCGCGGCGCCAGGTCGCGCATCGCCTGCCGCTGATCGTCGGCGTAGAGGATCGCGAGCGCGGGCGTCGTCACGCCGGCTTCCCGGTAGCGCTCGATGTGATCGCGACACTCTTCCGGTGAGCCGTGGATCACGAGGTCGTCGACGACCTCGTCGGGGATCGCCTCGAGGGCGGCCTTCCGGTCCCCGGCCTTCCACGCATCCCACATGCCCTTGAGTTGATCGCCGCGTCCGAGCCATTCGTGGAAGGCCGCGTAGACCGGCACGTTCAAATAGGCCGCCGCGCCGCGGCGCGCGATCGCCCGGGCCTTCTCGCGGTCCGCCGTCGGAATCACGAAGAGCCGCGCGACGATCTCTTTACCCGGCCCCCCTTCGTGCACGTAGGGCGCCACGGTCTTCACGTCTTCCGCGGAGAGCCAGTTCAGGATCGCGCCGTCTCCCACCTTGCCCGCGAGCTTCAGCATGCCCTGCCGGAGCGCCGCGATCAGGATCGGCGGCTGCGGATCCGGCGGCGGCATCTGGAGACGGAAGCCCTTCACGTCGAAAGAATCGCAGGTCTCGGTGATCTTCTCGCCGGCGAGCGCCGCACGCATGAACTTGACCGTGTCCCGTGTCCGTTTGTAGGGCTCTTCGAAGGGAATCCCGTTCCAGTTCTGGACGATCACGTTCGAGGAGGTCCCAACTCCCATCACGAAGCGGCCGGGGGCCGCCTCCGCGAGACTCGCCGCACTCTGAGCGAGCAGCGCGGGGCCACGCGTGAAGGCGGGGATGATCGCGATGCCGAGCCGCATCTCCGGCGCCCACGTCGAAGCGAGTGCCAGCGGCGTGAAACCGTCGTGGCCGCCGGCCTCGGAGGACCAGAGATCGGTGTAGCCGAGGTCGGCAAGCTCCTTGATCCAGTCTTCGTGCTGGTGGAGGGGTACACCGCCGATCGGCAGAGACATCCCGAAACGCTTCATCACCCGTCCTCTTTTTTCTGCTTCTTCTGCTTGTTCTGCTTCTTGGAAGGCTTCGACGGATTGTCCCCCTTCGGCCCGCCGCCCTTCGCGACCTTCGCCCAGGTATCCCGGAGCGTCGCCGTCCGGTTCAGCACCAGCGCCCCAGGCGCGCTGTCCGAGTCGATGCAGTAGTAACCGAGGCGTTCGAGCTGAAAACGCTCGCCAGGCACCGCGTCCTCGAACGCCGGCTCGAGCTTGGCGCCGGTCCGCACCACGAGCGAGGACGGGTTGAGTGCAGCATCGAGACCGCCCTCCCCGTCCAGGTTCGGCTCTTCCTCGAGGAAGAGCGTCTCGTAGTCGCGGACTTCCGCGCCGATCGCGTGGCGCGCACTGACCCAGTGCAGCGTGCCCTTCACCTTGCGCCCGTCGGGAGAATCGCCGCCGCGTGTTGCCGGGTCGTACGTGCAGCGAAGTTCGACGACTTCGCCCGCGCCATCCTTGATCACCTCGGTGCAGGTCACGAAATATGCGGCGCGCAGTCGGACCTCGCGGCCCGGCGCGAGTCGGAAGAACTTCTTGGGAGGATCCTCGAGGAAGTCCTCGCGCTCGATGTAGATCTCTCGACTGAAGGGAACCTCGCGCGTGCCCGCGGACTCGTCCTCGGGATTGTTGATCGCCTCGAGGAACTCCTCCTGGTCTTCGGGGTAGTTCTCGATCACGACCTTGAGCGGGTCGACGACGCCCATGCGGCGCGGCACTTCCTTGTTGAGCACCTGACGGACGTGGAACTCGAGGTTCGCCAACTCGATCAGCTTCGGGCTCTTGCCGACTCCGACTGCCTTGCAGAAGGCGCGGATCCCCTCCGGCGGATACCCCCGTCTCCGCATCGCCGCGAGCGTCGGCATCCGCGGATCGTCCCAGTCGCGAACGTGCCCCCCCTCGAACAGACGACGCAAAGCGCGCTTGCTCGTGATCGTGTGTGAGACGTTCAGCCGGGCGAACTCGATCTGACGCGGGCGCGACTGCGTCTCGACCTGGTCGAGGAACCAGTCGTAGAGGGGGCGGTGATCCTGGAACTCGAGGGAGCACAGGGAGTGCGTGATTCCCTCGAGCGCGTCGGAGTAGCCGTGGGCGAAGTCGTACATCGGGTAGATGCACCAGGCGTCGCCGGTCCGGTGATGGGCCTTCTTCTGGATCCGGTAGAGGATCGGATCCCGGAGCGCGACGACGGAAGCCGCCATGTCGATCTTCGCCCGAAGCACCTTCTCGCCGTCGTCGAACTCGCCGGCGCGCATCCGCGCGAAGAGGTCGAGGTTCTCGGAGGCGCTGCGATTCCGGAAGGGGCTCTCGGTTCCCGGCTCGGTCAGCGACCCCTGGTTCGCGCGGATCTCTTCCGCGTTCTGGTCGTCGACGTAGGCCTTCCCCTGCTCGATGAGGGAGACGGCGTAGCCATGGAGCGTCTCGAAATAGTCGGAGGTGAAGTGGAGGTGCTCGCCCCAATCGAATCCGAGCCAGCGCACGTCCTCCATGATCCCGTCGACGTACTCGGTCTCTTCGGTCGCCGGGTTCGTGTCGTCGAAGCGCAGATGGCATCGACTGTCGGCGTTCTCCGCCGCCACGCCGAAGTCCAGGCAGATCGCCATCGCATGCCCCACGTGCAGGTAGCCGTTCGGCTCCGGCGGGAAGCGGGTCACGACCTTGTCGTGCTTCCCGCTCGCGAGATCCTCGGCGATGATCGTGCGGATGAAGTCGAGGCCGCTCGTTTCGGCCCCACCGTTCTCGTTCGCGTCGTCCGCGGACACCCTTCGCACCCCTTCGTCGGTCGCCTCGGGGGGCGAGGGACCGGTTCGGCGGGAGTCTCGCATGAGTCTCGGCTTCGGCAAAGACCAGGGGTCCGGGCTGCTATGATTCGCCCCGCTCGCGCCTGGCCCGCCCGCCCGACCGAGCCAGGAGCCTCCTTTCCATGCCCTCTCTGCGATTTTTGAGCGAAGCCCAGGTCGAACGGATCCGAGAACGCTTCGGGACCCCGGTCTACGTCTACGATCAGGCCACCCTCGAGCAGGCCGCGCGGGAGGTCGCTGCCTTCCCCTCGCCGTGCTCCCTCGTCGGCCGCTACGCGATGAAGGCGCTGCCGAATCGCTCCGTTCTCAAGATCTTCGACGCCGCGGGCCTCCACGTCGACGCCAGCTCCGGGTTCGAGGCCGAGCGCGCCCTAGCCGCCGGAATCGCCCCCGAACGCATCCAGATCACCGCTCAGGAGATCCCCAAGGACCTCAAGGGCCTCGTCCAGCGCGGTGTCCTCTACAACGCGTGTTCGATCCACCAGCTGCGCACCTTCGGCGAACTCTTCCCGGGCGGCGAACTCTCCGTCCGGGTCAACCCGGGCCTGGGCTCCGGCCACAACAACCGGACGAATGTCGGCGGCCCCTCCTCCTCGTTCGGAATCTGGCACGCCAAGATCGACGAGGTCCTCTCGATCGCCGCCGAGTTCGATCTGACGATCACCGGCCTCCACACCCATATCGGCTCTGGCGGCGACCCGGAGGTCTGGAAGCGCTGCGCCCAGCTGACCCTCGACATCGCCCGCCGCCTTCCGGACCTGAACCGGCTTTCCCTGGGCGGTGGCTTCAAGGTCGCGCGGCTCCCTGACGAGAACAGCGCCAACCTCCAGGATATCGGTCGCCACCTCGCGGAAGACCTGGCGAACTACGTCGCCGGCCGCGGCGAAGCGTTTCAGCTCGAGATCGAGCCCGGCTCCTATCTCGTCGCCAACGCCGGCGCGATCCTCGCCGAGATCATGGACGTCGTGGACACCCACACTCCGGCGAGTGACGACGGCCCTGCCGAACCGGGCATGGACTTCCTCAAGGTCGATACCGGCATGACGGAGCTGCTCCGCCCTTCGCTCTACGGCGCCCAGCATCCCATCCACGTCGTCCCGCACGGGCGCGAAGCCTCGACCGAAGAAGTCGAGTACGTGATCGCCGGTCACTGCTGCGAATCGGGCGACATCCTGACGCCCGCCCCGGGTGACCCGGAAGGACTCGCACCTCGCAAGCTCCCGCGCGCCTCGATTGGCGACACGCTGGTCATCGAGGGGGCCGGCGCCTACGCGGCGGGCATGAACGCGAAGAACTACAACGCGTTTCCAGAGGCTGCGGAGGTCCTGATCGACCTCGAAGGCGAGCCGCAGCTGATCCGCGAGCGGCAGACCCTCGAGCAGGCGCTCCAGAACGAGATCTGAAGCCGCGCTCGCCGAGCCGCCCCCAGGCGACCCGGCGAATGATCGGCGCCTAGCCCTTCTTCTGCTTACGCTGGCGGAAGCCCTTGCGGGCGGGCTGGCCGGCGGCGGCGCGGTACTGGGCCGGCGGCTTCTCGAGCTGGAGACCGAACCACGGCATGCCGAAGCGCTTCATGTTGAGCTTCTTGCCGTTGCGCAGACGCTCCAGGTTCTCCTGGGTCGACTCGTTGCTCTTCTCGACCTTCTCGGCGGCGAGGAGCTTGTCCATCGCCTTGTCTCTGTCGCCGTCCTTGAGCGCCATCCACGCGTAGACGTGGTAGGGCATGATCTGCTTCTTAGCGGCGGTGATGGCGGTGTCGAGAGCCTCGTACGCCTGATCCTTGCGGCCCTTCCGGTAGCTGAGCGCAGCCAGCGCCATCTGGGCTTCCGTTGCGCGGTATCCGGACCGGGGAAGGTGCTCTTCCGCGCGGGCCTCATCGCCGCTCGCGTAGGCGAGCAGGCCGATCTGCGCGTGGATCTGTCCCTTGAGGAGGATCTGCCAGTTGGACAAGGGCAACAGCTCTTCGAGGGTCTGAATCGCCAGCGGCGTCTGGCCCGACTGGATCATCCGTTGGACGTCCATGAACCGAGGCTCCACCCGCTTCGCCATGACGCGCGAGATCACGATGAACGAGACGATCGAGACGAGAAACAACAGCACGAGTCCGAACTGCCAGGTCTTCCAGAGCGCGAGCGCCGTCCACGCGCCGCCGGCGGCGGCACCGATCAGGAGTGCGATGAGGATGGTGTACATGGGTCCGGGTTCCTGGCAGAGGGCTCCGAAGGGCGCCGAGGACCGACGCGGAGCGGGCGGATCCTAGCGGATCGATTCCGAACGGGGCAGCGGCTCCCCGCCCGCGGGCCGCAAACGAAGACGCCGCCCTCCGCACGGGGCGGGGGGCGGCGTCGCTAACTCGATCCGGCGGCGGCTAGAACTTGTAGCCGACCCCGATCGTCGTGAGCGTCGTCAGGCCGTTGACGACGTTCGGCACGTCGGCCACGTACTCCGCGAGGAACCCGATTCGCAGGTCCCACGTATCGGAGAGAGGCACGCCGGCCGTCGCCTCAGTCCGGAGAATGTACGAGGCCGGCTGGTTCGCCGGCATACGCGCGCTGCCCGTGTGCGTATACACGATGCGACCGTCGAAGAGCAGGTCCTTGTACTCGAAGGCGGCCACGACGTCGGCGAAGTTGTCGCCGCTCTGCTCCGAACTCGAATCCCCCTGGTTCCCGTCGTACTGCTCGTAGCGGTAACCCACGCCCGCGGAGACATCGAAGTGCTCCTTGGCCGCGTCGCCCCCCGACCACACGCGGTAGCCGGGCCCCGTGTTCACCAGGAAACGAACCTCGCGATCCTGCGTGCCATCGCGCGAGAGCTCGGTCCACGAGCCGACGAAGAGTCGTTCGGTGAACGTGTGCTTGTGACTCCCGAAGAGCGCCTGGGAGTTCTGGGTCGTATCACTCGCGCCGCTTCCCTTTTCCCGGGTCGTACCGATCGTCCCGAGGAAACGAAGGTCGAGCTCGTCGTTCTCCCAGGCACGCGCCCCCTTGATGTCCAGGGTCCCGGACGTCGTATCCGTCGTGCCCGTCTGCGCACTGAAGGACAAACCAACGTCGGCGCTCCACCCTTCGTCTTCCGCCACCGCAACGCTCGCCGCGATGAGCATGAGCGCGGTCGTCACCGCCGTGATCGTTCGAATCATGATTCCCCCTTATTCGGCCCGGAAACGCTGTTCGGCGTGCCGGACGTGCGAAAGGCCGCGACTCTCACCGCGGCGGCCGTGTTCTAGCGAATTCCTGCGAAGCGGAAAACGCGCTTCGATGCGGATGCCCGCCCCGACTAGCGGTTCGGCATTTCGATGACGTGCACGTCCGTCTGCGGGAAGGGGATGTTGCATCCGCCCGCTTCGAGCTCTTCCTTCAGAGCCCGCGTCAGGTCCCAGCGAGTCGGCCAGTAGTCTCCCGCGTTGCACCAGGGACGTACGACGAGGTTGACGGAGGAATCCGCCAGCTCGGAGACTGCGATCGTCGGCGCCGGGTCCTTGAGGACGCGGTCGTCGGCCGTGACGACCCGCTCGATGATCTCGATGGCCTTGCCGATGTCGTCGCCGTAGCCGATGCCCATGACGAGGTCGATCCGGCGGGTGTCGTTGAAGGAGTAGTTTTTGACGATGTCGCCGTACACCTGCGCGTTCGGGATCACGATCCGGACGTTGTCGCCCGTGTGCATGATCGTATTGAAGATCGCGATCTCCTTGACCGTGCCTGCCTGGCCAGCGACCTCGACGAAGTCACCGACGCGAATCGGGCGAAAGATCAGGAGCATGACGCCGGACGAGAAGTTCGACAGCGTGCCCTGCAGCGCCAGACCGACGGCCAGACCGGCGGTACCGAAGACGGCGATCAGCGAGGTCGTCTCGATTCCGAAGAGATTCAGGACGGCGATCAGGACGACGCCGAGAATCACGTAGTAGATCATGCTCGAGAAGAACGGGATGAGGGATGCATCCGTCCCCGCCTTCGTGAGCGAGCTCTGAAGCTTGCTCCGAGCCCAACCCGCGCTCGCCCGACCGATGATGAAGACCACGATCGCGCCGATGGCACTCAAGCCGTATTCGATGAGGAGGTTGCCGGCGGTCTCAAAAAGGCCGGTCACCATTTCGCTCGCTTCGTTCGGATCCATTTCGTTCGTCTCTCTCTTGGGGGGGGTCGGCGAGAGGAGCTTTCATCCACTCGCGGCCTGGATACAACGCCCAACCTTAACTGGCATAACGTCTCAAGAAACAGAAATCGCATGAAAAGCGTAGATTCGCCTCACATCGTGGCGAGATGACGAGGCTGCGACACGACAAGTGTCACAAAGCGAAGCGCCCCCCCTCATGTCCCCACGCCGACTGCGACATCGCGCTCGAATTCGTCACCTCGGAGAACGCCGACGAATTCATGCCCTCTTGGTTGAAGACCGCTCAATTCGTCGTTAGTTGGAGGAGCGCCGTCACGTTCTGACCATCCGCCGCCGGGCCGATCTCCACCTCCGTCAGATAGAGACGGTCCGCCGAGATTTCGGCGGATGCGAGCAGCGCCCCCTGAATGGCCGCTGCCCGGGCGCGAGCGAGACGCCGCCAGTCGGACTCCGCGAGTTCGACTTCCGCCGCAAGCGCATCGAGGGCGGCCTCGCTGACGACCCGATCACGCTCCTCGCCTCGCGGCGGGAGCGACTCCGACGGGACGAGGTCCCGCGCACGCTGTCCAAGTCGCGCCCGGGTCAACCGATCGAGCCCATCGAGGCGATCGTCCAGATCGAGGACGACTGCGGCGGGGTCTCCGACCTGCTCCCGAGCGCGACTCGACATCCTCTCGTAGGCATCGAGGCGCACTACCGCTTCGATCTTCTCTCGACGCAGTCCCCGCGCGTCGGCCACGGGGTCGGCACGCCCGCGGATCTCGAGGTGGAGCGCGGGCCGCTCGACCAGGATCGGAACCAGACTGGCGAGTTCGGTGCTCTCGACCTCGGAGATGCGCGGAGAGCCCGAAGTGAAGGCAACCTGGGCGAGGTCGTCGCCCGAGGCGCCGACGAGACCCGCAACCGCGGCGAACGGCGAAGTCGCGACCTTGGTCACGACGTTGACGAGGGCCTGCCCCACGAGCCCAAGGATCGAGAAGTCCGGATCGTCGATATCCCCCTCGATCGGCAGAGGAATCGCGATGTTGCCCGACGTGTCCCGCATGACGGCGACGGCGAGGCCGACCGGCAAGGAGGTCGCGTCGTCGCTGTCGACCTTGTCGCCGAACTCGAACTGATCGAGCTGGACCAGATTCGAGGCTTCGAGATGCCGCGCATTCAGCTTGTAGTCGAGATCGAGGGCGAGCTTGCCGCGATCGATCGCGAGGCCGACGAAGCGCCCCGAGTAGGGCGTGAAGCTCGGCAGCGAAACGCCCTCCACGGTGACGCGCAGATCGGTGTAGGCCTCGCCGGAGAGGGGGTTGATCTGGCCTGCAATCCGGACCGGCGCGACTTTGTCGACCTTCCCGTTCAGATCGACGCGCGCGCGGGCGTCGTTCTCGGACGAGAGTCCCTCGATCGCGCCCGAGAGCGCATCGAGCGAGATCTCGAAATGCGGTTCCTGGGACCGATCGTCGAGGTCGGCACCGAACGCGTCCAGGGTGATCTTCTCGATTTCGATCCGGGGTCCGGGGGCTTCGTTTGCGGTCGACTCGCTGGGCGCTTCGACCGGCGCATCCTCGGCAGAGGCTCCGCCGAAAATCGATTCGAGATTCGTTCCTCCCTCCCGGTCGATCACGACGTGGGCCAGCGCACCGGCCAGGCCGATCTCCTCGATCCGGACCCGGTCGCTCGCTTCGCCGGAAGCTCCTGCGCTGGCGTAGTCGAGCCCCTCGAAGCGGAGACGCTTCCACTCGACGAAGGGACGCTCCAGGCGCCGGTCGATCGTCAACAGGTCGTCGAGCTGAACCCAGCCGACTGCGGTGATCGCCATCGGTCCGGCGTCCGGCGTCGCGCGCACGTCGACGTCGAGCTTCGCGCCGAGTGCAGCGCTCGGGATCTCGAGACGCGCCACGTCCTCCATGTACGGTTGAAAAGGACCGAGCGCGAATCCGTCGAGTTCGATCGCGAGCCTCGTCGCGAGCGGATCGAGGGTGAGCGGCCCGGTCAGCGAAAGTCGCCCTCCTTCGCCCAACCCGGCCGCCAGTTCGAGACCGAGCTCGGCGTCGGGTCGGCTGCGATAGCCCGTGACGACCAGGTCGAGGGGCGCGACGGCCAGATCCACCGGGCGCGCGGGGCTTCGATCCTGGATGGAAATGTCGACGCCCGAGAGGGCCACGCGGTCGACCCGGATCGCGGGCACGCGCGCCGCCCGGCCCTCCTCCTCATTCGGAGGCGCGGCGACGCTTTCCTCGTGCTCCGCCGCGGCGACGCCCTCGGGCGCGATCGGAGTGAACAAGGTCGCGAGGTGCACGTCACCGTCGGACGCGATGTGGGACCGGACCCGTGCCCCTTCGAGTTCGACATCGGCGACGGTCAGGGAGGCCAGTCCCTCTCCGTCGACGTGGACCTCGACCCCGGAGACTTCCAGGGACGGCACCAGAACGACGGGCTCTTCCAACGCCGGATCGAGCACGCGCACGTCCCGAAGTCCCACCATGGCTTCTTCGACCGTGAGCCCGAGCTCGTCGGACAGGTCGAAGGCATAACGGGCGGAGGCATGGAGGGTGCCCTCCGCGACTTCGAACGCGAGCCGATCCGAGAGGAAGTCCCAGGGCAACCGCAGGTCGAAGCGTTCGAGCGCCAACTCCCCTTCGGATCGGATCGGATCGAGACCCACCGTGCCGTTCCAGGAGACCGTGGTCTCCTCGCCGACCCGGACGGAGAGGGCATACGGCGACGCACCGCCGGCGCGAGTCGTGAAGCCCTCCACTTCGAGATCGAGGGGGGCGATGGCCACCTCGAAGGGGGGATCCTGAGAACGGTCTGCGAAGCGGATGTCGCCCCGCTCGATGCGGACCGAATCCACCGTCACGACGAGGAGCCCTCCCTCTCCTTCGTCTTGCGCCGGCGCGACCTCGGGGGCCTCCGTCTCTTCGCTCGCCTCAGGAACGAAGGCCAGGAAGTTGAGCTGGCCCGATTCGTCGATCACGGCCTCGATCCTCGGATCGACGAGCACGATCTCTTCGAGGGCGAGGTTCGCGATCAACAGATCGAGGATCGACACGTCGACGGCCAGCATCGAAAACGCGATCGCGTCCCCTTCATTGGAAGGGTCGGGCATCGCGAAGCCGTGTACCTCGAGGCGCCATCCAAAGGGGTCGAAGGAAACCGACGCGAGGCTCGGTCGCGTTCCCGTCTGCGATTCGATCCCCTGCTCCAGCTGGGACGCGACGACGGATGGGACGACGAGGTACCCGACGAGGCTGTAAAGGAGGAAGAGCACGGCAGCGGCGATCCCGACCTTGCGGCGGGTGGAAATCGGCGTCGAGCGCTCGGGCTCGAAGACTTCCGGATTGGACATCGAGGGGCTTCCAGGGGCGGGATGCAGGCAGCAGACACCCGCGCGACAGGGGAGAAGGGGACCTCGAGAGCGAGGCGCCTCACGCGGCGGGTGGAGAATACCGGAGGCCCTCGGCGATCGGGAGACTCGATCTCACTTGCTATTCTCCAGCGGTCTCCCGGGCGGGCGCCTGCCCGCCCGCCTTCCCCAACCCGAGTCGCTCCCATGAACAACGACAGCGCAGAATCGACGGGCAACGCCCCGAGCTTCGCCGATGCCGAACACATGGCGTTCGTCGCAGCCCGGAGCGAGCCGGCCCAGGCAGCCCTCGCCCAGCTCGAAGCGCTCTACCCGACGAAGCCCGCGACCGATGCCGACGTGATCGTCGCGCTCGGGGGCGACGGGTTCATGCTCCAGACGATCCACCGCTTCATGGCGCACGGCACGCCGATCTACGGCATGAACCGCGGCTCGGTCGGCTTCCTCATGAACCCCTTCACCACCGAGGAGCTGCTCGACCGGATCCGCCGCGCCGAGTGCGCAGGGCTCCATCCGCTGCGGATGGTTGCCCACCTCGACAGCGGCGCAAAAGTCGAGCTCCAGGCGATGAACGAGGTCTCGATCTTCCGGCAGACCCGACAGGCCGCCAAGCTCCGCGTCTTCGTCGACGGAGTGGTCCGGCTCGAAGAGATGATCTGCGACGGCGCCCTCGTCGCCACGCCGGCGGGCAGCACGGCCTACAACCTTTCCGCCCACGGGCCGATCCTGCCCCTCGACGCGGGCGTCCTTGCGCTCACCCCGATCAGCGTGTTCCGTCCGCGGCGCTGGCGGGGCGCACTGATCCCGCGATCGGCCAAGGTCCGGGTCGAGGTCCTCGAAGCTGAGAAGCGACCGGTCTCCGCGGTGGCCGACTCGACGGAAGTCCGCGAGGTCGTGGCCGTCGAGATCGAAGAGGATCGCGACGTCGAGGTCCAGGTCCTCTTCGAAGCCGGCCAGAGCCTCTCGGAGCGCAACCTGGCGGAGCAGTTCAGTCTCTGATGAGCGGCTTCCTGATCTCGATCTATCCGTGGATCAAGGTGCTCCACGTACTCGCGGTCATCTCGTGGATGGCAGGTCTGCTGTATCTGCCGCGACTCTTCGTGAACCATGCGCAGGTCGAAGTCGGCAGCGAGACCAGCGAAGTCTTCAAGGGAATGGAAGACCGCCTCGCCCGGCTGATCATGCGGCCGGCGATGATCGTGAGCGTCGGCGCGGGGCTCGCCATGATCTCGATTCCAGGGACGCCGGGATACCTGCCCCATGCCGGGTATTGGCTCTGGGCGAAGCTCCTGTTCGTCGCCGTGCTCCTCTTCATCCACTTCCAACAGCTGCGCTGGCGCGACGACTTCATGGCCGACCGCAACCAGCGCGAGCATCGCTTCTACCGCATCATGAACGAGGTCCCGACGCTGCTGATGATCGGGATCGTGATCTTCGTGATCGTGAAGCCCTTCTGACCGGCCCGCTCCGACCCCTCCCTTCCCTCACCCACCCTCCTGGCGACCGATGGACCTCCCCCGATGAAGATCTTCGTGCTCGGCTCCGGTGCCGGTGGCGGATTCCCCCAGTGGAACTGCAACTGCCCGAACTGCAGCGGTCTGCGCGCCGGAACGATCGACGCGACACCGCGGACCCAGTCTTCCCTCGCGATCAACGACGGCAGCGAGGACTGGCTCCTGGTCAACGCCTCCCCGGATCTGCGGGCCCAGCTCGAGATCTGCCCCGCCCTCCAGCCGGCGCGCGCGGTCCGCGACACCGCGATCTGCGCCGTCCTGATCGTCGATGCGCAGATCGATCACACCACGGGGCTGATGACCCTGCGAGAACACACGAAGCGCCTCCCGGTCTACTGCACGCCGAGCGTTCACAGCGACCTGACGAGCGGTTACCCCCTGTTCACCGTCCTGGAACATTTTCGCGGCGTCGACTGGCACCCGGTCGACGCGATCGGTCGAACGGCCTTCCAGATCCCCGAGCTCCCCGGGATCGAGCTCCAACCGATCCCGCTGCCGGGGGAAGCCCCGCCCTATTCCCCGCGGCGCCACCAGCCCGCCGAGGACGACACGATCGGCATCACCTTCGTCGATCGCGCCAGCGGCAAGCGGGTCTTCTACGCCCCCGGGCTCGGCGGCTGGACCGACCTCGTGATCGAGCAGGCCCAGCAGGCGGACGTCGTCCTGATCGACGGCACCCTCTGGAAGGACGACGAGCTCGCGGACCGAGGCGCCGCAGACAAGACCGGTCAGGAGATGGGCCACCTCGCTCAGACTGGCGAGGACGGCATGCTCGATCGGCTCGCGCCTCTTTCGGCCCGAAAGATCCTGATCCACATCAACAACACCAATCCGATCCTCGATGCCGCGAGCCCGGAGCGCTCGAAGCTCGACGCGGCCGGGATCGAGATCGCGTTCGATGGGATGGAGATCGACGTCGCATGAGCGCCGAAGAACCGGCACAGACCCGCAAAGACTTCGAGGCCCGCCTGCGCGGCATGGAGCGCTTCTATCACATCCACCATCCCTTCCACCTCGCCATGAACGAGGGGGGCCTGGACGCCGAGGCCGTGCGCGGCTGGGTGGCGAACCGCTTCTACTACCAGATCCAGATCCCGCGGAAGGACGCGGCGATCCTGTCGAACTGCCCCGACCGCAACGTTCGGCGCGTGTGGATCCGTCGCATCCTCGACCACGACGGCGAGGCCGAAGACGGTGAGGAGGCGGGCGGAATCGAAGCCTGGCTCCGGCTCGGCGAAGCCGTGGGGCTTTCACGGGAGGAGATCCTCGACCAGCGACACGTGCTGCCGGGGGTCCGGTTCGCGGTGGATGCGTACGTGCGTTTCGCGCAGACCGCGCCCTGGCAGGAAGCGGCCGCTTCCTCGCTGACCGAGCTCTTCGCGCCGACGATCCACCAGAAGCGGCTCGAGAACTGGCCCACGCTCTATCCATGGATCGATGAAGCCGGCTATGGCTACTTCCGTCGCCGCCTGGGTGAGGCGCGCCGGGACGTCGAGCACGGGCTCCAACTGACCCTCGACGGATTCGACACGCGCGCGCTCCAGGATCGCGCGGTCGAGGTCCTGCAATTCAAACTCGACATCCTCTGGACCATGCTCGACGCCATGTGGATGGCCTACGTCGAGAAACGACCGCCCTTCGCGGGCTGCCCGGACGCATGAGCGGAGCGCGCGGGTGAGTCGTCGCGAACGCAAACCGGAGGCGCTCGTCCTCGACGAGGGAGTTCTCCGCGAGGGACCGGTCTGCGAGATCGGCGGCGCGCTCGCCGTCGGAGCCTGCGGCGGACTCGTCGCGACGCCCTGGCGGGATCGCTACCGGGCTGCGGAGATCGCCGAGCTCGAAGTCGCCGCGTCCACGGAGGGCATCGGTGACGAGTCGTATCCGCAGGTCGTCGTCCACCTCCAGAAGAGCCGCGCCGCCACCGCGATCGACCTCGCCGAGGCCTGGCGGATCCTCGCCCCGGGCGGGCAGCTCCTCTTCGCGGGCACGAACGGCGTCGGGGTGACCTCGGCGGTCAAGCGCCTCGCCAAGCAACTCGACCAGTCTCCGATCGTCGTCACGAACCGGGCCCGCGCCCGGGTCGTCCGTTTCAAGAAGGACGGCGGCCCCGGCCCGGCGCGCGAGACGACCCCCTCGATCGAAGCCCGCGTCGAGGCCCTCGATGGAACGCCCCACAGCCTCGCGCTCGAGACGCGCCCCGGCGTCTTCAGCGCGAAGAAGCTCGACACCGGCAGCGAGCTGCTGCTAGGCGCCCTCGCCGACTTCGTCGGACACAAGCCCCCCAAACGCGTCGTCGATCTCGGCTGCGGCACCGGCGTCCTCGGCCTCGCCGCAGCCACGCTCTACCCGGGCGTCGAGTGCCTCCTCGCCGACGCCGATGCGCGCGCCGTGGCGTG
>PAQX01000064.1 GCA_002709835.1 Deltaproteobacteria bacterium
TGGACAAGGAGCTCCGGTTCGCGATCCGTGAAGGTGGCCGCACGGTCGGCTCGGGCGTCGTGTCCGAGGTGATCGAGTAGAGCAGGACGCCTTCGTTCAGGGGCGGGCAAACGCCGCCCGTCCCGCGACAAAACAGACGTCGCACATTGGAGAGATTCCATGGCTGAAGCCACGGCACAGAAGATTCGGATCCGCATGAAGGCCTACGACTACAAGCTGCTCGACCAGAGCGCGGGTGAGATCGTGGACACGGCGGTGCGCACGGGCGCGCGCGTCGCGGGGCCGATTCCGCTTCCGACCAACAAGAACAAGTGGACCGTGCTGAAGGGCCCGCACATCGACAAGAAGTCGCGCGAGCAGTTCGAGCTCCGAACCCACAAGCGTCTGATCGACATCCTCGATCCGACGCCCCAGACCGTCGACGCGCTGATGAAGCTCGAGCTCGCAGCCGGTGTCGACGTGGAGATCAAGCTCTAGTCATGGCCACGATCGACGTCGTCAATACGCAGAACGAGAAGGCTGGCGAAGTCAGCCTCTCGGCGGCGGTGTTCGAGAGCGAGGTCAAGCCTCATCTCCTGCACGCCGAAGTGCGGCGCCAGCTCGCAGAGCGACGCGCCGGTACGCACAGCACCAAGAATCGCGCGCTCGTGTCCGGCGGTGGCGCGAAGCCCTACCGACAGAAGGGCACCGGTCGCGCTCGGCAGGGTACGACCCGCGCTCCGCAGTTTCAGGGCGGTGGTGTCGTGTTCGGTCCGGTCCCGCGCGGTTACGCCCACAAGCTCCCGAAGAAGGTTCGCGGGGCGGCCCTCAAGTCGGCGCTCTCCCAGAGCCTCGCCGACTCGAATCTGAAGGTCGTCGACGACCTGCAGGTGGAGGGATACAAGACCAAGGCCGTCGTCGGCATCCTCGGCGCGCTGGGTCTCGAGGGCACCACGCTCATCGTCATTGATGATGCGAACCCGACGGTCGAGGCCTCCGCCCGGAATCTTCCGGGCGTGACGGTGGTGCGGGCCGAAGGGCTCAACGTCTACGACGTGTTGCGCCACAAGAACCTGCTGATTACGCAGGCCGCGGTCGCCAAGGTGGAAGCACGGCTTGCCGGAGGAAAGGCCTGATGGACCTCCATGAAGTGATCCAGCGACCGATCGTGACGGAGAAGAGCGCTATCGCCCGTGAAGAGGCGAACATCGCGACCTTCCGTGTCGATCCGGCCGCTACCAAGCACGAAATTCGCCGCGCCGTCGAGATGCTCTTCGAGGTGAAGGTCGAGGGCGTGCGAACGATGAACCAGCCCGGGAAGAAGAAGCGCGTCGGCAAGAAGATCGGCCGCAAGCCCTCCTGGAAGAAGGCGATCGTCGAGCTGGCCGAAGGCCAGACGATCGAATATTTCGAGGGAGTCTGATCCATGCCGGTCAAGGTCTACAAGCCCACGTCCGCCGGTCGACGCAACATGAGCGTCTCGGACTTCGGCGAGATCACCCGCGGCAAGCCCGAGCGCTCGCTGACCAAGGGACTCGTCAAGAAGTCGGGCGGCCGAAACAACAACGGTCGGATCACCTCCTACCATCGCGGTGGTGGTGCTCGACGCCGATTCCGCCAGATCGACTTCCGTCGGAACAAGGTGGACGTGCCCGCCAAGGTCGCAGCGATCGAGTACGACCCGAACCGGTCGGCGAACATCGCGTTGCTCCACTACGCGGACGGCGAGAAGCGATACATCCTGAGCCCCCTCGGCCTCAAGGTCGGGGACACGGTGCTGTCCTCGGCGAATGCCGAGATCCACCCGGGCAACGCGATGCCGCTCTCGAAGATCCCGCTGGGTACGCAGCTACACGCGATCGAGATGAAGCCGGGGAAGGGCGCGCAGCTCGTGCGCTCGGCCGGCACCAGCGCGCAGCTCATGGCCCGCGAAGGCAAGATGGCGACGCTCCGCCTGCCCTCCGGCGAGATGCGCATGGTTCATATTGACTGTCTCGCCACGATCGGTGAAGTCGGCAACTCCGAGCACGAGAACCAGCGCGTCGGCAAGGCGGGACGATCCCGTTGGCTCGGCAAGCGCAGCAACGTTCGCGGCGTCGCGATGAACCCGGTCGACCATCCGATGGGTGGTGGTGAGGGTCGCTCCTCGGGTGGTCGCCACCCGTGCACGCCCTGGGGCAAGCCGACCAAGGGCGCGAAGACGCGCAAGAACAAGCAGACGGACAAGTACATCGTCAAGCGACGAGGGAAGAAGTAGATGGCACGTTCACTTCGAAAGGGACCCTACGTCGACCCGAGCCTTCAGCGGAAGGTCGACAAGCTCGCGGCGGGCGGCGGGAAGGGCGTCGTCAAGACCTGGTCGCGCCGCTCGATGATCACGCCCGACTTCGTGGGACTCACCTTCCATGTCCACAACGGCAAGCTCTTCATGCCCGTCTTCGTGACGGAGAACATGGTGGGCCATCGCCTCGGCGAGTTCGCGCCGACCCGCACGTTCACGGGCCACGCGAGCGACAAGAAGGTGAAGCGATAATGGCGGAGAACACTGTCAAGGCTTCGCTCAGCAACTACCGCGTGAGCGCGCAGAAGGCTCGCCTGGTCGCGAACCAGATCCGCGGGAAGGGCGTCGAGGAAGCGCTGAACCTTCTCGACCTCTCGCCGAAGCGGATCGCCGGTCCGATCGCGAAGCTCGTCCGCTCCGCCGTCGCGAACGCCGAGCAGAAGAACGAGAACCAGCACGCCGGGATCGAGATCGACGACCTGGTCGTGTCCACGATCTACGTCGACGAAGGTCCGAGCATGTGGCGCATCCGCCCGCGCGCTCAGGGTCGCGCGGCCTGGATCCAGAAGCGCACGGCGACCATCAACGTCGAGCTCTCCGAGCAGGGGAAGAACTAAGCATGGGTCAGAAAGTCCATCCCTACGGCTTCCGGGTCGGCACCCTCTACGGGTGGCAATCCAATTGGTTCGCCGAGAAGAACTACGCAGAGCAGCTCCACGAGGACGTTCGCATCCGCGAGTTCATCAAGAAGAAGCTGTATCACGCGGGCATCTCGAAGGTCGTCATCGAGCGCACCGGCGACAAGATCGTGATCAACATCCATACCGCGCGCCCCGGTATCCTGATCGGCAAGCGAGGGGCCGAGGTCGACTTGCTTCGCAAGGAGCTCAAGTCGTACACGGATGCGGACGTGTTCATCAACATCAAGGAGATCCGCAAGGCGGAGCTCGACGCACAGCTCGTCGCCGAGAACATCGCGACGCAGCTCGAGCGCCGGGTCGCATTCCGACGCGCCATGAAGAAGGCGATGATCTCCACCATGAAATTCGGTGCCGAAGGCATCCGGATCCAGTGCTCGGGTCGCCTCGGCGGCGCCGAGATGGGTCGCCGAGAGTGGTACCGCGACGGGCGTGTCCCGCTGCACACCCTCCGCGCCGAGATCGAATACGGCTTCGCCGAAGCACGCACGACCTACGGCGTGATCGGCGTGAAGTGCTGGATCTTCAAGGGCGAGGTCGGTGATCGCGAGCTCAAGCGCGGCCCCCTCTCCCAGGACCATCGCTCCGAGACCCCGCGCTAAGCGCCGGTCCGAGCTGAGAGAGAGCAACAATGCTTCAACCGAAGAAAGTCAAGCATCGCAAGATGTTCAAGGGCCGCCTCCGCGGGAAGGCCATGCGTGGCAATACGCTGGCATTCGGCACGTTTGGCCTGCAAGCGATGTCCTCCGGGTTCATCACGGCGCGCCAAATCGAGGCCGCTCGTATCGCGATGACCCGTCACGCCAAGCGTGGTGGCAAGGTCTGGATCCGGATCTTCCCGGACAAGCCGACCACGAAGAAGCCCGCCGAAGTCCGAATGGGTAAGGGCAAAGGCAACCTGGAGGCCTGGGTGGCTCCCGTGAAGCGCGGGCGCATGCTCTACGAGATGGAAGGCGTCGACCCGCAGGTCGCACGAGAGGCGCTCCGCCTCGCCGCACACAAGCTGCCGGTCCGCACGCGCTTCGTGCAGCGGGAGGGCTGATCGAAATGAACGCCTCCGAATTACGAGATCTCTCCGAGAACGAACTCGAGCAGAAGGGTAAGGAGCTCCGCGATGAGCTCTTCAACGCGAAAATCCGACGCGCGGCCGAACAGCTCGAGAACACCGCACTGCTGGGGCAGCTGAAGAAGGATATCGCGCGAGTCGAGACCCTTCTCACCGAGAAGCGCGCAGCCGGGCAGGGAGCATAAAGCGTGAGCGAACGAGGAAGTCGACGAACCCTGATCGGGACCGTGATCAGCAACAAGATGGATAAGACCGTCGTGGTGCGGGTCGAGCGTCTCGTGCAGGACAAGCGATACAAGAAGTACATCCGTCGCTATTCGCGCTTCATGGCGCACGACGAGAGCAATGACTGCGCGGAAGGGGACCAGGTTCGGATCATCGAACACCGGCCGCTCTCCAAGCGGAAGCGATGGAAGGTCCAGGAGACGCTCGAAAAGGCGACGCAGATCTGATCTCGGCAACCGCCCAATCAGGTCCCGTCGAACCGGCGAGGCAGGCCGACCCACGAATGGGTCGGCAGAGGAACTGAACAATGATTCAAGCTGAATCCACACTCCAGGTGGCGGATAACTCGGGTGCACGGAAGGTGAAGTGCATCCGGGTGCTCGGCGGCTCGCGCCGCCGTTTCGCTTCCGTGGGCGACATCATCGTGGTGGCGGTCAAGGAAGCCATCCCGAATGCGCGCGTGAAGAAGGGCGAAGTTCGCCGCGCGGTGATCGTGCGGACGAAGAAGGCGATTTCGCGACCCGACGGGACGCACATCCTCTTCGACGAGAATGCCGCCGTCCTGATCAGTAAGGACAAGGAAGTCGTTGGGACCCGTATCTTCGGCCCCGTTGCCCGCGAACTCCGCGGCGCCGGCTTCATGCGCATCGTGTCGCTCGCGCCGGAGGTGCTCTGACATGTCCGAAGCACCCCGACTGAAGACCCAGTACGACGAGGCGATCCGGCCGAAGCTCCAGGAAGAGTTCAGCTACGGGAACGTCAACCAGATTCCGAAGGTGGAGAAAGTCGTCGTGAACATCGGCCTCGGCGAGGCGACGACGAATCCGAAGCTGCTCGAGCGCGCGATGGAAGAGCTGGCGCAGATCACCGGTCAGAAGCCTGTCATGCGCCGCGCCAAGAAGAGCGTGTCGAACTTCAAGCTTCGCGAAGGTCAGCCTATCGGCTGCAGTGTCACGCTCCGCGGCGCCCGTCAGTGGGAATTCCTCGACCGTCTGCTCAACGTGGCGCTGCCGCGAGTGCGCGACTTCTCGGGCGTGTCGCCCAAGGCCTTCGACGGCCGTGGGAACTACACGCTCGGCCTTCGTGAACAGACGATTTTTCCGGAAGTGGACTACGACAAGGTCGAGAAGGTGACCGGCATGAACGTCACCGTTGTCACGACCGCAACCACCGATGCCGAGGCGAAGAGTCTTCTGACCCACCTCGGCGTGCCCTTCCGGCAGTAAAGGAGACAACCACCATGATGACCGATCCGGTTGGTGACATGTTGGCTCGTATCCGAAACGCGGGCGGCGCGCGACACGCGCAGGTGAGCTGCCCCGCTTCGAAGCTCAAGCTCGCAGTGGCTCAGGTTCTTTCCGACGAGGGGTTCGTCGGTTCCGTCTCGAACGATGGGGACGACAAGAAGCCCACGATGACGATCGACCTCCGCTACCAGGACGACGGCAAGCTCATGATCGAGGGCATGCGCCGCGTTTCGAAGCCGGGCCGACGGATCTACGTCGGCGCGGGCGAGGTCAAGCAGGTTCGTGCCGGTCTCGGCATGGCCATCCTCTCGACGTCGAAGGGCGTCATCTGCGATCGCGACGCGCGGGCCCAGAAGGTCGGCGGCGAAGTGATCTGTGAGGTCTGGTAGACATGTCCCGCGTAGGTAATCGACCGATTTCGATTCCGTCCGGGGTGACCATCAACCTCTCGGACGACGAAATCTCGGTAAAGGGCCCGAAGGGCGAGCTCAGCTGCAAGATCCCGGCTGGGATCAAAGCGAAGAACGAGGACGGTACGCTCTCGTTCGAGCGCCCCGACGACTCCAAGCCCTCGAAGACGAACCATGGCCTCGTTCGTGCGCTCGCGAACAACCTGGTCGTCGGTGTCTCCGAAGGGTTCGTGAAGCGCCTCGAGATCGAGGGCGTCGGCTATCGCGCCGACGTGAAGGGCAAGGTCCTGAACCTCCTTCTTGGCTTCTCGCATCCCGTCGCGATGCCGATCCCGGAGGGCCTGTCGGTTTCCGTCGACCAGAACACGAAGGTCGCCATCGAGGGGGCGGATAAGCAGGCCGTCGGCCAGTTCGCGGCAGACGTCCGCGCACTCCGGCCGCCGGAGCCCTACAAGGGCAAGGGTGTCCGCTACGACGACGAACACATCCGCCGCAAGGTCGGTAAGGCAGGCGCGTAATGAAGAAGAAGATCCAGAACACCAAGCGCCGAAAGTGGCTGGCGCGCAAGGCGCGAACCCAGACGGGTCTCGCCCGCAGCGAGCGCGTGTCGCTCACGGTCTTCCGAAGCGCGAAGCACACCTACGAGCAGCTGGTCGATCCGTCGGGCAAGACCCTCGGCTCGGCTTCTACCCGAGATCGCTCGATCGCCGGAGACGGTGGGACGGGCAACGTCGAGGCGGCGAAGAAGGTCGGTGAGGCCATCGGCCGGATCGCCAAGGAAAAGTCGATCAACCAGGTCGTCTTCAATCGAAACGGATTCCTCTTCCACGGTCGCGTCGCGGCCGTCGCGGAAGGGGCTCGCGAAGCGGGGCTTCAGTTCTGACATGGCATCTGTAATTCAATCGTCGCTCCTTAATGCGAACGACTACGAGCTGAACGATCGAGTCATCCACATCAACCGCGTCTCGAAGGTGGTGAAGGGCGGTCGCCGCTTCAGCTTCTCCGCCCTCGTGGTCGTCGGGGACGGCGCCGGCGTCGTCGGTGTCGGGCTCGGCAAGGCGAGCGAGGTCCCGGAAGCGATTCGCAAGGGCGTCGAGCGCGCGCGCAAGTCGCTGATCAAGATCCCGCTGATCGACGGGCGGACGCTTCCGCACGACGTGATCGGGATCTCGGGCGCGGGCCGTGTGCTGATGCAGCCGGCCTCTCCGGGTACGGGCGTGATCGCCGGTGGTCCGGTTCGCGCCGTGGTGGAGTCGGCGGGCGTCTCGGACGTTCTCACGAAGACCCTCGGAACCAAGACGCCGCGCAACGTCGTCAACGCCGTGATGGCCGGGCTCTCCGAGCTCCGCGATCCGGACGAGCGGCTCGCGCAGCTCGGCCGCACGCGTTAGGCGGAAGGAGCACGTCATGGCTGACAAGACCGTGAAGATCCAGCAGGTCAAGAGCGAGATCGGGTACAACCGCAAGCAGCGCGCGACGCTGCGCGGGCTCGGCCTTCGTAAGATGAACCAGGTGAGTGAGCTCGAAGACACTCCGGCGGTTCGCGGAATGATCAACAAGGTGCGCCACCTCGTCGTGGTGCTGGAAGATTGAACCTCAGGAATTTATCCATGCTGAACGAACTCTCTCCGAATCCCGGTTCGCGCAGCCCGCGCAAGCGCGTCGGTCGGGGCCCCGGCTCCGGCAAGGGCAAGACCTGCGGTACGGGCGTGAAGGGCCAGGGCACTCGCAGCGGCAAGAAGATCAAGCCGTGGTTCGAGGGTGGCCAGATGCCCCTCTACCAGCGCGTCCCGAAGAAGGGCTTCCAGAATCGCTTCCGCGTCGAGAACGAGGTCGTGAACCTCGCGGCGCTCGCGGTCTTCGGCGACAACGCCGAGGTCGACGTCCAGGCGATGGTCGAGAAGGGCCTCGTGCGTGGCTCCGGCAAGCCCGTCAAGGTGCTCGCCGAGGGCGATGCGCCGAGTGGCTTGAAGCTCAAGGTCAACAAGGTCAGTGCGTCGGCGCAGGCCAAGATCGAGGCCGCCGGCGGCAGCGTGGAGAAGATCTGAAGTGATCGAGGCGCTCCAGAACGTCTTCCGAATCGAAGAACTCCGACGCCGGATCTTCTTCACCGCCGCCATGCTCGCGGTCTACCGGGTCGGCTGCATCGTCGTCACGCCCGGGATCAACGGAGACGTCATTCGCCAGTTCTTCATGTCGATGGAGGGGACGATGTTCGGCTTGCTGAACGTCTTCTCCGGCGGCGCGATGGAGCAGCTCTCGATCTTCGCTCTGGGCATCATGCCCTACATCTCCGCAAGCATCATTTTTCAGCTTCTGACGGTCGTGATCCCGGCCCTCGAGCGCTTGAAGAAGGAGGGCAGCGAGGGGCAGAAGCGGATCACGCAGTGGACGCGCTACGCGACCATCGCGCTCGCGCTCTTCCAGAGCTTCCTGATGTCGATCGCCCTCGAGAACGGACAGTTCGGGCAGGGGGCGGTCCTCGAGCCCGGCTGGGGCTTCCGGCTGACGACGATGATCACGTTGACCGCGGGCACCGCATTCATCATGTGGCTCGGTGAGCAGGTGACCGAGCGCGGGATCGGCAACGGCATCTCCCTGATCATCTTCTCGGGCATCGTCGTCGGACTCCCGTCCGGCGTCTCGAACGTCTTCGACCTCGTGCGCACGGGGGAGTTCGAGATCCTGAACGTGATCTTCCTCGGGGCCGTCGTCGTCGCCGCGATCGCCTTCGTGGTCTTCGTGGAGCGCGGCCAGCGCCGGATTCCGATCCAGCATGCTCGTCGCGGCGGCAACACCGGCCAGGCGGCCAACATGAGCTACTTCCCGCTGCGCGTGAACACCGCCGGCGTGATCCCGCCGATCTTCGCGTCGTCGCTGCTCATGCTTCCGCTGACGGTTCGGCAGTACACGGACAACCCGACCGTCCAGCGCTTCATCGACGAATGGATGAACCCGGGGGCGCTCTCGTACAACGTCGTGTACGTCGCGCTGATCATCTTCTTCTGCTTCTTCTACACGTCGATCATGATCAACCCGGACGACGTGTCCGAGAACATCAAGCGCTCCGGCGGCTACATCCCCGGCGTGCGCCCCGGTCGAAAGACCGCAGACTACATCGACGCCGTGCTCTCCCGGCTGACGCTGGTCGGCGCGGTCTACGTCGCGGCGATCTGCGTCCTGCCCGTCATCCTGTCCCAGGAAATGGGCGTGCCTTTCTACTTCGGTGGGACGGCGCTGCTGATCGCGGTGAGCGTTTCGCTCGACACGGTCGGTCAGATCGAGGCCCACCTGGTCTCGCGTCGATACGAAGGCTTCAGCGGCACCGGCCGCGTTCGAGGGAGGCTCGGAAGATGAGCCGCATGATTCTGCTGGGCCCGCCCGGAGCCGGGAAGGGCACCCAGGCGACGAGCCTGATCGATCGACTGGGGATCCCTCACGTCTCGACGGGCGACATGCTGCGGGCGGCGGTCGCCGCGGAGACGCCGGTCGGCCTCCAGGCGAAGACGGTGATGGAGTCCGGCGAGCTCGTCTCGGACGAGATCGTGATCGGCATCGCGGAAGAGCGCCTCTCCGAGGACGACGCGCAGAAGGGCTTCCTCCTTGACGGCTTCCCGCGCACGATCGCTCAGGCCGAAGCGCTCGAGGGCCTGCTTTCGAAGCTCGGTGTTGAGCTCGATTGCTGTCTGGCGCTGACGGTGGACAACGACGCGATCGTCGAGCGGCTCCTGAAGCGGGCCGAGATCGAGGGCCGCGCGGACGACAACGAAGAGACGATCCGGGAGCGGATGCGCGAGTACGACGCGAAGACCGCGCCGCTACTGGACTTCTACAGAAGCCGAGGCCGCCTCGTGGAGGTGGACGGCATGGGCACCATCGAAGAGGTGGGAGAGAGGATCAAGCAAGCACTCGACAAGTGACCGGGTTCGACCGCACTCGTCCAGGCAGGGCGGGGGCCGGGCCCACGCGGAGACGACAGTGAGTTTCGCCGAACGGATCGCCATCAGGAGCCGTCGCGAGATCGAGCAGATGAGGGATGTGGGCAAGATGACGGCCGAGATCCTTCTCGAGATCCGGAATCGGGCTGAGCCCGGAATCACGACCGGAGATCTGGATCGAATCGCGTCAAAAGCCTTGGAAAAGAGGGGGTTGAACTCCCCGTTTCTGGGGTATGCTCCCGGGGGGGTAGCGCCCTACCCAGCGGTCATCTGCGCGTCCGTCAACGACGAGATCGTGCACGGCATTCCGGGACCGCGTGAGCTCCGTGAGGGCGACATCATCAGCCTCGATTTCGGTGTGGAGCACCGCGGTTGGCACGGCGACACGGCCGTGACGATCGCGATCGGTGACGTCGACCCCGAAGCCGAAAAGCTGATGGCAACGACAAAAGCGTCGATGGATCTCGGCATCGAACAGATGGTGCCGGGCAATCGACTGTCGGACATCGGACACGCAATCGAGAAGCGAGCGTTAGCAGAAGGTTACGGAGTCGTTCACCAATTCGTGGGACATGGCATCGGCCGCGAGATGCACGAGCCGCCCCAGGTCCCGAACTACGGAAGGCCCGGCCGCGGGCCCAGGCTTCGCGCCGGGATGATCTTCGCGATCGAGCCGATGGTGAACGTGGGAAGCGACAAGGCGAGGGTGCTCGACGACGACTGGACGGCGGTGACCGTCGATGGATCCCTCTCCGCACATTTCGAGCACACGGTGCTCATTACGGACGACGGCCCCGAAGTGCTGACCCGGATCCCGGGCAGTCACTGAGCGGGCCGAGACGAGTAGGAATAAACGATGAAGGTTCGAGCTTCGGTTCGGAAGATGTGTGACAAGTGCCGCGTGATTCGTCGGCGGGGGATCGTTCGCGTGATCTGCGAGAACCCCAAGCACAAGCAGCGACAGGGCTAAGGGGCCCAGGAGTACTCAATGGCACGCATTGCAGGCGTCGATCTCCCGCGAAACAAGCGGATCGAAATCTCGCTCACGTACATCTATGGCGTCGGTCGCAAGACCGCTCTCGATATCTGCGAGGCCGCGGGAATCGAGCCCGGTTCGAAGACCGAGTTCCTCTCGGAGGCCGAGACGATCAAGCTCCGCGAGATCATCGAGAACAACTACAAGGTGGAGGGTGACCTTCGCCGCGAAGTGAACCAGAACATCAAGATGCTGATGGACATCGGCTGCTACCGCGGTCTCCGACACCGCCGTGGTCTGCCGGTCCGTGGTCAGCGCACCCACACGAACGCGCGCACGCGCAAGGGCCCGGCCAAGACGATCGCCGGCAAGAAGATCGCCAAGAAGTAGCCGGGGAACAGAAGAAACATGGTCGCCAAGAAGACGAAGAAGAAGGTCAAGAAGAATATCCAGTCGGGTATTGCTCACATCCAGTCGACCTTCAACAACACGGTCATCACCATCACGGACGTTGGCGGGAACGCGATCTCCTGGGCCAGCTGCGGACAGCAGGGCTTCAAGGGATCGAAGAAGTCCACGCCCTTCGCCGCGCAGATCGCCGCCGAAGAGGCCGCGAAGAAGGCGCAGGAGCACGGTGTTCGCTCGCTGGGCGTCTACGTGAAGGGCCCGGGCGGCGGTCGCGAGTCCGCGCTCCGCGCGCTTCAGGCTGCGGGTATGAAGATCACCATGATCCGCGACGTCACCCCGATCCCGCACAACGGATGCCGCCCCCCGAAGCGGCGCCGCGTCTGAGCAGAAGAGTCTAGTCATGGCACGTTATACCGGTTCCGTTTGTCGTCTCTGTCGTCGAGAGGGCACGAAGCTCTTCCTGAAGGGCGATCGCTGCTTCACCGAGAAGTGCGCTATCGAGCGCCGCGCGTATCCCCCGGGCCAGCACGGCCAGGGGCGAGTCCGCTTCTCGGACTACGGCGTCCAGCTTCGTGAGAAGCAGAAGGTGAAGCGCATGTACGGCCTGCTCGAGAAGCAGTTCCGCGCCACCTACGACCAGGCCTCGCGCATGAAGGGTCGTTCCGGCGAGAACCTCCTCATGCTCCTCGAACGGCGCCTCGACAACGTGATCTACCGCCTCGGTTACGTGACTTCCCGCGCGGAAGCCCGCCAACTCGTCAAGCACGGCCACTTCACCGTGAACGGCAAGAAGGCCCATACGCCCAGCATGCTGGTCAAGCCCGGCTGGGTCATCGGCGTCCGGGATCGGTCCAAGAAGGTCGAGCGGATCAGCGGTGCACTCGAGACGATGGAAGGTCGCGCGGTTCCGCAGTGGCTCGAAATCGAAAAGGACGAGATGCGCGGCACGGTCAAGGCCATGCCCCAGCGTGAGGACGTCACGCTGCCGATCGACGAGCAGCTGATCGTCGAGCTTTATTCTCGCTGAAACCTTCGGTTTCGCGCTGGGCTGAGGGCTCTCGCTCGAAGCTCGGCCGTGGCCGTATTCGCAACAAGGGCCGTGTTCGGCACTCCGCTGTTCCGCCCGATCCAAACTTGTCGCTCCTGCCCGTAACGGGAGCGCGTGCCTGACCAGGACGCTGGACAGGGCAGAATCAACAAGGGGGTTCCGATGCAGGATGATGTCGTCGCTCGTAACTGGCGGGAACTGATTCGGCCGCGTCGTCTCGACGTGGAAGAGGATACGCTGACCTCGACCTACGGACGCTTCTTCTGTGAGCCGCTCGAGCGCGGCTTCGGAACGACGCTCGGTAACGCGCTTCGCCGCGTGCTCCTCTCCTCGCTCCAGGGCGCGGCGATCACGAGCATCCGGATCGACGGCGTGCTCCACGAGTTCTCCACCATCCCGGGTGTGATGGAGGACGTGGCGACCGTCGTTCTCAACCTGAAGGACGTGCGAGTCCGGATGAACACCGAAGGTCCGAAGACCATCCGCCTCCGCAAGTCGGGCGCGGGGCAGGTCGTCGCCGGCGACTTCGTCTCCGACGATCAGACCGTCGAGATTATGAACCCGGATCACAAGATCTGCACGCTCGGCCCGGACTCGGATCTCGAACTCGAAGCGACGGTCGGACTCGGCAAGGGCTATGTCCTCGCCGACAAGAACAAGACCGAGGAGATGCCGATCGGCACGATCCCGATCGACTCGGTCTTCTCCCCGATCCGCCGCGTGAACTACACCGTCACGCCGGCTCGCGTCGGCCGGGAGACGGACTTCGACCGGCTGAACCTCGAGCTGTGGACCGACGGCGCGATCGAGCCGGCGGACGCCATCGCCTTCGCGGCGAAGATCCTCAAGGAGCAGCTCTCGATCTTCATCAACTTCGAAGAGCAGGCGGAAGCGCCTCAGGCCCTCATCGACGAGCCCGAGCCGCTCAACCCGAACCTCTTCAAGTCGGTCGATGAGCTCGAGCTCTCCGTCCGGTCGGCGAACTGTCTGCAGAACGCCAACATCCGCTTCATCGGCGAGCTGGTCCAGAAGACCGAAGCCGAGATGCTCAAGACCAAGAACTTCGGTCGAAAGTCCCTCAACGAGATCAAGGAGACGCTCGGTGCGCTCGGTCTCTCGCTGGGTATGACGATCGACAACCTGCCTCCCCGTAAGGACCTCGAGCGCATGCGTGAGCAGCGCGAGGCCTAAGGCGCAGTAAGGGCTGATCCCATGAATCATCGAAAGACCGGACGCAAGCTCGGACGCACGAGTGCCCACCGGAAGGCTCTCTTCCGGAACATGGTGACGTCGCTTCTCGAGCACGAGCAGATCCGCACGACGGACGCGAAGGCCAAGGAGCTGCGCGGTGTCGCCGAGCGGATGATCACGCTCGGCAAGAAGGGCACGCTCCACGCGCGCCGCAACGCTCTCAAGACGATCCGCAGCAAGGAAGTCACCTCGAAGGTCTTCGACGAGCTGGCCGAGCGCTACAAGGATCGACCCGGTGGCTACACCCGCGTGATCAAGCTGGGCCAGCGCCCGGGCGATGCGGCTCCGATGTCGATCATCGAGCTCGTGGACCGCGGCGAAGGCGGCGCGTCCGCTGAGAGTGACGCCTGAGCAACGCCGACGAACAGACGCCCGGGGATTCGCCCGGAGAGAAGCGTCCCGTATCCGCCGCGGTCAGCCTCGTGCTGGGCGCGGCGGTCGTCGTGTTGGCGGTGGTCGCGATTCTCCAGGTCGACGCCGGTCCACCTCCGGTGGTCCGAGGGGCCAGCGCTCCCGCCTTCGAGCTCCGTCGCCTGGGCGTTCCGGAAGGCATGGCCGAGTCCCGTCTCACCCTTGAGCAGCTCCGCGGCCGGGTCGTTCTCGTGAACTTCTGGGCGACCTGGTGCGAGCCGTGTGAGAGCGAAATGCCTGCGATGGAACGTCTCTATGGGCAGCTTCCTCGCGACGACTTCGAGATGATCGCCGTCGCCATCGACGAGGAAGAGGGGCTCGTCCAGGACTTTCAGGACGAGTACCAGCTGTCCTTTCCGATCGTCCTCGACCTGGATCAGGCGACCTATCGGTCGTACCAGACCATGGGCGTCCCCGAGTCGCTGCTGATCGGCCGGGACGGTCAGGTGATCGAGCGGTACGTGGGCCCGCGGGAGTGGGACGCTCCGGAGCACGTCCAGCGTCTTCAGTCGGTGATCGCCGGCGGCGGTACCTGATTCCGCGGGTAAGCGGCCTCGGCATCGCCTCCGGAGCGGCCTGCCGAGGTGCCCTTTGGGGACGAATTCGGTACGCTCCGCCGCTGACCGACGATTCACGCACGCTCGGGAGACCGGGGCAGGAAGTGCGCCTCATTGGCATGCCGACATGAGGACCCGCTGCTGAATTCGGAGGGGGCTCTCCGCTTTTCGTGGGGACGCCGCTACGAGAAGGCAGCTCGCTTCCAGCGGAGGGCCCGAGTGAAGGGGGAGTGGGTGAAGGCGGTTGGCCTCGGTACGTTGGTCATCGTGCTGCTCGCGATGACGGCGCTGCTCGATCAGGACAGCGGTGTAGGGATCTGGCTCGAGCTTCGCGACGACCTCGCGTTCGCCTCGGGTCGCGTCGACGTGCTCGTCGCGCAGAACGACTCGCTCGCCCGCGAGATCGAGCTGCTCGAAGCGGACCCGAGCGCGATCGATCGGGCGATACGGGAAGAGATGGACCTCGCGCTGCCCGGCGAAGTGGTCTTTCGCTTCCTCCCGGGCGCCGAGGCGGGACCGGGCTCCCCGACGAGCGACTCACGAACGAAGACATGGACCGGGTCCAGATACCCGGACGAAGGACGACTCAGGTGAAGGAAGCGTTGCGGACGGAGATCGAGAACGCGCTGCGGGCGCTGCTCGACGCGGCAGGAGACGCCGATCCGCTGCCCGACTTCGCGATCGAGGTCCCGCGGCAGAAGGAGCACGGCGACTACTCGTGCAACGCCGCGATGCTGCTCGCGAAGCGCTTGAAGCAGAAGCCGCGCGACATCGCTGAAGACCTGAAGGCGAGGCTCGGCGACGCCGGCGGGTTGGTTGCGAATCTCGACGTCGCGGGCCCGGGCTTCCTGAACGTGAAGCTCGCGGAGTCCGGCTGGCAGGATCTACTGCACGACATCATCGAAGCCGGCGATCGGTATGGTCAATCCGAGTCTGCCGAGGTCGCGGCGGCGAAGACCGGTGACGCGCGGCCGAAGGTCCAGGTGGAGTTCGTCTCCGCCAATCCGACGGGCCCGCTCTCCACGGGCCATGGTCGACAAGGCATCCTGGGCGATTGCATCGCCCGACTCCTCGAGGCGACGGGCTGGGACGTCACCCGCGAGTACTACTTCAACGACGGCGGCCGCCAGATGCGCGTCCTCGGCAACTCGGTGAAGGCCCGGTATCTCGAGAGTCTCGGCCTCGCGGCGGCGCCGCCGCCGACCGCCCTCGAAGATCCGGAAAAGAATTGGGTCGAGGAGGTCGACGGTCTTCCCGTGGCTTTCCCGAGCGACGGTTACCAGGGGGACTACATCGCGGACATCGCCGCGGGCCTCCGTGAAGCGGAAGGCGACGGGCTGGTCGATGAGCCCGGGGAAGGGCGCTTCCGGGACGAGGCCCAGCGCGTGATCTTCGAGGACATCGAAGGGACGCTCAAGCGGATCGGCATCGAGTTCGACGTCTACTACAACGAGCGGAGCCTCTATGACGAGGGCAAGCTCGAAGAGGCGATCACCGACCTTCGGGCCGCCGGCCTGATCTACGACGCGGATGGGGCGACCTGGTTCAAGGCGACTGACCGCGGGCTCGATCGGGATCGCGTCGTGATCAAGAGCAGCGGCGAGCCGACCTATCTGATGCCAGACATCGCTTATCACCGCGAGAAGTTCCGGCGCGGCTTCGATCGCGTGATCGACGTGCAGGGCGCCGATCACATCGAACAGTTCCCCTTCGTCCGCGAAGCGACCGACGTCCTCGGCGTCGACGGCAGCCGGGTCGAGTTGGTGATGCATCAGTTCGTGACGATCACGAGCGGTGGCGAGCGCGTGAAGCAGTCGACCCGAAAGGCGACCTTCGTGACCGTCGATGAGCTGGTCGACGACGTGGGCCGGGACGTCTTCCGCTTCTTCATGATCGAGCGGAAACCCGAGGGTCATCTCGATTTCGATCTGGATCTCGCGAAGGACAAGAACTGGCGGAAGAATCCGGCCTACTACGTTCAGTACGCTCACGCCCGGACCCACGGGATCGAGCGGAAGGCAGAGGAAGAGGGCGTTCCGATGCCCGAGGCGCGTGCCTTCGACGCGGGGCGTCTCGAGCTCGAGGAAGAGATCGAGCTCGTGAAGAAACTCGCGACCTTCCCGGAGGTCGTCGCCAACGCCGCCGAGAGCCGTGAGCCGCACCACATCGCCTACTACCTGCGCGAGGTCGCGGGGCTCTGGAACCCCTATCTCCAGGACGGGGATCGCCACCGCGTGATCTCGGACGACGAAGGCCTGACCGCCGCGCGCCTGGGGCTCGCTCTCGCGATTCGAAACGTGCTGGCCAGCGGCCTCGGGCTGCTCGGAATCGGCGCACCGGAGCGTATGTAATGGCGTCGCCCCGCGGACGTGCTCTCCGACCGGGAGGACTCGTGCGTGCGCTGGGGCGCCTCGTGCTGCTCGTGGCTCTGGGCTTCGGGGTCGGGCTCGTCTTCGGCCTGGTGACCGAGGAGCCCGAGCTCGTCGCGCGTCACCTGCGCGGCGAGAGCGAAGCCGTCGCGCTCCGCGGTGCGCCGGCGGGCGGCGCGGCGATCGAAGCGGAGCATGCGGAGGCGGTCGAGTACGCGTCTGCGGCTAGGGGAACGCGTCCGATGATCGACGCTGCAGAGCGCGAACGGACGGAAGCGTTGCCGCCGATCGCCGCGTCGGTGTCCGACTCGAGTGCCCCGCCGCCGATCGTGCGGAAGCCGCCGTCTCGCGAGACGCAGGTGACCTCGGCGGTCGCGGTGCCTCCCCGTGCCCGGGGCGCGGCCGTCTCGCCCAGTGCTCCTGCGGCGGGGCCAGCTGCGCCGGCCACGACCGTGCGCCCCTGGGCGATTCAAGTCGGAGCCTTCTCCGACGAGCGCTCTGCGCGCAAGCTCGCCAACAGCCTGTCTGCGGGATATCCCGTCGAGGTCCTCCCGGCCAAGCGCGAAGGGGGGCGTTGGCGCGTCCGCGTCCAACCCTTCGCCGACGAGGCGCGCGCTCGCGCAACGGCGGACCGGCTCAAGCAGGAGGAGGGGCTGCCGACCTGGGTGGTCCGCCTGGAAGGCCGTGGCCAGCCGGAGGCGAGCCGCCGCTGATGGCCGGGGAAGGGAACGGGCAGACACTGAAGGCGCCGCGGCGAGTCGGGGTCCTCGGTGCCGGCGGGCAATTGGGGCGCTGTCTCGTGCGGCAGGTCGATGCGGCACCGGATCTCGCTGCGAGCTTCGCGACGACCCGCGCCGAGCTCGACCTCTCCGACGAGAAGGGGCTGTCCGACGGAATTGCCCGGGTGCTCGACGCGTCCGAGGGGGGGCTGCCCGAGGTCGTGATCAACGCGGCGGCCTATACCCAGGTCGACCTGTGCGAGCGGGAGCAGGCGCTCGCCTACCAGACGAACGCGCTGGCGCCGGCGGAGTGGGCGCGGCAGCTCGCGGAGCGCGGGGTCCGCTTCATCCACGTCTCGACGGACTACGTCTTCGCCGGGGACGGCATGGTCCCCTACAAGGAGGGCGACCCGACGGATCCG
Organism: Deltaproteobacteria bacterium; assembly: GCA_002709835.1. Lineage (GTDB taxonomy): Bacteria > Myxococcota_A > UBA9160 > UBA9160 > UBA4427 > UBA4427. The sequence continues at coordinate 18,006 of PAQX01000064.1, forward strand.
CGAACCGTCTATGGGGCGAGCAAGCGAGCCGGCGAGGTCGCCGTCCTGGGGCACCAACCCGATGCCCTCGTGGTCCGCACGAGCTGGGTTTTCGGGCCCGGGCGCAATTTTCCGCTCGCGATTCTCGATCAGGCCGAGAAGCGACGGGCCGGAGAGGTCGAGGGCCCGCTCAAGGTCGTGAACGACCAGCAGGGGGCGCCGACCTTCGCGGAGGATCTGGCCTTCGCCCTCCTCGCGATAGCCCGCCAGGAGGAAGCGCTGTGGGGCGGGGGGCTGCTCCACCTGCGCAACGGCGGCGAGACGACCTGGTTCGCCTTCGCCCGCGAGATCCTCGATCAGGCGGGCTACGGCGACGTGAAGATCGATCCGGTGCCGACCTCGACCTTCCCGACTCCGGCGACACGCCCGCTCTTCTCCGTCCTCGACTGCAGCTGGGCCGAATCGAAGGGAATCACGATGCCTTCGTGGAAGCACGCGCTCACCCGCTATCTTGCCAGCGCCGACTGTCCCTACGCGCCGGTCACGCCGCCCGTCGACCCGATGGCGGAGCTCGAAGCGGACCTCCGCTCCCATCCCTCGCAACGGAAAGAAGAGAACCCGCGATGAGCGTCGACCAATCGCGCATCCGCAATTTCTGCATCATCGCGCACATCGACCACGGCAAGAGCACGTTGGCCGATCGTCTCCTCGACGCGACGCAGTCGATCTCGGAACGCGAAAAGAAGGACCAGTTCCTCGACAACATGGATCTCGAGCGCGAGCGCGGGATCACGATCAAGGCGCAGACCGCTCGGATGAACTTCGTCGCCGAGGACGGCGAGGAGTACGTGCTGAACCTGATCGACACCCCCGGCCATGTGGATTTCTCCTACGAAGTGTCCCGGGCCCTCGCGGCCTGCGAAGGCGCGCTGCTGATCGTCGACGCAGCTCAGGGGATCGAGGCCCAGACCCTCGCGAACGCATATCTCGCCGTCGATGCGGATCTCGAGCTGATCCCGGTCATCAACAAGATCGACCTGCCGAGCGCGGATCCGGATCGGGTCGCGCAAGAGGTCGAGGACGTCGTCGGTCTCGATGCCGCGGACTGTCTGCCGGTCTCGGCGAAGACGGGGCAGGGCGTCGAGGCGGTCCTTCAGGCGATCGTGGACAACGTGCCGCCGCCGGAGGGCAAGCGCGATGCGCCGGCGCAGGCCCTGGTCTTCGATGCCTGGTTCGACCCCTACGTCGGCGCGGTCATGCTCGTTCGCGTCATGCACGGTGAGCTCAAGCGGCGCGAGCGCGTGAAGTTCATGATCGCCGGCATCGAACACGAGATCACCCAGCTGAACGTGATCGACCCCAGGCCGCGAAAGGTCGAATCCCTGGCCGCGGGCGAGGTCGGGATGGTCGTGGCGGGCGTCAAATCCCTGGCCGAGGTTCAGATCGGGGACACGATCACGACCGCGAGCGGCGGTGCGGAAGAGCCCCTCGAAGGCTTTCAGGAAGTGAAGCCGATGGTCTTCGCCGGGCTCTATCCGGTGGATGCCGAGGACTACGAGGACCTGAAGACCGCTCTCGAGAAACTCGAGCTGAACGACTCATCGTTCTCCCACGAGCCGGAGACCAGCGCCGCGCTGGGGTTCGGCTTCCGATGCGGATTCCTGGGCTTCCTTCATGCGGAGATCGTGCAGGAGCGCCTCGAGCGCGAGTACGACCTGAACCTCATCACGACGGCGCCGACGGTTCGGTACCTCGTCGTTCCGAAGGACGGGGAGCCCTTCGAGATCGAGACGCCGGCGGCGCTCCCGGACGTGCAGGATATCCAACAGATCGAAGAGCCCGTCGTGCTGGCGACGATCCACGTGCCTTCGGATCATCTCGGTGCGGTCCTCGGTCTATGTCAGGACCGGCGCGGGGTCCAGAAGGATATGGGCGTTCACGGCAACCGCGTCCAGGTCCGCTACGAGCTGCCGCTCAACGAGATCGTGACCGACTTTCACGACAAGCTGAAGAGCGCGACTCGCGGCTACGGGTCATTCGATTACGAGCTCGTCGGCTTCCGGCCGTCGGCGCTGCAGAAGCTCGACGTCCTCGTGAACGGGGATCCGGTGGACGCGCTCTCGCTGATCGTGCACAAGGACAAGGCTTTCAATCGTGGTGCCGAGCTGACCAAGAAGCTCAAGGAGTTCATTCCGCGTCAGCAGTTCCCCATCGCGATCCAGGCAGCCATCGGTAGCCGGGTGATCGCCCGGACGACGGTGCGCGCGGTCCGTAAGAACGTGATCGCCAAGTGCTATGGCGGCGACATCACGCGAAAGCGCAAGCTGCTCGAGAAGCAGAAGGCGGGTAAGAAGCGCATGAAGATGGTGGGCAGCGTCGAGATTCCGCAGGAGGCGTTCCTCGCCGCGCTGCGTCTGGGAGACGATTAATGTCGGACGAACCGGTCCAATCGTCCGGCGAGGGCGGCGAGGGCGGCGAAGAGCCGACGATGCTCGAGGCCTTCATCGAGCAGGTCATGACCCTCGTCGTCGCGATTGCGATCGCTCTGATGGTCCGGCAGGTCCTGATCGAGCCTTTCCGGATTCCGTCGGGTTCGATGTTTCCGACCCTGCTCGTCGGGGATCACCTCTTCGTGAACAAGATTTCCTACGGGCCGCGCGTTCCGTTCACGGACTTTCGACTGCCCGGCCTCCGCGAACCCGAGCGCGGCGACATCGTCGTCTTCGAGATCGCGCGCCCCGCGCGCCCCGGGATGCGGGACATCATGCCCGTCGACCAGGCGCCGCCGGGTTCGCACACCGAGGACTTCGTGAAGCGGGTCGTCGGGCTGCCGGGGGACGTCGTGGCTTGGTCGCCGGGGCGGCTCTCGGTGAACGACGAGCCGGTTGCGCTGACCGCCGCCGGAATCTGGACCGACGATCGTGGACAGGCCCACGTCCGCGGGACCGAGGATCTCGGCGCATGCCGTCATTCGGTGCTCCATAACCCGGCCATTCGGAACCGCATCGCCGTCCAGTCGACCTTGCCGCCGTCGGGCGTCGTGAAGGTGCCGCAGGGTCGCTACTTCATGATGGGCGACAACCGGGACGGTTCGAACGACAGCCGTGCCTGGGGCACCGTGCGCTTCGAGGAGATGAAGGGACCGGCCTTCATGCTCTACTGGTCCTGGGCCCACGAGGGCAACATGCTCGCCTTCTTCAACCCCCTGGTCTGGTTCACCGCGGAGAAGCGCTGGGACCGCGTGTTCCAGGGGCTCGACTGCGATCCCGTCCCCGGTGTGACGTCCGGCTGAGACGTCGTTCTGCGCCGAGGCGCTTCGGGCGTGGGCGGAGAGCGCGGGGACCGAGTTGCTGATTCCGCCCGAAATCGCCGCCGGCCGCGATTGAAAGGCCGGGCCGCCGCGGTACTCTCCCTCTCGATCCACTTCATCCTTTAACCCCGTCCAGTGAGTCGGGGAAGGACGAGGCCACGTCGATGACACCCCCTGCCGCTCCCGGCGAGGCGCCCGCCCAGGCGCACGCCGAACCCTCCACGACCACGCTCCCGCCCGAATCCGGCGGTTCCGAGCGAGGCAGCCGCGTCGTCCTCGACGACGAGTCGATTCGCCGCGCGTTGAAGCGAATCGCGCACGAGATCCATGAGAGTGCCGACGGGACGGAGCGGCTCTACCTCGTCTCGATCCCGAACGGAGGGGTCCCTCTCGGCCGGATCCTTGCCGACAACCTCGAAAGCCTGACGGGTTCGCGACCGCCCCTCGGCATTCTCGACACCACGCTCTACCGCGACGATCTCTCGACCCGAAACGCGCGCCCGCAGCTCCGCAAGACGGAGATGCCGTCCTCCGTCGACGATCGGGTCGTCGTGCTCGTCGAAGACGTCGTGAACACTGGCCGGACGATCCGGGCCGGCATGGATGCGCTGATGGACTTCGGGCGACCGTCGCACGTGCGGGTCGTCGCGCTCGTCGATCGGGGGCACCGGGAACTGCCGATCAAGATCGACTACGTCGGCAAGAACATCCCGACCCAGCCGAGCGACAAGGTGGTCTTCACGGCCGAGTTCGAGCCCGAGTCTGCGGACCAGGGCGCGGACGGTCCGACGCGCGTCGGCGCGATGGGGTTGTCGGTGATCGAGTCCGGGGCGCGAGCGGGCGAAGGGGGGAGCCGATGATCGGCCGTGACCTCCTCGGGATCGAAGATCTGTCCCGGGAAGACATCGAGACGATCCTCGAGACCGCCGAGCGAATGCAGGAGATCGGAAACCGCGAGGTCAAGAAGGTGCCGACCCTGCGCGGGCGGACCCACATCAATCTCTTCTTCGAGCCGTCGACGCGGACCCAGACGAGCTTCGAGATCGCCGGCAAGCGACTCGCCGCGGACGTCGTGAACTTCTCGGTCTCGAGCTCGAGCGTCACCAAGAAGGAGACGCTCCTCGACACGGCGAAGACCCTCGACGCGATGGACCCCGACGTGGTCGTCGTGCGCCACAAGGTCGCCGGCGTTCCCCACCGCCTCGCCGAAGTCCTCGAAGCTCCCGTGATCAACGCGGGCGACGGGGCCCACGAGCACCCGTCCCAGGCGCTCCTCGATATGCTGACGGTCCGCGAGCAGAAGGGGCAGCTCGAGGGGCTCACAGTGACCATCGTCGGCGACATCGCCCATAGCCGGGTCGCCCGTTCGAACATCTACGGCTTCAGCAAGCTCGGGGCCGAGGTCCGCGTGGCTGGCCCGCCGACGATGCTCCCGGCAGACATCGAGAGCCTCGGCGTGAAGGCCTATACGAACCTGCGTGAGGCGATCGAGGGGGCGGACGTCGTGATGGCGCTGCGCATCCAGATGGAGCGCCTCGAGGGGGCCTGCTTCCCGAGCGTGCGGGAGTACGCTGCGACCTTCGGCCTCGACCGGGCCAAGCTCCGGTTCGCCAAGGAAGACGCGATCGTGATGCACCCGGGCCCGGTCAACCGCGGTGTCGAACTCGCCCACGAACTCGCGGACCACCGTCCCAGCGTGATCCTCGATCAGGTGCGCAACGGCGTCGCGCTTCGCATGGCGCTGCTCTATCTGGTCGCCGGTCGGGGAGGGCGGTAGCCGATGAGTCGACTGATCGTACGCAACGGGCGGCTGCTCGACCCCAGCCAGGACCTCGACCTGGAAGCGGGGCGGGCGGAGCTCCTGATCGAAGACGGGAAGATCGCGACCCTCGCCACCGGCGGCGATCCGATTCCCCAGGACGGGGCTGAGGTCGTCGATGCCGAGGGCGCGTGGATCGTTCCGGGCCTCGTCGACATGCACGCGCGTCTGCGCGAGCCAGGGCTCGAATACAAGGAGGACCTCGCGAGCGGCGGGACGGCGGCGGTCGCCGGTGGCTTCACCCAGGTCGCCTGCATGGGAAACACCGACCCGGTCAACGACGACCCGTCGGTGACCAAGTACATCCTCGATCGTGCCGAGAAGGAATCGCCCGCGAAGATCCGCGTGATCGCGGCGGCGACCCGCGGTCTGCGTGGTGAGGTCATGACCGAGATGATGGCGCTCAAGGAAGCGGGCGCCGTGGCCTTCAGTGACGACGGCTCGACGATCATGGACGCCGGGGTCATGCGGCGCGTACTCGAATACTCGAAGATGGCCGATGCGCCCGTCGTCGTGCACGCTGAAGACCAGGCGCTCGCAGCGGGTGGCGTCGTGAACGAGGGGCCGGTCGCCACGCGCCTCGGTCTGCCGGGCAACCCCGCGGCGGCCGAGGAGATCATGGTCGCCCGGGACGTTCGCCTCGCGTCGCTGACCGGTGCCCATCTGCATGTGGGCCACGTCTCGACGGCGGGAGGGGTCCATATGATCCGGAAGGCCCGTGAGGCGGGCATTCGCGTGACGGCGGAGGTCAGCCCGCACCATCTGACGTTGACCGACGAAGCGGCGATGAACTTCGATACGAGCACGCGCGTCTCGCCGCCGCTCCGCGCGCAGAAGGATGTAGATGCGCTGCGGGCGGCCCTCGCCGAGGGCGTGATCGACGTGATCGTTTCGGATCACGCGCCCCATGCGACCCACGAAAAGGAAGTCGAGTACACCGACGCGCCGCCCGGGATGATCGGCCTCGAGACCGCCGTGTCCGTCACGCTGGGCCTCGTGCACGACGGGACNCTCNCGCCCCTCGAGTTCGTGCGGCGGCTCTCGACGAATGGGGCGCGGATCCTCGGCNTGGAAGGNGGCTCGCTGCGCGAAGGCGCTNCAGGCGACGTCGCGCTGATNGATCCCGCGCGCGAATGGACCTACGACCCGGCCCAGGGCTTCTCCAAGAGCCGCAACTCGCCCTGGGCAGGGGAAACCTTCACGGGCCGCGTGAAGTCGACGATCGTCGACGGACGGCTCGTTTACGACTTCGATCGGGGAGTACTGATCCGATGAGCGAGACCATGACGGTCGACGAATTGCTGGGCCGTGAGACGACCCCTGCCGCGCTGGCCCTGGCGGACGGCACGGTCTACCGGGGACGTGCCTTTGGCGCGAAGACGGTGAAGAGCGGGGAGGTCGTCTTCAACACGAGCCTGACCGGCTACCAGGAGATCGCGACGGATCCGTCCTATGCCGGACAGATCGTCACGATGACGTACACCCAGATCGGGAACGTCGGCGTGAACGGGATAGACGACGAGTCGCAGAAGCCCTTCCTCTCGGGCTTCGTCGTGAAGGAACTCTTCGACGCCCCGTCGAATTACCGCGCCGAGGGAGACTTCGACGCGAAGCTCGCCGAGGCCGGCATCCCCGGGATCGCGGGTATCGATACCCGCGCCCTGGTCCGACGGATTCGCGACGGCGGGGCCCAGGTCGGCGTCCTCTCGACCGACCCCGAGGTCCAGGGGACGGACGCGCTCGTGGAACTCGCCCGCCAGGCGCCGGGGCTCGATGGCGTCGACTGGGTTGCCAACGTGACGACACCGACGAAGTACGACTTCGACGAGGGAATCTGGGCCGGCGTCGACGGCCAGCTGCCGCGGCCGGAACGCCCGGGGCAGGAGCTCAAGATCGTGGCGTACGACTTCGGTGTGAAGAAGAACATCCTGAGGCTGCTGGTGGAGCAGGGCTTCGACGTCACGGTCGTGCCCGCGACGACGCCGGCGAGTGAGGCGCTCGCGATGAATCCGGACGGGATCTTCCTGTCGAATGGCCCCGGCGACCCGGAAGCGGTCGAAGGAGTCCAGCCGATCGTCCGTGAGCTCGTCCAACAGAAGCCGGTCTTCGGGATTTGCCTCGGCCACCAGATCCTCGGCCTCGCTCTCGGCGGCAAGACGCGCAAGCTCAAGTTCGGCCACCACGGCGGCAACCAGCCCGGAAAGGATCTCGCGACCGGTCGCGTCGCGATCTGCGCCGAGAACCACGGCTACGCCGTAGAGGCCGAGAGCCTGCGGGCGGCCGGCGAGCCGGTCGCGATCACCCACGTCAACCTGAACGACGAGACGGTCGAGGGCATCGCCCACGAGACGAAGCCGCTCTTCTCGGTCCAGTACCACCCCGAGGCCTCCCCTGGTCCGCACGACGCCCAGTACTTCTTCACGCGGTTCCGTGAGATGGTCGAGCGGTCGGCTGCTGGTGAGAGCGTGACCGGTGCCCAGATCTGCGGCACCGGCGACGCGGCCTAGCATCCTCCAGTCCAACCGCTCTCGCTGCCGAGAGCGCCCCGGAGTCCCAAGTGCCCCGACGAGACGACATTCACAAGATCATGGTGATCGGGTCCGGCCCGATCGTGATCGGCCAGGCCTGCGAGTTCGATTACTCCGGCACCCAGGCCTGCAAGGCCCTGCGAGAAGAGGGCTATAGCGTCATCCTGCTCAACTCGAACCCGGCGACGATCATGACGGATCCGGAGACGGCGGATAAGACCTACGTCGAGCCGATGACCGTGACCTCGGTCGAGCAGATCATCGCGGAGGAGCGCCCCGACGCGCTGCTGCCGACGATCGGCGGCCAGACTGCGCTCAATCTGGCCATCGATCTCGCTGAAGCCGGCGTGCTCGAGAAGTACGGAGTCCAGCTGATCGGCGCGAACCTCGAGGCGATCAACAAGGCCGAGGACCGCCAGCTCTTCCGGGCCGCGATGGACAAGATCGGCCTCAAGATGCCGGCCTCCGGGATCGCGACGAACCTCGAGGAGGCGCGCGAGATCCAGAAGACCACGGGGCTCCCGACGATCATCCGTCCGAGCTTCACGATGGGCGGCTCCGGCGGCGGGGTCTGCGAAAAGATGGAGGACTTCGATCGGATGGCGCAGTGGGCGCTCGATCAGTCACCTACGAACCAGATTCTCGTCGAGCAGTCCGTCGCAGGTTGGAAGGAATACGAGCTCGAAGTGATGCGCGACAACGCGGACAACGTCGTCATCATCTGCTCGATCGAGAACTTCGACGCCATGGGCGTGCATACCGGAGATTCGATCACCGTCGCGCCAGCACAGACCCTCACCGACCGCGAGTACCAGGAGATGCGTGACGCGGCCGTCGCGATCATGCGCGAGATCGGCGTCGACACGGGCGGGTCGAACGTGCAGTTCGGCGTCAACCCCGAGGACGGTTCGCTGATCGTCATCGAGATGAATCCGCGGGTGTCGCGCTCTTCGGCCCTCGCTTCGAAGGCGACCGGCTTCCCCATTGCGAAGATCGCGGCGAAGCTCGCGGTCGGCTTCTCTCTCGACGAGATCCGCAACGACATCACGAAGGAAACGCCCGCGTCCTTCGAACCCTCGATCGACTACGTCGTCACGAAGATCCCGCGCTTCACCTTCGAGAAGTTCCCGAACACCGATGCCGAGCTCACGACCCAGATGAAGTCGGTCGGTGAGGCGATGGCGATCGGCCGGACCTTCAAAGAGAGCTTCCAGAAGGCGATTCGTTCCCTCGAGATCGGCCACATGGGCTTCGACTCGCCCGAGCTCGATCCCGAGGATCAGGAGGCGTCGCTCTGGGCCCAGATCGATCGGCCGTGCTCGACGCGCCCCTGGGCGCTCGTCGAAGCGTTCCGCCGCGGCGCGAGCGTGGAGGAGCTCTTCGATCGGACGAAGATCGATCCGTGGTTCCTGCGAAACCTCGAGGAGATCGCGATCGCCGAGAAGCGGCTGACCGAGGCCTCGGAAGGCGAGCGGGACGCGATGCTCCGGCCCGCGAAGCAGATGGGCTTCTCCGACGCGCGGATCGGCGCGCTCTGGGGCAAGAGCGAGGCCGAGGTCCGAGACGACCGCCACCGGCTCGACATCCGCCCGGTCTACAAGCGGGTCGACACCTGCGCGGCCGAATTCGTCGCCCACACCCCGTACCTCTACTCGACCTACGAGGATGAGTGCGAAGCAGACACCACGGATCGCAAGAAAATCATCATCCTGGGGGGGGGGCCGAACCGGATCGGGCAGGGCATCGAGTTCGACTACTGCTGCGTCCACGCCGTCTTCGCCCTGCATGAAGCGGGGTTCGAGACGATCATGGTCAACTGCAATCCCGAGACCGTCTCGACGGACTACGACACGAGCGATCGGCTCTACTTCGAGCCGCTCACCCTCGAGGACGTGCTCGAGATCGTCGAACTCGAGAAGCCCGACGGCGTAATCGTGCAGTTCGGCGGACAGACGCCGCTCAAACTCGCGGTGGCCCTCGAGAAGGCGGGCGCTCCGATCATCGGCACGAGCCCCGACGCGATCGATCGTGCCGAGGATCGCGAACGCTTCGACGCGCTGCTCGAGCAGCTCGGTCTCGTCCGGCCGGAGGGCGACGTCGCCCGGAGCGCCGACGAAGCCGAGGTCATCGCCGGGCGGATCGGCTATCCGGTCCTCGTCCGCCCTTCGTACGTGCTGGGCGGACGCGCGATGCAGATCGTGCAGAACGTGGAGGAGCTCCGGCGCTACATGCAGTTCGCCGTGAAGGCCTCCGATGAGCATCCGGTCCTGATCGACCGCTTCCTCGCGGACGCGACCGAGGTCGACGTCGACGCCATCTGCGACGGCGAGCGTGTCGTCGTGGGCGGGATCATGGAGCACATCGAAGAGGCCGGCGTCCACTCCGGCGACTCGGCCTGCTCGCTCCCGCCGTATTCCCTCGCGCCCGAGCGGATCAGCGAGATCATCGAGGCGAGCCGTCAGCTCGCCCTCGAGATCGGCGTGCGCGGGCTCATGAACGTGCAGTACGCGGTCAAGGACGAGCAGATCTACGTGATCGAGGTGAACCCGCGCGCGTCGCGAACGGTGCCCTTCGTCTCGAAGGCGATCGGCAGGACCCTCGCCAAACTCGCGGCGCGCATCATGGGTGGGGAGACCCTCGAGCAGCTCGACTTCACGAGCGAGATCGTCCCGGGCCACTACTCGGTCAAGGAAGCCGTCTTCCCCTTCGTGAAGTTCCCGGGCGTCGACACCATCCTCGGCCCGGAGATGAAAAGCACCGGCGAAGTCATGGGCATCGATTCGAGCTTCGGCCGCGCCTTCGCGAAGAGCCAGATCCAGGCGGGCAACAGCCTGCCCGTCGAAGGGGGAACCGTCCTCGTGTCGGTTCGCGAAGAGGAACACCAGCGGGTGTTCCAGCCGATCAAGACCCTGGTCGACGAAGGCTTCAAGGTCCTCGCGACGCAGGGGACGGCAGCGACCCTCGAGCGGCTGGGCATCGACTGCGAAGTGATCAACAAGGTCTATGAGGGCTCGCCTCACACGCAGGATCGGATCGAAGCCGGGGACATCTCGCTGGTGATCAACACGACCAACAACGATCCCAAGTCGATCGAGGATTCGAAGTCGCTGCGTCGCGCGGCGCTGCTCGCGGGCGTCCCGTACTGCACGACCCTCGCAGCAGCGCGGGCGAGTGCGGACGCGATCGCCGCGATGCGCGCGGAGTCGATCGGGGTCCGCTCGCTGCAGCGGATCCACGAGGCCGTCTAGTCCGGACGGGCGAGGTGATTCGCTTTTTCTTCGCCTTCGGCATACTCTGGCGCGACTTCGCCCGGAGCCCGTCTCTCGATGCCTGAATCCCTGCACGATCAGATCGCCGCGCTGCATGGCGCCGTGTGGGCGCTCGGACGGGCGGAGGAGTCGGGGGATCCCGACAAGCGGGCGCCGGCTGCGGCGGAGGAGCAGGCCGCCAAGCGTCTTGGCCAGCTGCTCGGCTGTGGACTCCCGAAGGAACTGCGTGCGCGGCTCCAGAAGATCCAGAAGCGGTTGGGGGCGCGGAAACCGGACGCCCCGCGGCGCGACGTCGGGCGTGAGCTTCTCGAGCTGATCGACCCGCTCGGACGGGCCGGTTGGCCGGACGAACTGCTCGCGAAATCGCTCGCGGCGCTTCCCGGCGTCGGCCCGAAGAAGGCGGAAGGCTTCGCGCGGCGCGGCTTCGAGCGGGTGAGCGATCTGCTCTTCTGGCTCCCCACGCGCTACGAGGATCGGCGCCGCGTGTTGACCGTCGGCGAGCTGCAGGTGGGGGCGACGGCGACGTTCGTGGGGGAAGTGAAGGTCGTCGACTGGGTTCCGACCCGGCGCGGCGGTCGCTTCGGCAAGATCTTCCAGGCGGTCGTCGGTGACGATGAATCGATCGTGACGCTCAAGTGGTTTCGCGGGGGCGACGCCATCGCGAAGAGCGTGACGAAGGGCAAGCAGGTCCTCGTGAGCGGCGAGGTGAAGCGCTACCGGTTCTCGAAGGAGCTGATCCACCCCGACGTCGAGGTGCTGAAGTCACCCAAGGCCGCGAAGGAAGAGGGCGACGGGGAAGCGGTGGCGAAGGCGCCGCGCGCGAACGACGACGACGAGCTCGGTCGCGTGGTGCCGGTCTACACCGCGCCCGAGGGCATGAATCCCCGCACGCTGCGGCGCCTGATCGGTCAGGCCGTCGAGGCCTACAGCGACCTCGTCGTGGGTCACCTGCCCGCGGACGTCGTCGAGGAGCGCGGACTGCCCAGCGTGTCTCGGGCGTTGCGCGCGTTGCATCGCCCCGAGGCGGACGTCGACGTCGAGCAGTACGCCGCCTTTGCTTCGCCCGCCCACGAGCGGCTGGTGTTGGAAGAGCTCTATCTGCTGGAGCTCGGTCTCGCGATGCGACGAGCGAAATCGAGTCGGAAACCCGGGGTGGCGATCGACGCCTCGCGGCCGGAGTCGCGAACGGCGGCGAAGGCGCTCCCGTGGAAGCTGACCGGGGCTCAGCGTCGCGTGATCGGCGAGATCCTCGCTGATCTCGGGCGGCCGCATCCGATGAACCGCCTCGTGCAGGGCGACGTCGGGAGTGGAAAGACGGCGGTCGCGATGCTCTCGGCGGTGGCGGTCGCCGCGTGTGGCGGCCAGACGGCGCTCATGGCGCCGACCGAACTCCTCGCGGAGCAGCACTACCGGACGCTGACGAAGATGGTCGAGAGCGGCGGCGACGCGATTCCGCTCCGGGTCGGCCTCCTCACGGCTTCGCTGCCGCGCGCCGAGATCAAGCAGGTTCGTGGGTTGCTCGCGATGGGGGAGATCGATCTCGTGGTCGGGACTCACGCCCTCGTCGCCGGAGAGATCGCGTTCAAGGATCTCGTCCTGTCGATCGTCGACGAGCAGCATCGCTTCGGCGTGATGCAACGCGTGGCCCTCGGGGCGCCGCGTCCCGATGGCCGCTACCCGCATCGGATGGTGATGACGGCGACGCCGATTCCGCGGAGTCTCGCCATGACGCTCTACGGTGAGCTCGATCTCTCGGTGATCGACGAGCTGCCGCCCGGGCGGAAGCCGATCGAGACGATCCTGCTGCGTTCTGGGGAGGGGCAACGGGTCATGGACCTGATCCGCGAGACCCTCGAACGCGACGAGCGGGTCTACGTCGTCTATCCGCTCGTCGAAGAGAGTGAGAAGATGGATCTCCGCTCGTCGATCGAGTCCGCGGAGTCCATCTCCCGATCTTTTCCGGATCATCGGGTCGATCTCGTCCACGGTCGACTCGACGCCGCGGATCGTCAGGCCGCGATGGAGCGTTTCGCGAGCGGCGAATCGTCGATCCTCGTGGCGACGACGGTGATCGAGGTCGGCGTCGACGTGCCCGAGGCGACGCTCATGGTGATCGAGCATGCCGAGCGATTCGGGCTCGCCCAGCTCCACCAGCTGCGTGGCCGTGTCGGGCGCGGTGGGGCGAAGGGTTCCTGCGTCCTCGTAGCGCGGGGCAGCAGCGAGAAGAGCGAGCAGCGGCTTCGCGCGATGACCCGGACGACGGATGGTTTCAAGATCGCGGACGCGGATCTCGACATTCGTGGGCCCGGCGACTTCCTGGGCACGCGACAGAGCGGGCACATGCCGGAGCTTCGGATCGCGGATCTCCTGCGCGACACTCTGCTCGTCGCCGCCGCGCGCAACATCGCCCGCCGGGAGATCGACGCGGACCCGACGCTCCAGGGCGTCGCCGCGACGCGGCGCGCGGTCCGGGCGCGCTGGGGAAGCCGGATCGACCTGTCCGGGGTGGGTTGAGGCCCGTCCAGACCGATCGGCAGCGAAGCCCGGCCCGGTGGACCTCTTCGATCCGGGTGGGTGGGCGAAGGGACCTTCCCGTCCGCGAGGCGCCCTCAAGCTTGACGGCCGTCCAGCCGTTCTCTACACCGCACGTCATGAACGACATCAAGAACCACGCCAGCCAGACCCTTCTCGGGCTTCTCGCGCTCCTGCTCCTTATCGGGGCGGGCGGGGCAGCCTAGCGTCGGGTCGGACAAAGGGTTCGAGAACGACGAAGCCCCTCCCGCCTGACCGGCCGGAGGGGCTTCGTCGTTTTCGCGACCGCTGGGCGCGAGAACAGGTCGGCAGCGTAAGCTGGCCAGAGACAACGGACCCCCTCTTCGGACCGGCCAGGCTGGTGGGGCACGGAGAGAACGATGGATTCGTATTTCGAGAGTGACCGGGAACGGGAGGAGGGGGTTCGCCCGGCTGGGAATCGGCCGAGCGCGATGCCCCATGATCGTTATCAGCCTTTCATGCGATT